>NZ_JBHZGK010000008.1:0-177526 GCF_051900425.1 Frateuria sp. GZRR33
GGTGGATGCTCGACTACAACGAGCAACGCCCCCACGAATCGCTCGGTGATCTGACACCCGCCGAGTACCGCCAACAAGCCGCCAGTCGTTCTACTTTTGAAGTGTCTGCTTGACGGGGGAGCTTACGGTCGCATCCCGCGTCATCGACTTTTCACTACAAAGTACTTGACGTGCCATT
Source organism: Frateuria sp. GZRR33 (assembly GCF_051900425.1). Lineage (NCBI taxonomy): Bacteria > Pseudomonadati > Pseudomonadota > Gammaproteobacteria > Lysobacterales > Rhodanobacteraceae > Frateuria > Frateuria sp. GZRR33. The sequence goes on from NZ_JBHZGK010000008.1 coordinate 179, forward strand.
CCAGAGCGATCTAGCCTGCCGGCATGGACAACCGCCCTCGAAGCACGGTGTCGCTTCACGAGCATGCCGCGGAGAACCTGCTCTACATCCGCGGCGCCATGGAGCGCGCCAGTTCCTTTACCGCCGTGCCCGGCTGGGGCGGGGTCGTCATGGGATTGGCCGGGCTGGCTGCGGCCGTCATTGCGCCGGCGCAATCGAGCCGGTGGGCGTGGTTGCTGACCTGGCTCGGGGCGGCTGCGGTCGCGGTAGCGGTCGGGTTGCTCGGGGTGCTGTTCAAGGCGCGCAACGAAGGGGTTCCGCTGCTCTCTCGCCCGGCTCGGCAGTTTGCGCTTGGCTTTGTGCCGGCGATCTTCGTGGCGGCGCTCCTGACCATCGTGCTGTTCCGCGCAGGGCTGGACGCGCTGTTGCCCGGCATGTGGCTGCTGCTCTACGGCACGGCCGTGATCGCCGGAGGCACGTTCTCGATCCGGATCGTGCCGCTGATGGGAGTGCTCTTCCTGTTCCTGGGCGCCATCGCGCTCTTTACCGCCCCGCCCGTCCCGGCACTCTGCCTGGGGCTGGGGTTTGGTGGGTTGCACGTCGTGTTCGGCGTGCTCATTGCGAGAAAGTACGGTGGTTAAGCGATCGACCGCGAAGGTGGAAAGCCGCCATGCCCGCCCGGCGCTGGTGCCGGTAGAGGGTGCGGTGGAGCGCACGGTGGACCTGGACCGCCTGATCCACGAGCGGCTGCGGCTCGGCATCGTCAGCGCGCTGGCGGTGAACGACCGGCTCGGTTTCACCGACCTGAAGGCCCTGCTCAATACGACTGACGGCAACTTGAGCGTCCATGCGCGCAAGCTCGAGGACGCCGGCTATGTCGCTTGCCACAAGGGTTTCGAGGGCCGCGTGCCACGTACCGAATTCCGCATCACACCCAAGGGCCGCAAAGCCCTGGAGTCCTACCTCAACCACATGGAAGCACTGATCGCCGCGACCCGCAGCGGCGAATAGCCGGCTGCCGCCCGGCGCTTTGGTGTGCCAATCGACTTTGTATTACAGAGTGCTTGATGGACATGGAAAACCTGCACGTGGCGATCATCATGGACGGCAACGGACACTGGGCCGAGGACCGCGGTTGGCCGCGCAGCCGGGGGCATCGCGCCGGCGCCGGTGCGGTGCGACGCGTGGTGGAAGCGTCGCCGCGGCTCGGGATCACCACGCTGACGCTGTATGCGTTTTCCGCGGACAACTGGCGCCGCCCGGCGGCCGAAGTGGCGACGCTGATGGCGTTGTTCCGCAACTTCCTGCGTGCCGAAGTGGGCGCCTGCCGGCGCGAGGGCGTGCGCCTGAGCGTGATCGGACGCCGTGACCGTCTTTCTCCCGCACTGGTCAGGACCATCGAGCAGGCCGAAGCGGCGACCGCCGCGGGCCGGGTACTGAACCTGCGCCTTGCCGTGGATTATTCCTCGCGCGATGCGATCACCGCCGCCGCGGCGCTGCACCAGGGCGCGGTACCCAGCCGCGAGGCGTTCCGCACGCTTCTGGCCCATGCACAGCACGGCGATCCCGGCACGCCCGACGTGGACCTGCTGGTACGTACCGGGCGCGAGCAGCGGCTCAGCGATTTCCTGCTGTGGGAATGCGCCTATGCGGAGCTTCTTTTCTCCAGCGTGCTGTGGCCGGACTTCACGGGCGAGGACCTGGGCGCGGCCGTGGAGGCGTTCCACCGGCGCAACCGCCGGTTCGGCAGCGTGCCCGAAGCCTGCGCAGCCGGGCCGGAACGGGAGACGGCGGCTCGCTGAGCACACACATCAACGGGCGGCATCGCCCGGCCTTTCAACCCAAGCGTGAGGCTGCATCCATGGATCATCAGGACATGCGCACTTTCATCGGCGACGCCATCGGTTACTGGGAGCGCCACCGCATCATCTACAACCTCGTGTTGCTGGTGGTGGTCACGGCCATCTTCGCCGCGAATGCGGCTGCGTTCGGCCGCATCGTTTCGCTCGACCTGTTCCTGCAGCTGTTCCTGCTTGCGGTGCTGGCGAACGTGGCCTACTGCGCCGCCTACCCGGTCGACCTTACCGTGCAATGGTCCACGCTGCGCGCGTCCTGGTTGAGGCTGCGGTGGGTCCTCTTCCTGATCGGCCTGGGGTTTGCCGGCACGCTGGCGCAGTTCATCGCGCGCGGACTGCTGAGCGAGCACGCCTGATCCGGTGCAGCAAAACCAGCGGATGTTTTCAGCGGAGGCCAAGCCATGCGCAATCCTGTTCACCGCAACACTTACCTGTCCGCCGCCTGCGTGGCGCTGGTGGCGACGATCCTGCTGGTGTGGCTCAGCCTGGGGGTGGGCATCATCGGCGCCGATGGCGATCCGGCCAACCGGATGTACTTCGGCGTAGTGGCGATTGGCGGCATCGGCGCGGCGATCGCGCGCCTGCATCCGGTCGGCATGGCGCGGGCACTGGCGGCGATGGCCTTCGCGCAGGCGCTGATCGGCGCGTTTGCGCTGATCGAGGGCCTGGGGCTTCCCTGGAGCGGGCCGGTGGAGATCGTGCTGTTGAACGGCTTCTTCGTCGCGTTGTTCGCTGGCTCCGCCTGGCTGTTCGCGCAGGCGGCGCGGGGCAAGCCGGAGCGGGGTCGGGTCTGAGTGGCCGGCAGTGGCGATCGCACGGGTGCGCAGCGCGCGTCAGCCCGGTAGCCGCTCGCGCGCCTGCATCGCCAGTTCGAACGAGCGTCGTCGCAGGGTGTGGTCGAAGATGTTTGCGGTGAGCATCAGCTCGTCCGGACGATGGCGCGCGATGAAATCGGCCAGGCCCTGCTGCACGGTGGCCGGGCTACCGACCACGGCACAGGCGAGCGCCCGTTCGACGCCGAGCTTTTCGGTGGGCGTCCAGAACACATCGATATCGTCGATCGGCGGCGGCACCAGCCCGGGCTGGCCACGGCGCAGGTTGATGAAGCTCTGCTGCTGCGTGGTGAAGAGGCGACGGGCTTCGGCGTCGGTTTGCGCCGCGACCACGTTGACGCCGAGCATCGCGTAGGGCTGCGCCAGCCGCGGCGAGGGGCGGAACTCGCGCCGGTAGATCGACAGCGCCGCATCCATCGCGTCGGGCGCGAAATGCGACGCGAATGCGAACGGCAGTCCCAGCGCCGCGGCCAGGCGCGCGCTGAACAGACTCGAGCCGAGCAGCCAGACCGGCACGTCCAGGCCCGCGCCGGGAACCGCGCGCACGGCCTGCCCCGGCTTGGCCGGCTCGAAGTAATGCAGCAGCTCGAGCACGTCGTCGGGGAAGGTCTCGGCCCCATCGGCGTAGCGGCGCAACGCGCGCATGGTGGCCTGGTCGGTGCCCGGCGCGCGGCCCAGGCCCAGGTCGATGCGGCCCGGATACAACGCGGCGAGCGTGCCGAACTGCTCGGCCACCTGCAGTGGCGCGTGGTTCGGCAGCATCACGCCGCCCGCGCCGACGCGGATGGTCGAGGTGCCGCCGGCGACGTGGCCGATCAGCACCGCCGTGGCGGCGCTGGCGATGCCGGGCATGTTGTGGTGCTCCGCCAGCCAGTAACGCCGGTAGCCCAGTTGTTCGCCCAGCCGGGCCAGGTCCAGCGTGTTGGCGAAGGCCGCGCTTGCATCGCTGCCTTCGGTGATGGGCGCCAGGTCGAGGATCGAGAAGGGGATCATGTGCCGTTCCTGCCAGAGGATGCCCTCGGATGTGGGGTCGCGGGCGGCCATTGCCAGCGCCGGAGTACGAGACGGAGCTTCGACTGCGCCAGCGCTCGCACGACGACCTTTTTCGGACGGGCCTGTCCGGCGTCCACCCAGGCGCCGGCGAGCTCCTACATTTGTGCGGCCGGCGGCCGATACAGCGCGGAGCACGCCATGGGACCTGAATTCGGATGATCGCCATGTGGCGGCGACTCTTCGCCGCAAGGAAAGCCCCGCTCCGCCCTGCCCCCGCGCCGCCGGTCGTGACGGTCGTGACGGTCGTGGCCGACGTGCCTGCGTGCGAGGCCGGGCCGCCGCTGGCCGAGGTGGAGGATCGCTTCCACCGGTTCGTGCTCGGCCTGCCCGCGGCCGCCAGCGACACGGCCAGCACCGCCGAGCAGGCCACGCTGCGGCGGCTGGAGGCGATCGGCGAACGTTTCGACGTGAGCGGCCTGCCGCGCCTGCCCAGCGTGCTGCCGCAATTGCTGCGCGCGTTGAGGAACGACAACCTGGCCGGCTCGCAACTGGCCGCGATGATCGGCCGCGACCCGGTGCTCGTGGGCGAGGTGATGCGGGTGGCCGGCAGCGCGCATTTCCGCTCGGCCCAGCCGATCCACAGCCTGCAGCATGCGGTGGTGCTGCTCGGCCGCGACGCCCTGCGCAAGGTCGCCACGCTGCACGTGATGAAGCCGATCCTGCAGGCCAGCGCGGGCATGCGCGGCCACATGGCCGGCCCCTGGCTGTGGGAACACGCCGAGCGCTGCGCCCATGCCGCCGCCTTCCTCGGTCGCCACGGCGGTTGCGACCCCTTCGAGGCCTTCCTCGCGGGGATGGTCTGCCATACCGGTACCGGCGCGGTCGTGCGCCTGCTGGACCAGGAGGCGCCGCCGTCGCTGGGTGCGTTCTCGCCGGTGTTCCTGGCCGGCTGCATGCGCATCGGCGCACGGCTGTCGCTGCGCGCGGTGCGCCATTGGGAGATGCCCGCGAACGTGGTCGAAGCGCTGGTCGAGCGCGTCAACGCCCCGCAGGCACCGGCTTCGCCGCTGGGCAAGGTGCTGGCCTGCGCCGACCCGCTGGCGATGGTGCAGTTGCTGGTCGAACGCGGCCTGCTGGATGCGGAGCTGGACTACAGCGGCACCTGGCCGACCTGCTTCCCGGGCCCGGTCATGCGGCGCGGTCAGCTGGACCTGCGCCGACAGTTCATGCCGGCGCAGGACTGAGTGGACGTCAGTGCGGCGTGGCTTCCACGTCCGCGCGCAACTGGCGGGCGATATCGTCCGCGCCCGTGCCCAGCAGCCGGGTCAGTGCCTTGGCGTAGTCGGCGCGGGCCGGCGCCGGCATCGAGGGCGAGACGTGGTAGGTCTTGTCCGAGCCCAGGCCGCGCGCGTGGATGGCGCAGTGCGTGCCCAGTTCGAGCGTGACCGTGGCCGGCGTGGCGTCGGTGTCGACACGCATCTCGGCGAAGACCTGCTCGCACTGGACCACCAGGTCGGTGAAATAGGCTGGTGCGAGCGCCTGGCGCAGGCGCGCCTGCAACACCTCCGACACCGGCGGCGAGGGCTTGAGCGTAAGCGAATCCTCCAGGCCGCGGACTTCGACGTCCTGCTGATCCTGCTCCACCTGCAGCCACGGCGCCGATGCCGGCGTCACCAGGCTGCCCAGCGCCACCGGCACGCGCGTGTCCTGCGAACCGCCACATGCGGCCAGCAGCAGGGTCGCGCCGGCGACCCATGCAAACTTCTTCATAAGAACTCCCCCGAGAACGAATTGCCTGAACGAATCTACAGGTGCGCCGATGCGCGATCAACGCAGGCGGCCGGCAAACGCGAGCCAGTGCACGTTTGGACGTCCGATTGTTGCTTGCCGCCAGCGTGGGCGGGCTTGCGAGCCAGTGCTCCGCCCGCCGGCCAGTCGTGGTGGCGCGGTGGGCTCTTGCCCATTGCGCTTCAGCCGCGCGTGCGGACGGGGTGGTCCAGGCCACCGGCCACGCGCAGGAACTGGCGCCGGGCGGGGCCGAAGTGCATCAGGCGCGGCACCAGCACGTCACGCAATTCGCGCAGCGTGGAAGGGCGTCCGTGCATCAGCCGGGTCAGCGCGCCCACGCGGCGCACCACCTGGCGGTGCACCGGATGGCGCAATTGCGTGTAGCTGGCCAGGCGCGAGAGGCGGCCGTTGAGCGCGTCCGCCGCGCAGTCGGCGAAGACGTAGGCGTCCTCGATGCCCAGGTTCATGCCGCGCGCGCCCAGCGGCGAGTGGATGTGCGCGGCGTCGCCGCCGAGCAGGACGCGGGCCACGCCTGCCCGCTCGGCGACCCGGTGCGCGATGTGGAAATGCGATTGCCAGAGCACGTCGCCGCACACCGTGCCGGCCGGCAATGCGGCCAGCGGTTCGGCGCTGTTGCCGATCAGGCGCCAGATGTCGTCGCGCACGCGCAGCGCGAACAGGAAGCCATCCGGCAGCAGCCACAGGTGCACTCGGTCGGGGTCCAGCGGTGCGGCCAGGTGCAGGTCCCACAGTTGCCAGGGCTCCGGCAGTTCGTCGCCCGGAAAGGCCAGTCCCAGCGCCTGGCGCACCGTGCTGTGCGCGCCATCGGCGCCGTAGAGCAGCGGCGCCTGCGTGCGTTCGACGCTGCCGTCGGCATGCACCAGCTGGACGGTGACGCTTTCGTCGCCCTGCGCCAGCGCGTCGAGCTTCACTCCGCGTTCGACGGTGACGCCCTGAGCCTCCAGCGCCTCGGCCAGCAGGGCTTCGGTACGCGACTGCGGCAGTGCGAGGAGCGAACGGTCGGTATCGAGCAGGGGCGAGATCGGCACGGTGACATCCTCGTGCCCGGGCTGGTGCAGCGACAGCCCGCGCACGATCCAGCCCTCGGCCAGCATGCGCGCGGTCACGCCGGTGTCCTCCAGCAACTCCTGCGTGCGCGGGTTGACGGCGAGCGCCTTGGAGTTGCGGCTCGGAGCGGGCGACTTGTCGACGATGCGCACCGGGATGCCGCGCCGGGCGAGCAGCAGCGCGGCCGCCAGCCCCGTCGGACCGGCGCCGGCGATGATCACGGGCAAGGCGTCCGACGGCATGCCCGAAGACTAGCAGCATCGATGGCGACGGCATGGCGACGCCACGCCTCAGGGACGCGGGGCCTCCGGATGTCGAACGTGCCAGGCCGCGAGCGCGACGCGGTAGCGCTCCAGCGCCTCGTCGTAGCGATCGAGCACGCAGTTCACGCAGCCCTCGCCGCAGCAATCGTCCGGGTCGGGTTCGCGCGGGGGCACGGGCGGCGGGTCGTCGGGCGGGAACGGAAGCTCCATGGCATCGATGGTAAGGCCGCGCTCACGCCATGGACACGCGCACCCCACGCCCCGCCAACCCGCGTTCCACAAGGATGGTGCCGGGCCGTCCCCGCGCCCGCCCATCCCCAACCGCGAGGAACCGCCATGAAGACCCGCCACGTGTTCAGCACCCCCGATGTCGAGTCCGCCAGGACCGTCATGCAGGCCGCACGCGCCGCTGGCGTGCCCGAGGAGGACATTTCACTGATCGCCCGCTCGGACATCGAACTGGAAGCGGTTCCCGAGCAGCACAAGGAAGCCGGCAGCGATTTCTATCCGGCCGCGTTGCGCGGCGTGGTCGGCGGCGGCGCGGTTGGGTTGCTGGCCGGGCTGGTGGCGGTGGCGATCCCGCCCGTGGGCATCACGGTGGCGGGCGTGGCCGGGCTGACCGTCGCCGGCGCGCTGACCGGGGGCTGGACCGGCGCGCTGGTGGGTGCCTCCGTGCCCGATCCGGTGCGGCGCAAGTTCGAGGACGAGATCGAGGCCGGCCGCATCCTTGTGGTGGTGGACGGCGACAAGGATCTGCTGGCGCGCGTCGAGCCGGCGCTGGCACGCGCGGGTGGCAGGCCGCTGCCGTTTGATGAGCCGACGGCGCTGACGTAGGGCTCCGGCACTCCTTTCCCCAGCCATCCCCCTTGGGGAGAAGCGCGTGCATTGCACGCACCTTTCATGATCCGCGCACACCGCATTCAACCGGGCGCGAGGAACATGCCTTCCGCCCCCGCTTCCCGCCGCCGCTCCGGAGTACCCATGGACCTCGACCGCGTGATGACCCGCAACCCGAAGTTCTGCCTCACCACCTCGCCGCTGGACGAAGTCGCCCGCGCGATGCGCGACGAGGACGTGGGCGAGATCCCGGTGGTCGACCTGGATCGCCGCCCGGTGGGCGTCATCACCGATCGCGACATCGTCGTACGCACGCTGGCCGCCGGTCGCAACCCGCTGGACGTACGCGTGCAGGACTGCATGACCGCACCGCCGATCGTGATCAAGGAGGACGCGAGCCTGGAGGACTGCGCCAAGCTGATGGAGCGCCAGCAGATCCGGCGGGTCCCGGTGGTCGACGCCAAGGGCGCGCTGTGCGGCATCGTCTCGCTGGCGGACCTGGAACGCACGGACGCCCGCTCGTTGCAGCAGGAAGTCACCCGCGCCGTCTCCCAGCCGCACTGACCTTTACCAGAGGAGCAATGCCATGAAGATCCGCCTGCTGTGCTGGAGCCTGCTGCTGGCTTCCTCGTTCGCACTGGCCGCCTGCAACCACACCGACGACAACAACGCCGAACCGGGTGCTGCGACCCCGTCGACCGCGCCGGCCACGACGCCGACCACGCCGTCCCAGCCGACCACGCCGATGACGCCGCCGCCTGCGTCCACGGCGATGACCCCGCCGGCCACCATGCCGCCGTCCTCGTCGACCGCCGGTATGCCGGCGCCGACCTCGACCACGCCGAACTCCTCCGGCGGCGCCTACTGAGCGCACGCCGGACGACTGGCAGGGAGGCACGCAGGGCCAGGGATGGCCTGATGCGGGACCGGGGAAGGCACGCGGGCCTGGCGCCAGCCGGGCCCCTCTTCATGCCTGCTTCGGCTGGCTGTGGAGCGCACCATCCCCCCCAGAAGTCACGGCCCCCTGCCGCCGGGCCAGGCGCACAATCGCAGACCCAACCCGAAGGAGCCTGACATGCGCACGCTCGTCCTCGCCGCCGTGATCGCCCTCGCCCTGCCCGCCGCCCATGCGGCACCTTCCCCGCAGGATGCCGCGCAGCACACGCAACCGCCCTATCTCGCCGCGGCGATCAACGACCCGGGCCGACAGGCCGATCGGGCCGACGACGCCCGCCGCAAGATCGCCCAGGTCATGGCCTTCGCCGAGGTCAAGCCGGGCGACAAGGTGCTGGAGCTGATTCCTGGCAGCGGTTACTTCACCCGCGTGTTCAGCGGTGTGGTCGGGGCCAAGGGGCACGTCTATGCGTTGTGGCCGAACGAGTACGCCGCCGAGGCGCAGTCGGACGTGACCCACCTGCGCAAGCTCGCCCAGCAGCCGCACTACGCCAACGTCAGCGTGCTCATGCAGCCGGCGGCGAAGCTCGATGCGCCCGAGTCGGTCGACGTGGTGTTCACCTCGCAGAACTACCACGACTATCCGGACAAGTTCATGGGCAACGTCGACCCGGTCGTGCTCGACAAGCAGGTGTACAAGGTGCTCAAGCCGGGCGGCGTGTTCGTCGTGATCGACCACGTGGCGCCCGCCGGATCGGGCATGCGCGACACCGACACCCTGCATCGCATCGACCCGGCCATCGTCCGCAAGCAGGCCGAATCGGCAGGCTTCGTGTTCGACGGGGAGAGCGACGCACTGCGCAACCCGGCCGATCCGCACGACATCAAGGTGTTCGACAAGTCGATCCGCGGGCATACGGACCAGTTCATGTACCGGTTCCGCAAGCCGAAAGGTTGAGGTCGCCAAATGACCGGTGCGCTCCCCGTAGGAACCCACTTTGTGGGCGATGCTTTGGCGGTTGCGGTCTGCTGGAGAGCATCGCCCGCAAGCGGGCTCCTACAGAGGCAAAAAGCCCGGCCGGGGCGTCGGTGATGGCGTGACCGTCCGCATCGGCTGCGCAGGCTGGTCGATCCCGAAGGCGCACGCCGCTGCCTTCCCGGCCGAAGGCAGCACGCTGGAACGCTACGCGCAGGTCTTCGACTGCGTGGAGATCAACTCCAGCTTCTACCGCCCGCACCGCCCGGCGACCTGGCGCCGCTGGGCCGACAGCGTGCCGGCGGATTTCCGGTTCGCCGCCAAGATGCCCAAGGCGATCAGCCACGCATGCCGCTTGCGCTCGTGCGACGGGCTGGTGTCGGGGTTCCTCGACCAGGTCGGCGAACTGGGCAACAAGCTGGGCTGGCTGCTGCTGCAACTGCCGCCGAGCCTGGTGTTCGACGCCTCGGTCGCCCTGCCCTTCTTCGAGCGCCTGCGGGAAGGCTACGACGGCGCGCTGGCGTGCGAGCCCAGGCATGCCTCGTGGTTCACGGCGGCTGTCGACCAGGCGTTGCGCGGCCTGTCGATCTCGCGCGTCGCGGCCGACCCGGCGCCTGTGCCGCGGGCGGCGTTGCCTGGCGGCGACCGCCTTCGCATCTATCTGCGGCTGCACGGATCGCCGCGCACGTACTACGACGCCTACGCCTCCGAGGCGCTCGAACGCGTGGCGCGACGGTTGCGCCGGGCGCCGCACGCCTGGTGCATCTTCGACAACACGACGCTGGGCCACGCGACGGCCAACGCCCTCGACCTGAAGCGCATGCTCGACTCCCTGTAGGAGCGCACCTGTGCGCGACCGCGATGCCCGGTCGTTCACCGCGGTCGCGCACAGGTGCGCTCCTACAATGGGAACGCCGAGCGGCCGCGCACAAGTGCGCTCCTGCAACGCGGCGTTCACTCCGACGTGCCCCCGGGCCGCCCAGAATCAGCCCAAGGCAGCCGCGACAGGTGATTCGTGCCCGAAGGCCCTTCGATCGTCATCCTGCGGGAAGAGGTGGCGCCCTTCACCGGGCGCACGATCCGGCGTGCCGAAGGCAACGCCAAGATCGACATGGCGCGGCTGGTCGGCCAGCCGGTCGTCGCCTTCCGCAGCTTCGGCAAACAGACGCTGATCGAGCTGCCGGACGTGACCATCCGGATCCACCTGCTGATGTTCGGCAGCTACCGCATCGACGAGCGCAAGGAAGCCGCGCCGCGACTGAGCCTGCAGTTCGACGAGGGCGAACTGAACTTCTACAGCTGCTCGGTACGGCTGCTGGAGGGCGACCTTGACGAGCTCTACGACTGGCGCACCGACGTGATGTCCGACGCCTGGGACCCGGCGCTCGCACGCAAGCGCCTGCGTGCCATGCCCGACACCCTCGCCTGCGACGCCCTGCTGGACCAGGACGTCTTCGCCGGCGTGGGCAACATCATCAAGAACGAGGTGCTGTTCCGCATCCGTACGCATCCGCTCTCGACCGTCGGCGCGCTGCCGGCGCGCAAGCTGCGAGAGCTCGTCGAGCAGGCGCGCCAGTACAGCTTCGAGTTCCTGGAGTGGAAGCGGGCCTTCGTACTGCGCAAGCACTGGCTGGCGCACAACAAGAGCATCTGCCCGCGCGACCACGTGAAGTTCCACCGCGCCTATCTGGGCAGAACCAACCGCCGCAGTTTCTTCTGCGAACTGTGCCAGCGGCGCTACGTGGAGAGCTGAGGATGTCCTCGTCATCGTCCAACTCGCGGCTGGTCGTCTACGCCGCCCTCGCCGGCAACCTGGCCATCGCCATCGCCAAGTTCGTGGCGGCTGCGCTGTCGGGCAGTTCGGCGATGCTCAGCGAAGGCGTGCATTCGCTGGTCGATACCTCCAACGAGCTGCTGCTGCTCTACGGCATGCGCCAGGCCGCTCGACCGCCCGACGCCGTCCATCCGTTCGGCCACGGCCGGGAGCTGTATTTCTGGAGCTTCATCGTGGCGCTGCTGGTGTTTGCGCTGGGCGCGGGCGTGTCGCTGTTCGAGGGCGTGAACCACCTGCGCCATCCCGAGCCGATGAGCGATCCGCTGATCAACTACATCGTGCTCGGCGTGTCGATGGTGTTCGAGGGCACCTCCTGGTACCTGGCGCTGCGCGAGTTTCGCGCCGCCAAGGGCTCCATGGGCTACTTCGAGGCCTTCCGCAAGAGCAAGGACCCGACCACCTTCACCGTGCTGCTGGAAGATTCGGCGGCGCTGCTCGGCCTGCTGATTGCGCTCGCCGGCGTGGTGTGCGCGCGCGTGTTCGACATGCCCGAGCTCGATGGCGCAGCCTCGATCGGCATCGCGATCGTGCTGGCCATTGCCGCAAGCCTGCTGGCGCGCGAGAGCAAGGGGCTGTTGATCGGAGAACCGGCGCATCCGCAGTTGCGCGAATCGCTGCTGGAGATCGCTGCCAACGATCCGGGCGTGGGACGCGTCAACGGCGTGCTGACGGTGCAGATGGGGCCGCACACCGTGGTGGCGGCCTTGAGCGCCGAATTCGAGGACGAGCTGACCACGCCGCAGATCGAGCAGTGCATCCATCGCATCGAGAAGGCAGTCAAGAGCTGCCACGCGGAGGTCACGTCGCTGTTCGTCAAGCCGCAGACCGCCGAAACCTGGCGCGCGCGCCAGCATGCCATCGCGCGGGAAAACGCGCCGCGGGAGTGAGGCCGCCATGGCCCAGTTCTCGCTGTTCACCGCCGGCCCGCAGGTGCTCTTCGACGACTCCAGCGGCCGGGTCGTGTACATCCCCGACGTGGTGGCCGCCGATACCGCGCAGGCATGGTTCGCGCAGCTGTTCGAAGGCATCGCCTGGCGCGGCGGCCGCCGCATGATGTACGAGCGCGAGGTCGACGTGCCGCGCCTGCGCGCGCACTTCGAGCTGGCCGATCCCGCGCTGCCCGCGCCGCTGCACGAGGCGCTCGCGGCGGTGCGCGCCATGGTCGATGCGCCGTTCACCAGCGTGGGCTTGAATCTTTATCGCGACGAGCACGACAGCGTGGCCCCGCACAACGACAAGCTGGAAGACCTCGTGCGCGGCCATCCGATCGTGCTGCTGTCGCTGGGGGCCACGCGCGAGATGGTGATCCGTGCCAAGCACCCGCCACGGCGCGTGCTGCACCTGGACCTGGCGGCCGGCAGCCTGCTGCTGATGGATTACGCCAGCCAGTTCCATTACGACCACGGCATCCCCAAGCAGCGTACGCCGATGGCGCCGCGGATCAGCCTGGCCTTCCGCGTGCGGCCGCTGTCGTAGGGTGGGCTTCAGCCCACCGTTGGCGCGCGCGATGGTGGGCTGAAGCCCACCCTACGTAGCCGTCCAGGCTGCTGCACCGGACCGGTTTTGGTACAGACTCCACCACACGCGCGGAGTCTCCGACCATGTCCTGCCGCCTTGCCGCCTGCATCGCCTGCCTGCTGCTCCCGATCGGCATGGCCGCCATGCCCAGGCAGGAGCAGCCGGCGATGACGCCCGAGCGCTGGTACGCGCTGCAGATGCAGGCGGCGGACAAGGCCGATCGCATCATGCGCCAGGCCGATCGCCAGAAGACCGTGCTGGGGCGCTACGAGACCGTGCTGTCGGCCATGTTCGAAGGCGACCGCAACCCTGCCTTCCCGGTGATCTTCAGCCAGTATCTGGCCTGGTACCAGACCTACATCGGCGATTACCCGAACGCGGCGGCAAGCTTCTCGGCGCAGGGCGTCCAGCAGCCGGACGACCATGCCCCACCGCTTGCATCGGGCATGCACGCGCAGCCGGCCGTCGACGCGATCGCCAGGCTCGCCCGCGGCCGGCAGGCGGTTTTCTTCAACGAGGCCCACCACCTGCCGCTGACCCGCACGCTGACGATCGAGCTGCTCACCCGGTTGCGCGAGGAGGGGTTCGACACCTTCGCCGCCGAGACCCTCTATGCACGCGACGACCGGTTGCAGGCGCGCGGCTATCCGATCGAGAGCAGCGGTTTCTACACCAGCGAGCCGTTATGCGCGGAGATGGTGCGCACCGCGCTCAGGCTGGGCTACCGGGTGGTGCCGTACGAATCGGAACGTGGCGACGGCGGCGACGCACGCGAGCGTTCGCAGGCGCGCAACCTGTACGAGCGCGTGTTCAAGGCCCACCCTGAAGCGCGGCTGGTGGTCGACGCCGGCTACGGCCACATCCAGGAAAGCGGCAAGTACCTGGGCGGGCAGTCGATGGCTGAGCACCTGCGCAAACTGGTCGACATCGACCCGCTCACGGTCGAGCAGACCATGCTGGTGCCGCATGCCGATACCACGCACGACCATCCCTACTACACGGACCTGGTGACGCGCCTCAAGCCGGCCCGGCCGCTGGTGTTCATCGGCGGGGACGGCACGCCGTGGGCCTTGCGCGAGGGCTACGACGTGAGCGTGCTGTTCCCGCCCGAGGCCCTGCGCCGCGGCCGGCCGACCTGGCTGGCACTGGATGGCCTGCGCACGCCGTACCGCGTGGATGGTGAAGGCCTCTGCCGGGCGGACTATCCCTGCCTGGTCGAGGCGCGCTACGCCGACGAGCCGGATGCGGCGATTCCCGCGGACCGGCTGGTGTTCGATCCGCCGCCCTCTGCCGGGCCGGCGGGCCGCGGACTGCGGCCGACGGGGGGAGCGTCGGTGAGCGAGCTGTATCTGCGGGAGGGCAGCTATCGGTTGGTGGCGACGGATGCCCAAGGGCATGTGCTCGGGCGCCGATCGATCCGTGTGCGAGGGCGCTAGCGTGTGGGCTGGGGCAAGGCTGCCCCCATCCGCCCTTCGGGCACCTTCCCCCGTGGGACGGGGGAAGGATCGGGTGTGGGCTTCAGGGAATCATCCTTACCCGCGAAGAGAAGGCGGATAGGGGCGGTCCCCCGGCGCTACTTGCGCTGGTCGGCCGTCTTCTCGCGCACCGCGCGGAATTCCGAATCCTTGGACCACTGCGGCCAGGCATCCGAATCGGCGAGCTGGTAGCCCAGCTGGTAGAGCAGCCGCAGATCGTGCGCCATGCCGGTGAAGGTCCAGCTGGCCTGCCATTGGTCCGAGGGCTGGTGGTAGTGCTCGCGGTTGTAGCGCTTGCCCGCGGCCTCGCCGGCCGCCTTGCCGCCCTTGACCAGGTCGTTGCCCGACTCGAACGAGATCGCCGGCACGCCCTGCTTGGCAAAGGAGAAGTGGTCGGAGCGGAAGAAGCTGCCCGCTTCCGGATGAGGATCGGGCGCATAGCTCATGCCGTAGGTCTTGGCCAGGGCGATCAGGCGATCGAGCAGACCGAGCTTCGCGTTGCCGGAGATGGAGAAGTTGCGCGCGGGGCCGCCCGGGTCGAGTGCGTCGGTGTTGATGTCCGCCACGGTCTTCCCGACCGGGTACAGCGGATGCGTGGCGTAGTACTCCGAGCCCAGCAGGCCCTTTTCCTCCGCGGTCACCGCCAGGAAGATCACCGAGCGCTCCGGCCGCGGCGCGTGCGCGAAGGCCCGCCCCAGCTCGATCAGCGCGGCGGTGCCGGTGGCGTTGTCGACCGCGCCGTTGTAGATGCGATCGCCCCTGGCATCGGGTGCGCCCACGCCCAGGTGATCCCAGTGCGCGCTGTAGATCACGGTCTCGTCCGGACGCTTGGCGCCCTCGACGCGGCCGACGATGTTCTGCGAGGTGATCACCTTGGCATCGACGTCGTAGTGCGCCGAGAAGGTGACGCCGTCGAGCGTCACCGGCCTGAAGTCGCGCGTCTGCGCCTGCTTCTTCAGCGCCGCGAAGTCCAGCCCCGCGGCCTTGAACATCTGCACCGCCAGGTCGTGCTGGATCCAGCCCTCGAGCGTCGGGTGCTCCGCGGCCGGTTTGTCGCGCACGATGTCGAATTGCACGTTGGTGTTGGAGTTCTTCACCGTGGCCCAGCCGTAGGAGGCCGGCGCGGTTTCGTGCACCACCAGCATGCCCAGCGCGCCCTGGCGGGCGGCTTCCTCGTACTTGTAGGTCCAGCGGCCGTAGTAGGTCATGGCCTTGCCGCCGAAATCGCCCCGGCCGCTCTCGAAGTCGGGGTCGTTGACCAGCACCACGCCGATCTTGCCCTTGAGGTCGACGCCCTTGAAATCGTCCCAATTCCGCTCGGGTGCGTCGACGCCGTAGCCGACGAACACCAGCGGCGCTTGGTTGATGTCGACCTTGCGGCTACCGTCCATCGATGCGCGCACGGCGATCTGCTCGCCCTGGGCCAGCGGGATGTTCCTGCCGTCCTCGCTCAGCGAGAAGTCGGGCGTGCCGACGATTTCGAACCGGCCCAATGGCACCGGCTGCGTCCAGGTCCGCTTGCCCTCGACGATCGCGCCACCGGGCTCGAGGCCCGCCGCCTTGAACTGCGCGACCACGTAGTCGACCGTTTTCGTCTCGCCCGGCGTGGCCGGGCCGCGGCCCTCGAAGGCATCGGAGGACAGCGTCCTGACCTCCTGCGACAGGCGGTGCGGGTCGAAGGTGGGAAGGTCGGTGGCCCACGCGGGGCTGGCGAGCGCGGGCACGAGCAGGGCCGCGGCGATGGCGTAAGCGAGGGATCGGTTCAAGGCGAGCACCTTTGCGAGGGGACACCCCTTGCATGGTAGGCAGGCTGGCGGCAGATTCCTACCGCCCCTGAAGCGCTCGCTTCAAGCGAGGGAGCGGAGCGCGGGCGAGGCACCCTACCCGCCGATGACCGCGCGCACCTTGCGCTCCAGCTCGTCGTCGCGGAACGGCTTCTGCACCACGCGCTCCTCGCCGACGCCGGCCAGCGCGGTCTGGTCGGCGTAGCCGGTGACGAACAGCACCGGCAATTCCGGCCGGCGCGCGCGCGCCTGCTGGGCGACCTCCACGCCGTTCATGCCGGGCATGGCGAAGTCCGCGACCAGCAGGTCCACCTGCGCCGAGCGGTCGAGCAGATCCAGCGCTGCGCCTCCGGAACCGGCCTCCAGCACCTCGAAGCCGAGCTGGCGCAGCCGCGCGGCGGTGACGTCGCGAACCGCGCTGTCGTCGTCTACCAGCAAGGCGAAACGTCGCTGCGCCAGCGGCTCGGCATGGGCGTGGTTGTCGGGCGCCGCCTCGCTCACGGCCGCGCCCGCATACGCGCGCGGCAGGTAGACCCGCACCGTGGTGCCCGCACCGGACCGGCTTTCGATGCGCACACCCCCGCCGGACTGCTGCGCAAAGCCGAGCACCTGCGCCAGCCCCAGGCCGGAGCCCTTGCCCACGGCCTTGGTGGTGAAGAACGGCTCGAACGCGCGCGCGCGCACCTCTTCACTCATGCCGGTGCCGGTGTCGGTCACCGAGATGGCCACGTAGTCGCCCGGCGGCGGTTCGCCCGGTTGCCGCGGTTCCGCGGCGAGCGTGGCATTGGCTGTCTCGATGGTGAGGCTGCCGCCCACCGGCATGGCGTCGCGCGCATTGATCGCGAGATTGAGGATCACCAGCTCGATCTGGGTCGGGTCGACCAGCGCGCTCCACAACGCCGGCTGGAGGTGGGCCGCCACCGCGACGCTGCCGCCCATGGTGCTGCGCAGCAGCTCGCTCATGCCCTGGACGGTGCCGTTGAGGTCGACCACCTTGGGCTCCAGCCGCTGCCGGCGGGAGAACGCGAGCAACTGCGAAGTCAGCGTGGCGCCGCGCAACGCGGCCTGGCGCATCAGTTCCAGCCGGCGGCGCACTTTCGGCTCGTCGACCGACATCTCGATCAGGTCCAGGTTGCCCAACACGATGGTGAGCAGGTTGTTGAAGTCGTGCGCGACACCGGAGGTGAGCTGGCCGACCGCCTCCAGCCGCTGCATCTGGCGCAGCGTCGCCTCGACCCGTTCGCGCCCTTCGATCTGGTTGCGCAGCTGGCGGTTGGCCGCCTCCAGTTCGTGCGCGGCAAGCTTTTCCTGGGTGACGTCGCGGCCGACCGCGTAGATGCGGTCATGCTCGGCCACTGCCGTCCAGGCGATCCAGCGCCAGCCGCCGTGTTCGCAGCGCATGCGGTTCTCGAACGGCGGCGCCTGGTGCCCCCGGCGCAGGCAGGCCAGCACGGCGTTGGCCGCCGCGCGATCCTCCGGGTGGATGAAATCCAGGAACGGCCGCGCAAGCAGGGCATCGGTGTCGTAACCGAGGATGCGCGACCAGGACGGGTTGATGACCTTGAAGTAGCCATCGAACCCGGCTACCGCGAACAGGTCGCGGCTGAGCTCGAACACGCGTTCGCGCTCGCGTCCGATCTGCACGGCCGCCTCCTGCAGCGCGCGGTTGCGGTCCTCCAGCGCGGTCCGCTCGCGGTGCGCGCCGGTCACGTCCTGGTTGACTCCGATCATCCGCCGGCGGCCGTCCGAACCGGTGACCGGCGTACCCTTGGACAGGATCCAGCGGGTCTCGCCGCGGACGCGGATGCGGAACTCGATGTCCAGCGGCTGGCCGCTTTCGGTGCTGTGGCGAACCGCCTCGTCCACGGCCACGCGGTCTTCCGGGTAAACGGTGGCGAGCCAGGCTTCGTCCGGTGTGATCCCGGCATCCGGGTCGATCCCGAACAGCACGTACATCTCGGGAGACCAGCTGGCGTCGCCCGACGGCAGCTCCCACTCCCACACGCCGATCCGGCCCACCCGCTGGGCCAGTTGCAGCCGCGCTTCGCTGGCGCGCAGCGCGTCCTCGGCCCGGCGGCGGTCGGTGATGTCCATCAGCACGCCCATCGCGGTCGCCGGCTGGCTGTCCACCACGTGGATCTCCGCGCGCAGCAAGAGCCCACGCTGGTCGCCATCGGGGCGGATGTAGCGGAACTCCGTCTCGATGAAGCGCTCGCCCCGCGCGAGCGCTTCGACCATGCAGGCCTGCACGCGCTCGCGCTCGCCGGGCGGGTAGCCGGCGCGCAGCTGCTCGACCGTCGGCGTGGCGTCCTCGGGAAACCCGAGCAGGCGGTTGAGTTCGGGCGAGCCGACCATGGTTTCGTTGCGCAGGTCCACTTCCCACACGGCCATGCGCCCGGCTTCGATGGCCAGGTGCAACCGCGCCTGGCTGGCTTCCAGCGCCGCGCGAAGTTGCCGCCATTCGCTGACGTCCTGCAGCGTGCCGATGTAACGCACCGCGCGCACTTCGCCGTCGACCGCCGCAAACATCGCCTCGCCATGGGCCACCACCCAGCGCACCTGGCCGTCCGGATGTACCACGCGGTACTCGTAGGGCACGCTCTCGCGGACCTGCGGGTCGAGCGCGCGCAGCAACATGCCGTGCGTGCGCGGCAGGTCGTCGGGATGGGTGCATGCCTGCAGCTGTTCGAGCCGCAGCGGCCCGTCGCCCGGCGGCAGGCCGCAGATCTCGCGGGCACGGGGCGAGTAGACGAAGGTGTTGTCCCGCAGGTTCCAGTCCCAGATGCCCAGCCGGGCCGCGCGCGCTGCCAGCTCCAGGCGCGCCTCGCTGCCAAAAGGCAACTCGGCGCGCGCCTGGGTGGAGATCGGACCCGCGCGATGTTGCATGGCAAATCCTCGTACCTGCGGCCAGCGAAGGCACTTTAGCGCACGCCGGGCACGGCGACGTGAGGTTCTCCCGCGCCGACGTGGAACTTCGCAAGTGGCTTCAGCGCACCGGCAGCGGCCGGACGCGAAGCGATGGGCCGCGGCCCGCCCGGAAGCTCACCTGGACCGTTCCGCCATGCCGAGCTGGCCGGCCGCGTCGCCGATGGCCCGGTGGAGGTCGCGCTTGGTGAAGGGCTTGCTCAGCCGCACCAGGTCCGGGATCGGCGTCCCGGGGAGCTCGGCATAGCCTGAGGCGAGCACGATCGGCAGGCCCGGGACGCGCTCGCGCAATGACTTGGCCAGGCGGGTGCCGGTCATGCCGGGCATCGCCTGGTCGGTGATCACCACATCGACCTCGCCGCCCGCATCGACGTACGCCAGCGCCTCCTCGGCCGAACGCACCGCCTGGACGGCATGACCGAGGTCCTCGGCCATCGCCATCGTGCTCAGCAGTACGAGATCGTCGTCGTCGACGATCAGCAGCGAGAGCGGCTCGCCGGCGTGCAAGGTTCCATTGCCGTCTTCGCTGGATTCGGCGGTCGCGACCGACTCGGCCTTCGTGGTGGCCACCGGCAACCAGATCTCGACCGTGGTGCCCTTGCCCGGCTGGCTCTGCAGCAGCAGGCGCCCGCCCGATTGCTCGGCCAGGCCGTAGGTCATCGACAGGCCCAGGCCGGTGCCCTTGCCGACGCCCTTGGTGGTGAAGAAGGGCTCGGTGGCGCGCTGCAGCGTGGCCTCGTCCATGCCCTGGCCTTCGTCGGCCACCCACAGGCAGACGTACTCGCCGTGCGGGAGTCCGGTCGAATGGCCGTCGCCCACGTGCTCGCTGCGCGCACCGATTTCCAGCCGGCCGCCCAGCGGCATGGCATCGCGGGCATTGACCGCGAGGTTGAGCAGCGCCAGCTCCAGCTGGTTGGGGTCGATCAGCACCCGCGGAAGCTGCAGCGGGAAACTCGTGCCGATGCGGATCTCCGGGCCGAGCGAGCGGCGGATCAGTTCGGCCATGCCATGCACGAGCAGCGGTACGTCGACCGGACGCGGGTGCAATTCCTGCCGTCGCGCGAAGGCCAGCATGCGCTGGGTCAGTGCAGCGCCGCGCTGCGCGCCGGCCATCGCGTTGTCCAGCAGCAGTTGCGGACGCGGCGCCGGAGGCAGCCACTTGCGCAACAGCTCCAGATTACCCATCACGGCCATCAGCAGGTTGTTGAAGTCGTGCGCCACGCCACCGGTCAGGTGGCCGATGGATTCGGATTTCTGCGCCTGGAAGAGCGCCTCGCGCGCGGCCGCCAGCTCTTCCTCGGCGCGCTTCTTCTCGGTCACGTCGCGGGTGATCTTGGCAAAACCGACGACCCGGCCCTCGGCATCGGTCAGCCGGTCGATCACCACGTGTGCGAAGAACAGCGAACCGTCCTTGCGCCTGCGCCATCCCTCGCCTTCGTAGACGCCCTGGGTGCGCGCGACGGCCAGGTTGCGCGACGGCTTGCCGGCGCTGGCGTCCTCGTCGGCATAGAAATGGCTGAAATGCTTGCCCAGGACCTCGTCGGCGCGATAGCCCTTGATGCGCTCGGCCCCGGCATTCCAGCTGGCCACGTGGCCGTCCGGATCGAGCAGGTAGATCGCGTAGTCGCGCACGCCCTGCACGAGCAGGCTGAACTGCTGCTCGTTGCTGCCGAGCATGCCGTCGGCCTGGTGGGGCCAGGGAATGTCGCGGGCCAGATACGCGTAACCCTCCAGCTCGCCCGTCTTGTCCCGCACGGCTTCGAGGATGGATCGCGTCCACACCCGCTGGTCGTGCTTGCCCAGGCGCCAGCCGGTCTCTTCGTCGCGCCCCTCGTCCCTGGCCGCCTTGAGCGCCTGGTCGGGCAGCCCCGCGGAGCGGCTCTCGGGGGTGTGCAGCGTCGCGAACGGCTGGCCGACGATCTCGCCGGCGGCGTAGCCGAAGATGCGTTCGGCCCCCGCGTTCCAGCTGGCGATGCGACCCTGCGGATCGAGGAAAACCAGGGCAAGCGCATCGAGCGCCTGCATCATCCGGCTGTAGTTTTCCCCACCTGTCGACATGCTTACCTCTTGAACCGAACAACCTTCCACTGCCGCAGGCAGACGGCGGATTATGGGGCCTTCCCTCATCCGTGCCGTGAATGCCTACCCCGCGACCTGGGCCCGCTCCAGCGCCGCCACATGGCGCTCCAGACGCGGCCCCAGGTAGCAGTGCGAACCGCAGGGCAGCAGCCCCGCCTGCGCAAACTGCCGAAGGTACCAAGCGGGCGGCCGCGAGAAAAAGCCCTCGCGGTCGCCGACCACGTCGTCCCGACTGGTGAACACCTCCAGGAACGCCACGCCCTCGAGCATCTCGCCGATGCCGGCCAGGCCGGCGCGGATCTCCGCCGGCCGCAGGTAATGCAGCACGTCGGTGCACACGATCAGGTCGAAGCGCTCCTCGAAGCGCAGGTGCTCGAGCTGGCCGAAGCGCGCCAGCCCCACGTTGCGGCTGCGCCCGTAGCGGGCCACCACGTAGGCGCTCGCATCCAGCCCGCGATACGCCACGCCCGGGCGCAGGGCGCGCAGCGGCGCGCGCCAGGGCGCCTCGCCGCAACCGACGTCCAGCACGTTGCGCAGCGGGCGACCCAGGTAGTACTCGGCCTGCGCGACCGCCAGCGCCACCTTGCGCTTGAGCTCGGCGGCCGAGGCGACGGCGTGGCGCGGGTCGCGGTACCACTTGTCGAAATAGGCGCGGTCGTAGGTCTTGGACATGGGCTGGCGGCTGGAGAAAACGCCCATGGTACGGCCTGGCAATCACCCGACGCATACATAGGGCACTCCAGCATTTTTGCAACCGCCCCACCTGGAGCCCGCGCCATGTCCATGATCCGCCTGCGCCTGATCGGCAACCGCGATGCCGCCGATTCGATCATCACCATGCTGCACGGCATCGACGGCATCGAGCACGTCGAGGAGATCGAGGACATGATGCTGGGCGTGCGCGACGATTCCAGCTCGGCCAATCTCGTGGACGACAGCGAAGGCCGGGTCTTCATGGTCGAGGTCGATGCCCCGGACGACATGCGCGCCGACGCCGTGCGGGTGGTCGCCGAGGCCGAGGCACGGCGACTGGATGCCGGCCTCGAGATCGTCGACGGCGAGGACTTCTGACGGTAGGGTGGGCTTCAGCCCACCGGCACAACCCGTCGCGCGGTCCGGTGGGCTGAAGCTCACCCACCACCCCCGACCTGGCCCACGCGCCAGGTGCAGCGAAGCTCCCTGTACGGTGGGCTGAAGCCCACCCTACGTGCTCTGCGCGATGCTCAGCCGCGCACCAGCAGGTGCCGCGCGACCTGTCCGTGCATGCGGCCCAGCCCACGTGCCAGGTGCAGCGTGGCGAACAGCAGCAGCACACCCAGCACGCACAGCGCGATCGCATCGCCCCAGCCCGGCACGTGCTGGCCGAAGCCCCAGTCGATGTTTCTTCAGATGGCCGACCCGATCGTCCACGCGCTTGCCTGCACTGCCACTTGGGTTGGAGTGCAGGTTAGTGCGAAGTTCGCACTAGTACATGGGCCTGAAGTCACACCCGGTGGCTGCCGCCCCCACGCTCCCTTTCCTGGAACGACCTCGGGGTCAGGCTCGCCCTCGACCGGCGAGCCGTTCGATCGGCACGGATACCCGCACCTCCAGTCCCTCGGGGTGCCAGGTGCGGGTCAGCTCGCCGGCCAGCTGGTCGCGCAGGGTGAGGTCCACCAGCCGGCTGCCGAACCCTGTCCGCTCAGGCTCCTGCACGGCCGGCCCGCCCTGCTCGCGCCAGTGCAGCGCGAAGCGGCCGGTGGAGCGCTCGCCACAGATCCGCACCTTGCCCCCGGGCACGGCGAACGCGCCGTACTTGGCGGCGTTGGTGGCCAGCTCGTGGATCGCCAGGGACAACGGCGTGAGCGCGCGCGGATCGAGCGCGAGGTCGTCGCCGGTCACTTCGATGCGGTCGTATCCCGCCAGCGCGTAAGGCCTGAGCAGGCGGCGGGTGAGGCCCAGCACGGTGGCCTCCTTTTCGACCGGCCTGGCGTCCTGACCCTGCGGGCGCGCGTAGTCGTGAGCCTCGTCCAGGGCCAGCAGGCGGGCGAGCAGTTCGTCGGCGAAGCGGCGGCTTTCGGGGAACTGCCGGACCGTCAGCGCGACCAGGCCCGAGACCACCGCGAAGATGTTCTTGATGCGGTGGCTGAGTTCCTTGCCGGCCAGTTCCAGTTGCTCGGCAGAGGCCTTCTGCTCGTGGATGTCGGTGCAGGTACCCATCCAGCGCAGGATCTGGCCAGCGCCGTTGCGCACCGGATGCGCGCGGCCGAGCACCCAGCGGTAGACGCCCGTGTGGTGGTGCAGGCGGTATTCGATCTCGTAGGGCTCGCCGGTGGCCAGGCTGTGCCGCCAACGGGCGAACGTTCGCTCGCGGTCGGCCGGGTGGAACAGCTCGGCCCAGTCGTCGCCGTCGGTGGTTCCCGGCACCGCGCCGGTGTAGTCGTACCAGCGCTGGTTGAAGAAGTCGTGGTAGCCGTCGGCACTGGCCGTCCAGATGATCTGGTCGACCGAATCGACGATCGCGCGCAGCGACGCCCGGCTCTCCTCCAGCGCCTGTTCGATCCGTTTGTGCTCGGTGATGTCCAGGAACAGCACCACGAACCGGTCGCCGCCGAGGGGATGGGCGCGGGCTTCGTAGACGCGGTCTTCCAGCGCCGGCACCTGCACTTCGAACGCCGACAGTGCGCCGCTGTCGACCACCGCCGCGTAGCGCTGGATCACGCTGGCCGGGAAGCCGGGAATCGCCTGGCTGACCCGTTGCCCGAGCACCGCCTGCGCCGGGTGACCGGTCTGCCGGGTGAACGCCTCGTTGACCTCCAGGAACACGAAGTCCACGACCCGGTCTTCGCTGTCGCGTACCACCTCGCCGATGAAGAAGCCCTCGCGGATGCGGGCGAACAGTTCGCGATAGTGCCCGTTGCCCAGCTCCTCGCCGGCAAGCCCTCCGACACGATCGAGCTGCCCGCCGTCGGGCGGCGGGCGGATGCGGCGCACGCTGTCGGTGGTGTCGTAGACGAACTGGAATGCGCCTACCCGCCTGCCCTCGGCGTTCCGCAGCGGGAGGAACTTCATCTCGTAGCTCCGGCGCTCCCGCGCCGGGTCGCCGAACTCGCCAATCTCGACGAAGCATTCGCCGGCAAGCGCCCGGCTCCAGATGGCGCGAACCGCGGCCTGTTGCGCAGGCAGGTGCGCCAGCAGATCCAGCATCGAATCGCCGCGCCGCGGACGCGAGCCGAAGATGCGCTCGAACTCGTCGGCGCTGGCCTTGTTGATGGCGAGGAAGCGGTACTCGAGGTCGACCACCTGGACCATCGCCCGGTCCGCATCGATGACCTGCTGGAGGATGTCCATGCCGGGAGGCTCAGCCGCCGGTCCGTCGGCGGCACGACCCTGCGGATTCGCCGTTACCCTCGGCTTTGCCTGCTGTCGGATCATCGTGCCATCGCGCCTTCTGTTGGCGTAGGTAAGGTTGTCCGGGACGAGCGCATGCGTTACCTGCCGGCAGAGCAGTCGCTGGCGCGCGCCATGGCAACATGGTCGATCGCGGGTCAAGGACGTGTATGCCCGTGGTGAATCAGCGATTCCGCGGACCGGAGGTACGCCCGTGCTGGAGAAGTTCACTCACCTGCCCCAGCGGGGTGCGGCCATGTCTCGGACCTTCCTTGGCGTTGGCGTCGGCCTCGCCCTGGTACTGGCCGCGTGCTCCGACCTGGAAGGCACCGCGGACGTGCGGGCGCTGAAGGCCGCGGTGGCTCCCCTGCATCTTGACGACCCCGCGCGCGACGTCAGGGCGAATGTGGCGCACCTGGATTTTCGTCCCATCGGGTTGCGCGATCACGGCATCTGCACTGGCTACACCGGCACGGACGCGCGGCTGGTCAAGTTGCAGGCCCGCCTCGGCACGCGGTGCCTGCGGGGGGCGACGCTCCGCCCCGGGTTTCCCGCACATGACCGGCTGGTCTACGCGGCACGCGCCTACGCCCGGGCCTACAACGCGATCCTCGCGGACATGACCGGCGGGCATTTCTCCGTGCGTTTTACGGCCGACGGCCTGACCTGGACGGTGCCTGACCGCTTCCAGGTCCTGCTCCCGCCCACGGGGCGCGGACACAACCGCGATTGGGAAATGTACGCATACTGGGATGGACAGTCGCTCGGTCCCTGTCGGGGGCCGCAGAAGAGTCAACCACCATGCGGCAGCCTTGCATGGATCCTCCCGGGTCCTCGGCATGACGACCCCGGCAGGGACCCAAGCCGGCTATCGAGCAGCCGCCGTGACGGCTCGGACCTCGGGTTCACGTTGACCCCGACCCGCCTGCGCTCGGAACGCTTCCCGGGGCTCAAGTACCTCGGCTCCACGGCCAAGGAGCACTACTTCGCGATGGAGTCGCCTTACATCGGCTATGTCCAGTGCTGGGAAGACAGCGACACGTACATCGTCCCTGCGGTGGACCCCGGCTTGCCGGACAGCCACGAACTGACCTGCTGGACCTCGTTCGAGCTGGCCAACCGCACGGAAGTCAACGTGCAGGTCTGGAACGCCAGCCTGCGCGACGTGGCCCTGCTGTTGACCCGGCTGTACAAGCAGGCCAGGGCCATGACTACCTGACCGGCCCGCGGCCGGATGCGCCGCGCTCAGGTTTCCAGCGCGGCGTTGACCATGCCCGGCAGGGTCTCCAGCGAGAACGGCTTCTGCAGCACCCGATAGACCACCGACTGCAGCGCGGGCGGCAACGGCGACGGCGCGTAGCCGGTCATCAGGATGACCTTCAGCCCCGGGCGCAGGGTGCGCGCGGCTTCGGCGACCTGGTAGCCGTCGATGTCGGGCAGCTTGATGTCGCTCAGCAGCACGTCGATGCGCTGGTCCGACTTCAGCGCCTGCACGCCGGACGTGCCGTCGCTGGCCTCCAGTACGCTGAAGCCGGCGTCCTGCAGGCCTTCCATGACCAGTTCACGCAGGAACGCCTCGTCTTCGACCAGCAGGATGTGGGGGGCGGTGTCTGCAGCAGGCATTACGCTTCCTCGGGGATGGGGTCGCGGGGTGCGCGGGGAAGGATGATGTGGATGGTGGTGCCACGGCCGGGTCGGCTTTCGATGTTCGCCACGCCGTTGGATTGCTCGACGTAACCGAGGATGGTGCTCAGGCCCAGGCCCGTGCCCTTGCCGACCGGCTTGGTGGTGAAGAAGGGATCGAAGGCCTTGCTGCGCACTTCCTCGCTCATGCCCACGCCGGTGTCGACCACGCGCAGGCGCACGTAGTCGCCCGCCTCGAGGGCGTTCACCGGGTGCGCGGCGTCCACGCGCAGGTCGTCGGTGCAAACCGAGATCACGCCCCCGTCCGGCATCGCGTCGCGCGCGTTGATCACCAGGTTGAGGATCGCGTTTTCCATCTGGTTGGAGTCGCACAGCACGGCCCACTGCGAATCCAGCCGGTACTCGATCCGCCAGCTCGAGCCGACCGAATGGTCGAGCAGCGGCTGGATGCTCCCGATCAACTCGTCCAGGTGCAGCGAGCGGGGCGACAGCGGCTGGCGCCGCGCGAAACTGAGCAGGCGCTGGGTGAGGCTGGCGGCACGATCGATGCCGTTCTGCGCCATGTCGAGATAGCGCTGGATCTGTTGATGGCGGGCCTGGCGTTCCTCGAACAGCTCGCGGTCCCGCGCCGGCATCGCGTGCGCTTCCGGGCCGGCGGCCACGCCTGCACGCTCGAGCTGCAGCTCGCGCTCGGTGGCCGGGTCGCTCTGCTGCAGCTGCTTGCTCAGGCGCGCCAGGCTGCCGCGGATGATCATCAGCAGGTTGTTGAAATCGTGCGCGACGCCGCCGGAAAGCTGGCCGATCGCTTCCATTTTCTGGCTCTGGCGCAGCGCTTCCTCGGTGCGCGCGCGATGCTCCATCTCGTCGCTGAGCCGCTGGTTGGCCGTGGCCAGCTCGCGCGCGCGCCGCTCCAGCGCGGCGTTGGCGCGCATCAGCACGCGATGGGCGACCGCCAGCGCGGACAGCATCAGTACGGCCATCAGCGTGAGCAAGGCGACGCCGCTGTAGCGCGCCAGTTGCATGATCATGGGCGTTTGGGCGGCGCGCAGGTACACGCTGCCCACGGTGGTGGTCCCCTGTTGCGCGGGTGCGGCCACCACCATCTGGTCGCGCGGCAGCCGCCCGCCGTTGGCCAGGCTGTCGGCCAGGGGTTCGCTGCCGGGGCGCTGGAAGCCGGCCACCTGGCGGTGCGACTCGTTGTAGACGGCGACCGCGTCCAGGCGCGGATCGAGCATCAGCGCGTTGACATACTCCTGCGCGGTGGCGCGGTCGTTGAATGCGATCGCCGCGGTGACGCTGGCCGCGAGGATCTTGGCCTGTACGGTGAGTTGGCGGCGGTGCTCGGCGTGCGAGGAGTGGTACTGGTAGCCCGCCGCGAGCGCGCCGGCAAGCAGCAGCAGCCCCGCGGCAACCAGCGACATCACGGGCCGGAAGGCGAAGGGCTGGCCGATGACCCGCCGCTTCACGACGCTTCCCTCACGGCCAGCGCCAGGTTGAGCAGCTTGGAGTTGATGGTGATGTGGTTGCGCGCGGCGGCGCCGGTGTCGATCACGAACCGCACGCGCCCCCGTTCGATGACGAACTGGACGATGCCGCCGTCGGCGCGAGGCTCGCTCGAGTCGACCACGGTGAGCACCGGCTTGCCGCTGACCGCTTCGAGCGCCTGCTGCACGGTCTGCGACGAGAGGCGGCTGATGAACACGATCTGGCACTGGCTGTCCGGCGTGACCGTTTCGAGCCGGCGCACCTCGAACGGGTGCGTGCCCAGGCTGCGCCCGGCCACCGCGTGCTGGAGATAATCGTCGAACGGCGCCTCGCCGGCCACGCAGATGCGGAAGGGCTGGTCCGGCGATTCGAACGTGGCCGGTGGCCAGTTGACGAACGGTGCCAGCTTGTAGAGATACGTCGCCTTGACCGCGTACTCCAGCGAAACCTCCGGCTGCGCCTGCTGTCCGGGCTGCGGCGAGGCCTCGCAGGTCGCGCACGCCAGCACCAGCGCGAGCAGGCAGGCCGGCGTGCGTGCACCGAGCCACGCGAGCAGGCCAGCCGTGCGGGGGCGCAAGTCAATGGCTGGGGCGCGGCGGTTGCGGATCGGCATCTCCTGGGGCGTCCGGCCGCGCGTCAGAAGTTCAGGCGCGCGTCGAGCGACACGCCGCGCCCGATACGATTGCCGCCGGGATATGCCTGGTGCCAAGCGTGCAACAGGTTGGAGCCGGAGAGTGACAGCTCCAGCTTGTCGTTCACCAGCCAGCCCAGGCGCAGGTCCAGTTCCACGTAGCCGGGCACCTTCGGGTCGGGCAAGGCGTCGACGCCACGCAGGTCGGCATACAGCGTCCAGCTGTCGGAGAGGTTCATCATCGAGCGGACGAAGCCCTGGTACTCGGGATCGTCGCCCGCCTGCGCCACGCCGAGCAGGCCGCTGGCGCCCGGCTTGAAGCCCAGGTGCTGGCGCTGCGCATCGAAGCCGGCACCCAGCTGCCACCAGTCGCTGATCGCGTAGCTGCCCCAGGCCTCCACGCCGTAGGTGTGGCCTTCCATGCCGTTGCCCCACAGCAAGGGCAGCCCCGTGGGCGAGAGCTCGATCGTCCTCAGGTCGTCGTAGACGTTGTAGTAGACGGACACCGACACGGTCGCGCGGGTGGCTACCTGGCCGCGCCAGCCCGCTTCGTAGGCGGTGAGCTTCTCGCGCTTGAACGACGGGCTGCCGGTCAGGAAAACGACCGGGCCGAGTTTCTCGATCACGTCCTCGTCGAACGGCGTGGGCGTGCGCACGGCGCGCGAGGCGGCGGCCCACAGCAGGGTGCTCGCACCGCTCCAGGACAGCCGCAGGTTCGGCATCAGCGACACGCCCGAGTACGGATCGTCCTCGGCCTTCAGTCCCAGCGTCAGTTGGGTCCGGTCGTTGAGCGCCACCTGGTCCTGCACGAAAGCGTTGGCCAGGTTCTGCGTATCGCGCGCCGGCTCCCACAGCAGCGAACTGGCCTCTCCGATGCGCGGCTTGATGTCGTAGCGATAGATGCGGTCGCCCAGGCCCCACAGCAGATGCTGGCGCTCGCCTACGGCCAGGCTGTGCTGCAATTCGACGTCGAGCGTGTCCAGCGCGAAGCCGCTGCCGCCGTCGCTGCTGTCGCGGCGATGCACGTGATCGTAGTAGGCCTGCAGCTGGACGCCCGAGGTGTCGCTGATGGTGTGCTGCCAGCGTGCCAGCACGTCCGCCTCGGTGTTGCGCGCATCGGAAGCGCCAGGCTGGTCGGTGCGGCCGTCGTGCAGGTCGCCCTGCAGCATCACCGTGTCGACAGGGCTCTTCTCCCAGTCGATGCGGAAGCCGACCTGCGGACTGTTCCAGCCGTTGCGTGCAGGCCGACCGTCGGCGTCGTCCAGTTCGTGGCGGCGCACGTCGCGCGCGTAGACGCGGTAATGCGCATGCGCGCCCAGGGCGCCGCCGTACTGCACGGCCGCGCTGCTTTCCAGGTTGCCCACGCGCACGGCCAGCAGTCCGCCATCGGACTCGGCGCTGCTGCGCGTGATGATGTTGATCACGCCGTTGACCGCGTTGGCGCCCCACAGCGCGCCGCCCGGGCCGCTGATCACCTCGATCCGCTCGATGTTCTCCGGCAGCACGAACTGGTCGTCCCAGTACATGCCCGAGAAGATTGGCGAGTACACGCTGCGGCCGTCGATCATCACCAGCAGCTTGTTCGGGAAATTCTGCGCGACGTTGTTGCCGCTGAAGCCGCGGGCCGTGATGAGGTAGCCGCCCGGGCTGGTCTGGTACACCTCGAGGTTCGGCGCCAGCCGCAGGATGTCCGGCAGGCTCCTGGCGCCTGAGCGCATGATGTCGTCGTGGCTGATCACGTAGACGGCCGCGGGCGCCTTGCTGAGCGACTCGGGGTTCTTCGTCACCGAGGAAACGACGACCTTGCCCAGGTCCTCCAGGGAAAGGCTGCCCAGGTCGGTCGGCTCCTGGGCGGCCGCGCACACCGCGCGGGTGGACAGCGCGAGCAGGGTCATCACGACGGCACCACGCGCAAGCGCACGCACTCCCGCGCTCGTGCTTACGCTTCGACGCGGAAGGAAATCCGGGCAGCGCATCCGGGCCATCCTTACAGGGCAGTTGTCCAACGGCATCTTGTTCTTGGGCGACGATCGGCCTCTGCGGCATTCACTGCCGCGGGCCCGCGCCGAGCTCGGTTCTGTGGCGGACAGTGTACCGATAACCGCGCAGGCGCACCGTGTCCGCGCGCAAGGATGGCAGTGCCGGCGTGGATTACTTCACCTCGCCGCCGGCGAGCATCCCCGCGAACCAGCGGATGGAAGGCGCGCCGATGTAGTGCGCCCAGGTGTCGATGCCACGGACCATCGCTTCGCTGTCGCCTCCGAACGACTGCAGATAGGCGGCCGCCGTGCCGAACTGCCGGCTGCGCGCCTGCAGGTCGCGCGCGTTGCGCAGGGTCGCGCGGATCTTCTTGGGATTGCGGATCATGCCCTCGGCGGCCAGCAGGTCGTCCAGGCGGTCGTCCGGCCAGGCGGCGACCGTCGCCAGCGCGAAGTCCGCGAAGGCGCGGCGGATGGCGGGCCAGCGCGCGCGGACCACGGCCGGCCGGAAGCGGGCCTGGAACACGGCGGCGGTGAGCAGCTCGAAGATCTCATCGTCGCTGCAGGCCGGTCGGCCGCCCAACGGATTCCAGCCTTCGACGACCGCGAGCGTCATGGCGGATCGGTCCTGCGCGCGGCCCGCGCGCAGGACCCTGCAATGGCGTCAGGCGGCCAGCGAGGCGTTGTCGATCACGAAGCGGTACTTCACGTCGCTGCGCTGCATGCGGTCGTAGGCCTCGTTGATCTGCTGCGCGGGGATCATCTCGATGTCCGCGACGATGCCGTGCTCGGCGCAGAAATCGAGCATCTCCTGGGTCTCGGCGATGCCGCCGATCAGCGAACCGGCAATCGAGCGGCGGCCGAAGATCAGGTTGCCGACGCTGGGGCTCGGATGCGCATGCTCGGGCACACCGACCAGGCACAGCGTGCCGTCGCGCCTGAGCAGGCGGGTGTAGGCGTCCAGGTCGTGGCTGGCCGCCACGGTGTTGAGGATGAAATCGAAGCTGCCGGCATGTTTGGCCATGTCGTCGGGGTTCTTGGAGATCACCACTTCGTCGGCGCCCAGGTCCATGGCGTCCTGCCGCTTGGATTCGGAGGTGGTGAAGGCGACCGTGTGCGCGCCCATCGCATGGGCCAGCTTGATACCCATGTGGCCCAGGCCGCCGATACCGACGATGCCGACCTTCTTGCCCGGACCCGCGCCCCAGTGGCGCAGCGGCGAGTAGGTGGTGATGCCGGCGCACAGCAGCGGCGCGACCGCGGCGAGCTGGTCTTCGGGGTGCCGGATCTTCAGCACGAAACGGTCACTGACCACGATCTGCTGCGAGTAGCCGCCCAGCGTGTGGCCGGGCGCGTCCGGCGTCTTGCCGTTGTAGGTGCCGGTGAAGCCGTTCTCGCAGAACTGCTCCAGCCCTTCCCCGCAGGATGCGCAGTGCTGGCAGCTGTCGACCAGGCAGCCGACGCCGACGGTGTCGCCGACCTTGAAGCCGGTGACCTCGCTGCCGACCGCGCTGACGTGGCCGACGATCTCGTGGCCGGGCACGCAGGGGTACAGCGTGCCGGCCCACTCGGAGCGGACCGTGTGCAGGTCCGAGTGGCACACGCCGCAATAGGCGATGTCGATCTGCACGTCGTGCGGGCCGGGCTGGCGACGCTCGATATCGATCGCTTCGAGCGGCTTGTCGCTGGCGTGGGCACCGTAGGCTTTGGTCTTCATGGTGTGGTCCTGTGCAGGTGGAAAGAAGGTGGCGACCGGATCGCGGCAACAAAGCGCCTGCGCTCGCAGCGTGGATGGATGGTCGGGCGCTGGCCGTCGAGCGCCAGCGCTGGGGTTCGCGAACGCCGATGACTCAATCGGCGGCAGCGGGCCCGGCGGTTGCCAATTCACCAGTGTGCGGGTGCCGGCCGTAGCTGGTTAGTCGGCGTCGTGGACATGCACCCATGACGCTGGCTCACGAATCCGGAGCCATGACCGGCCGACGTACCCGGTTTGTATGGGCAACGCGTGGATGCTTCAACCGTCGTCGGCCGCAGCAGGCCGCGTCGGGACCATCCACGCTTGACGGGCAGATCTCATTTCGATATTTTCGGAACTATGGAAATCAAAGCCGCCCTTGCCGCACTGAGCGCCCTCGGCCACGAATCGCGCCTGGCCGCTTTCCGCCGACTGGTACAAGCCGGCCCCGAAGGCCTGTCGGTGGGCGAACTGCGCGAGCACCTGGAACTGGCGCCGGCCACGCTCAGCGCACACCTCAACGTACTGCGCGCCGCCGGACTGGTGATCGACCGGCGCGAAGGGCGGGTGATCCGCGTACGCGCCGACTACGCGCAGATGGACGCCCTGCTCGCCTACCTCACCGAAAACTGCTGCGCCGGCTCCACGGACTGTGGTCCGGCCCGGTCCTGCAAGCCACGCCGCAAGGACACCTGACGCCATGAACCGCTTCCACGTGCACCTCAATGTCGCCGACCTGGCGAGCAGCGTCCGCTTCTACACCGCGCTGTTCGGCGCCGAACCGACCGTGCGCAAGGACGACTACGCCAAGTGGATGGTCGAGGACCCGCGCGTCAATTTCGCCATCTCCAGCACCGGTCGCGAGCCGGGCATCGACCATCTGGGCATCCAGGCCGACAGCGGCGACGCGCTGGCGGCGCTCGGCCAGCGGCTGGACGCCGCCGGTGGCGCGCTCGTGCCGGAGGAAGCGACCGTCTGCTGCTACGCCCGCTCGGACAAGCTGTGGACCGAAGACCCGCAAGGCACGCGCTGGGAAACCTTCCACACCCTGGGCGAGGCGACCACCTACTACGCCGGCGAGGCGCCCTGCGCGACCGATGGCGCCACTTGCAGCCCGGACCTGCGGGCGGTGAAACCGAAAGTCGCCAAGGGCGCGTCCTGCTGCGCCGCGGACTCCGGCTGCTGCTGAGCGCATGAGCCTGCCCATGAAAAAACGCGTCCTGTTCGTCTGCGTCGAGAACGCCAACCGCAGCCAGATGGCGGAAGCCTTCGCGCGCATCCATGGCGGCGAGGCTGTCGAGGCCTGCAGCGCCGGCTCGGCACCTTCCGGGCGCATCAACCCGCGCGCGGTGCAGTTCATGGCGGAACTCGGGTATGACCTCGCCAGCCATGCCTCCAAGTCGCTGGACACGGTCGTGGGCGATTTCGATGCGGTGGTCACCATGGGCTGCGGCGACCGCTGCCCGTGGATACCCGCGCGCCGGCGCGAGGACTGGAACCTGCCCGACCCGAAAGACCTGGACGATGGGGGCTATCGCGCGGTGCGCGACGAGATTTCCACCCGCGTGCAAGCGCTGCTGGCGTCGCTCTGAACATGCTGGTGCGCAAGCTTCTGGCCGAGTTCATCGGCACCGCACTGCTGCTCGCCACCGTGGTCGGTTCGGGGATCATGGGCCTGATGCTTTCGCCAGGGAACACCGGGGTGGCCCTGCTCGCCAACGCGGCGGCAACGGCCGCGGCGCTCTACGTCCTCATCGTGCTGTTCGGGCCGATCTCCGGCGCGCACTTCAACCCGGCCGTAACCCTTGCCATGTGGCTGCGTGGCGAACTGCGTGCCCGTGAGGCCCTGGCCTACGTGCTCGTGCAGGTCGCGGCCGCCATCTTCGGCGTGCTGCTCGCGCACGCCATGTTCGACCTGCCGCTGCTGCAGCCGGGCACGCATGCGCGAACCGGCGCCGCGCAATGGTTGAGCGAGGGCGTGGCGGCCTTCGGCCTGCTCTTGACCATCCTGCTCGGGATGCGGCATCGACCGGCGGCGGTGCCGGCACTGGTGGCCAGCTACATCTTCGCGGCGTACTGGTTCACCGCGAGCACGTCCTTCGCCAACCCGGCGGTCACCCTGGCCCGTTCGCTGACGCGCACGTTCGCGGGCATCCGCCCCGTGGATGTCTCCGGGTTCGTGCTGGCGCAGGTCGTCGGTGCCCTCGCTGCCGTTCTGGTGGCCGCGAAGCTGGACTCTCCCACGGGCGGTTGAATCCGACGGGACGCTTCCTGGACGTGTGTCTTTGGCGCTTCCCGCAGGCCAGACAAGAACGCCCGCTTGTTATTGAAAAGTGGACGAAATTGTCTACGCCAAATGCCACGAACGCCTAGCGGATGCTTAACGGGAGCTGTGTTGCAGTTCGCCCCGAGTACGCCGATTCCCCGAGGTGAATGCCATGCACGACGCACTCGACATCCGCACCGCTCCCCGGCGCCGTGCCGACACGTCCACCGCGGCAAGGGCACGTCGTCCAGGCACCCGCCGGCGGTTCGCGCGGGAAGCGTTCGATGACTGGGACAGCTCCCGCCACCGCGCGCTTGCGCCGGCCTGATCCGGCGTAACCGCTCCCCGGGGGAAACACATCAC
Source organism: Frateuria sp. GZRR33 (assembly GCF_051900425.1). Lineage (NCBI taxonomy): Bacteria > Pseudomonadati > Pseudomonadota > Gammaproteobacteria > Lysobacterales > Rhodanobacteraceae > Frateuria > Frateuria sp. GZRR33. Next base: position 34,753 of record NZ_JBHZGK010000008.1, read on the forward strand.
CACGCCAGCCGGCGGCCCCGCCGCAGGAACGGGTGTCTGCGCCTGGGGCGAGGACATCGCGTGCCACAGCCATCGTTCGTCAGGGAGATTCCATGAAGAAGCTGATTGCGATCTGCGCCGTGCTCGGCGCGCTGGCCGCGGGCACCGCGGCGGCGAAGACCGTGACCCTGCTCAACGCGTCCTACGACCCGACGCGCGAGCTCTACCGTGACGCCAACGCCGCCTTCGCCGCGCAATGGAAGGCGCAGCATGGCGACAGCGTGACCATCCGCATGTCCCACGGCGGCTCCGGCAAGCAGGCGCGCGCGGTCGTGGACGGCCTGCCGGCCGACGTGGTGACGCTGGCGCTGGCGCACGACATCGACGTGCTGGCCGATCGTGGCCTGATGCCCGCCAACTGGCAGCAGCGGCTGCCCGACAACAGCGCGCCCTACACCTCGACCATCGTGTTCCTGGTGCGCAAGGGCAACCCGAAGAAGATCCGCGATTGGTCCGACCTGGTGCGCCCGGGCGTGCAGGTGATCACGCCCAACCCCAAGACCTCCGGCGGCGCGCGCTGGAACTTCCTGGCCGCCTGGGGCTACGCGCTCAAGCAGCCCGGCGGCAACGAGGCCAGGGCGAAGGCCTTCGCACACGAGTTGTACAAGCACGTGCCGGTGCTGGACACCGGTGCGCGCGGCGCCACCAACACCTTCGTCCAGCGCGGCATCGGCGACGTGCTGCTGGCATGGGAGAACGAGGCGATCCTCGCCCGGCAGGAAATCGGCGGCGCGGACGTCGAGATCGTGGTGCCATCGATGAGCATCCTGGCCGAGCCCACGGTGGCGGTCGTCGACCGCAACGTCGACAAGCACGGCACCCGCGCCGTGGCCGAGGCCTACCTGAGGTTCCTCTACTCGCCGCAGGGCCAGGAGATCGCGGCGAAGAACCACTATCGCCCGCGCTCGCCGCAGGTGATGGCGAAGTACGCCGACCAGTTCCCGAAGGTCCACCTGTTCACGCTGAAGGACATGTTCGGCAACTGGGACCAGGCGAACAGCAAATTCTTCGCCGACCGCGCGATCTTCGACCAGATCGGCCCGGGGACCTGACATGAGGCGGCGCATCCTTCCAGGCTTCAACTTGAGCCTCGGCTACTCGCTCACTTATCTCGGCCTGATCGTGTTGCTGCCGCTGGCGGCGCTGGCCTGGAAGGCCTCGGGACTGGGCATCGGCGGCCTGATCGATCTGCTGCGGGTGCCGCGCACGCTGGCGGCGCTGAAACTGAGTTTCGGTGGCGCCACGCTGGCGGCGGCGATCAACGTGGTGGTCGGCCTGCTGGTGGCGTGGGTGCTGGTGCGCTACCGCTTTCCCGGGCGGCGCCTGTTCGACGCCGCGGTCGACCTGCCCTTCGCATTGCCGACGGCCGTGGCCGGCATCGCGCTGACCGCGCTGTACGCGCCCAATGGCTGGATCGGGCAGTGGCTCGCCGCGCTCGGCCTCAAGGTGGCCTATACGCCGTGGGGTGTGCTGGTGGCGATGGTGTTCGTCGGCTTCCCGTTCGTGGTGCGCACGCTGCAGCCGGTGCTGGAGACGCTGGAGCACGACGTGGAGGAAGCGGCCGAGACGCTGGGCGCGCGGCGCTGGCAGATCTTCCTCAAGGTGATCCTGCCGATGCTGGTGCCGACGTTGCTGACCGGCTTCGCGCTGGCGCTGGCCCGCGCGGTGGGCGAGTACGGCTCGGTCATCTTCATCGCGGGCAACATCCCGATGAAATCGGAAATCGCGCCGCTGCTGATCGTGCAGAGCCTGGAGCAGTTCGACTACGCCGGTGCGGCGGCGCTGGGCGTGGCCATGCTGGCCTTTTCCTTCGTGCTGCTGCTGCTGATCACGCTGCTGCAGCGCTGGAGCCATCGCTGGGCGGCGGTGGCGCCATGAGCCGGCGGCCTTCGCGTTCGTTCGGTTGGCCGCGCCTGCTCGGGCGGGCCCTGCTCACGCTCGCCGCGGTGGCGTTCCTGACCGTGTTCCTGCTGCTGCCGCTGACGGCGGTGTTCGTCGAGGCCTTCCGCCAGGGCGCGGGCGCCTTCTTCGACGCGATCGGCCAGGACGAGGCGCGCTCGGCGATCTGGCTGACCGTGCTGGTGGCGGCGATCGCCGTGCCGGTGAACCTGGTGTTCGGCATTGCCGCGGCCTGGGTGATGGCGCGCTTCGAGTTCCGCGGCAAGTCACTGCTCGGCGCGTTCATCGACCTGCCCTTCTCGGTCTCGCCGGTGATTTCCGGCCTTGTCTACGTCTTGCTGTTCGGCGCGCAGGGCTGGTTCGGTCCGTGGCTGGAGGCGCATGGCGTGAGCATCATCTTCGCCGTGCCAGGCCTGGTGCTGGCGACGATGTTCATCACCCTGCCGTTCGTGGCGCGCGAGCTGATCCCGCTGATGCAGGCGCAGGGCAACGAGGAAGAGGAAGCGGCCCGCGTGCTCGGCGCCAACGGCTGGCAGATGTTCTTCCGCGTGACGCTGCCCAACATCCGCTGGGCGCTGCTCTACGGCGTGCTGCTGTGCAATGCGCGCGCGATGGGCGAGTTCGGCGCGGTGTCGGTGGTGTCCGGGCACATCCGCGGGCTGACCACGACCATCCCGCTCGAAGTGGAGATGCGCTACAACGAGTACGACTACGTCGGTGCCTTCGCGGTGGCCTCGCTGCTGGCCTTGCTGGCGCTGGTGACGCTGGCGATCAAGACCGCGCTCGAATGGCGCTATGGCGACGAGATCGCCTCGCACGCGCCGGGTGGGCGGTGATGTCGCCTTTCATCGCGCGCATGCAGATGGCGGTCGCGCACAGGTGCGCTCCTGCAGAGGCATGCGTGGGCGCGGCCCCCTGTAGGAACGCACGTGTGCGCGACCCCGGCCCCCACGCTCGCCATCGGCTCCCAACGCGCGCTCCACACCCCTGGATGGACTCCCTGCACCCCGGAGACGACGCATGACCCTCGAACTGACCCGCCTCAACCGCCGCTTCTCCGATTACCCGGCGCTCAACGACGTCAGCCTGTCGATCGCGCCGGGTGAGTTCCTGGCGCTGCTCGGCCCCTCCGGCTCGGGCAAGACCACGCTGCTGCGCATCCTCGCCGGGCTGGACTATCCGGAAAGCGGACAGGTGAATTTCAACGGCAAGGACTATCTGGCCGCCGCGCCACGCGAGCGCAACGTCGGGCTGGTGTTCCAGCACTACGCGCTGTTCCGCCACCTGACCGTGGCCGAGAACGTGGCCTTCGGCCTGCGCGTGCGGTCGCGGCGCACGCGTCCGAAGCGCCAGGAGATCGAAGCGCGCGTCGAACAATTGCTCAAGCGCGTGCAGCTTGACGGTTTCGGCAAGCGCTTCCCGTCGCAGTTGTCCGGTGGCCAGCGCCAGCGCGTGGCGCTGGCCCGCGCGCTGGCGGTGGAGCCGGACCTGCTGCTGCTCGACGAACCCTTCGGCGCGCTCGACGCGCAGGTGCGCGTGACGCTGCGCCGCTGGCTGCGCCGGCTGCACGAGGAGCTGGGCCTGACCACCGTGTTCGTCACCCACGACCAGGAGGAAGCACTGGAGCTGGCCGACCGCATCGCGGTGATGAACCGCGGGCGCATCGAGCAGGTCGGCACGCCGCGGGAGATCTACCAGCAACCGGCCACGCCGTTCGTGTGCGAGTTCATCGGCAAGGCGAACCGGTTGATCCTGCGCCGCGAGGGAGCGCGCTTCCTCGCCGGCGGCTGGATCTTCGCCGACGAGCCGTGGGCCGGCGAGCACACCCGGGCGACGGCCTACGTGCGCCCGGAACACCTGACCCTGTCGACCACGCCAGTACCCGGCGCGTGGCGCGCGCGCCTGCGCCATGTCTATCTCGCCGGCAGCGTGGCACACCTGGACCTGGACGTGGCCGCGCTGGACCAACCACTGGAAGCCGACATCGCCAGCGAAGACCTGGCGCGGATGGGATTGCAGGCCGGGGCGCAGCTGCATGTTTCGCCCAGCCACGCAGTGATCTTCCCGCTGGACCATGACGGCAAGCCGGTCGCCGAAGACCGCTGGCTCTGGCGGGCCGGCGTCGTGAGCCCGCCGGTCCGCCTGCCGATCAAGCGCTCAGAAGTTGAGCTGGGCGCGCATCGCGTAGATGGTGGGATCCAGCGGTAGGTTGCCGCGGTCGCTGAAGGCGCGGATCACGTTGGCCTGCAGCTTGAAGTGGGTGTTGATGTACCAGTTCAGGCCCAGCGTCCAGTCGTGTTCGCGCCCGCCCATCACCGCACCGTCGTCCAGGTCGAGGGTGGCGTAGCGCAGCGCCAGCTCGAGCGCGCCCCAGGGATGCTGCGGCGTGAGGCCGGCGACCGAGCCGGTCTTGTAGCCGCGCGATTCGCCGGTCAGCGCCCAGGTGCCGAACACGTAGTAGCCGCGGGCGTGGAAGTCGCGCAGGCCGGGGCGGATCGCCTGCATCGCCAGGTATTCGCCCTGCAGCAGCATCGGGCCGTGGATCCAGGCCGCTTCCAGGCCCTGGCGATCGAGCCGGTCGACGCCCAGCAGCGTGCCGGTGTCGACCAGGCGCACCGGCGTCAGGTTCACCTCCGGGCGCGCGCGGATGCGGCCGGTGCGGTCGTCACGCAACTCGCGCGAGGCGGTCAGGCCCAGGTGCACGACCTCGCCCTGCTCCTGCACCGGGTTGTATACGACGCGGCCGGCGAAGGTTTCGCCGGCGGCATCGTCATTGAGATCGTGGCGCGTGAAGAACCCCACCTGCAGCAACCAGTGCGGGATGCCCTGGTAGAACCAGTCCACGCCGACACGTCGGCCTTCGTGCACCGCCTGCTCGGGCAGGCTGCGCTCCATGAAGGTCACGTTGCTGGTGGAGGTGTTGCCGTCCTCCCAGCCCACCGGCGTCTTGAACTGGCCGAGGCGGAAGCGGCCCGCCCTGGTTTCCAGCCCGATGTAGTTGTCGACCCAGCTGTTGGACTGGAAGTCGTAGCCGGCGTTGATCGTGAAGACGCCCTTTTTCTCGACGTAGAGATTGAACTCCTGTCGTCGCCAGGTGTGCGCGTCGTCGAACCGGTCGCTACCGTCGGGCATGCGATCGTCGGTGAACTGGTTGAGGTCGTACTGCAGCAGGCCCTTCAGGCCGGCGTTGACGCCGTTGCCCAGCTCCACGCTGGTGGGCCAGGAGTCCGGATCGCCCGCGAGCGCCGGTTGGACCAGCCCGCAGGCCAGGGCGGCGGCGGCCAGGATACGTAGACGCATGATCGCTCCCATCGATAGCGAAACCCCTGCTTCGGAAGCAGGAATAACAGGGCGCTGGTTAGCCGTTCATCCACCTGGCGTTCCGCACCGGTGATACGTGCGGTTAACGAAAAACGAAACCGGCGCCAGCAAGGCCGGCATTGTCCCACGCCGCCGGCGGAACGCGTAGACACGGCAACCGCACGGGTGGCGGGAACGCTATAAGCTCTCCAACCTCATCCATGCCTGCAGGGGAACCCAAGCATGCGCCATACGCTTCTCGCCTTCACGCTCGCCAGCCTCCTCGCCCTGCCCGCGCTGGCCGACGAAGCCAAGCCCACGCCGACCACGAAGGAACTGCTGGCCCAGTCCCGGCCGCAGGAATGGCGCACGCCCGACCCGTCCAACCTGCTCGACATGAAGCTGCCCGGCGGGCACGTGCTGATCGAGCTGGCGCCGGACTTCAGCCCGCTGCACGCAGCCAACATCCGCACGATGGCGCACGAGCATTACTTCGACGGCCTGGCGATCGTGCGCGTGCAGGACAACTTCGTCACCCAATGGGACGACCCGGCCGCGGACGACGAGGACAAGGCCCGCATCAAGCCGCTCGGTACGGCAAAGAAGACCCTGCCGCCGGAGTTCACCCGCGCGATCGATGCAAAGCTCGAATGGACGCCGCTGCCTGATGGCGACGTCTATGCGCCGCAGGTGGGCTTCTCCGAGGGCTTCCCCGTGGCGCGCGATCCGGCGTCCGGCCGCGAGTGGATCGCGCATTGCTACGGCACGGTCGGCGTGGCGCGCGACGTAGGGCCGGAAACCGGCAACGGCAGCGCGCTCTACGCGATCATCGGACAGGCCCCGCGCGGACTGGACCGCAACCTGGCGGTCGCCGGCCGCGTCATCGACGGCATGGAGCTGCTTTCGGCCCTGCCCCGCGGACCGGCGCCGATGGGTTTCTATACGGACAAATCGCAGCGCGTGAAGATCGAATCCCTGCACCTGGCGGCGGACATGCCCAAGGCGGAGCGGCCGAAGATCGAGGTGCTGCGTACGGACAGCCCCACCTTTGCCAGGCTGGTCGAGGCCAAGCGCAACCGGCGCGATGCGTTCTATACGAACCCGGCCGGCGCGATCGACCTGTGCAGCATCGGCATACCGTCGCGCAAGCCGGAATGACGGCCGGCAACGGAGCCACCACGCCGGCGCATACGTTCGCCCACTTCCTGACCTTCCCGTGGGACATTGTCGTGGGCAACGTCACCCCCGGGGGCGATGGGCTTCATTCCTGACAGCGGTCACTTGTCGCATTCGTGTTTGCCTGTCCCGTGCGCCGGCGACGCTTGCGGGTAACCGTCTTGCTGACCCTAGAATGCCGGCTTCCCCCCACGCGAATTCCCCATGCAAGCCATCAGCAAGGCCCGCCTGCAGATCCACTTCTGCGTGGTGCTGTGGGGTTTCACCGCGATCCTGGGCAAGCTGATCACGCTGCCGGCAGCCTCGCTGGTGTGGTGGCGCATGCTGCTGGTGACCCTTGCACTGGTGGCCACGCCGCGGGTCTGGCGTGGATTGAAGGCGATGCCGGCCCGGCTGCGCTGGGCCTATGCCGGCATCGGCGTGCTGGTGTCGCTGCACTGGCTCACCTTCTATGCGGCGATCAAGCTCTCCAACGCTTCGGTGGGTGCGACCTGCATCGCGCTGGGGCCGGTGTTCCTGGCCTTCGTGGAACCGTGGATCGCGCGCCGGCGCTTCGATCCGCGCGAACTGCTGCTCGGGGTCGCTGTGGTGCCGGGCGTGGCCATGGTGGTCGGCGGCGTGCCGGTCGCGATGCGCCTGGGGCTCGTGGTGGGCACCGCTTCGGCGCTGCTGGTGGCGCTGTTCAGCGCGTGCAACAAGCGATTGGTCGAACACGGCGACCCGCTTACCGTGACCTGCATGGAACTGGGTACCGGCACGCTGTTCCTCGGCCTGCTCGCGCCGCTGCTGCCGCATGCCGGCAACGCCTTCGTGCTGCCCGGCCTGCATGATGCCGTCCTGCTGGTACTGCTGGCCTTCGGCTGCACGCTGCTGCCGTTCGCACTGGCGCTGGTGGCGCTGCGCCACCTGAGCGCGTTCGGCACGCAGATGGTGACCAACCTGGAACCGGTGTACGCCATCGTGCTGGCCGTGGTGCTGCTGGGCGAACAGCGCGAGCTGGCCTGGCCGTTCTACCTGGGCGTGGCGGTGATCCTGGCCGCGGTGTTCGTGCATCCCTGGCTGAGCCGCCGCAAGGAGCCGGCGCAGCCGGAGCTGCTGGGCGTGAGCGAGTCCCACAACACCGCCGAGTGAGTCAGCCTGCAGGAGCGCACCCTGTGCGCGACCAGGCGACCGAATTGGAGGCCTACGTCGCGCATAGGGTGTGCTCCTGCAGGTAGAGGGACGAGCCGGCCTCTATACTTCGGCCATGAATTACCGCCACGCCTATCACGCCGGCAATTTCGCCGATGTCCTCAAGCACGTCGTGCTGTCCGCGCTGATCGACGCGCTCAAGGCCAAGCCCACGCCGTTCGCCGTGATCGACACCCATGCGGGCAGCGGCTGCTACGCGCTCGAGGGCAAGGAGGCGGAGAAGACCGGCGAGTGGCGCGAAGGCGTGGGCCGGCTGCTGTTCCCGGACGTCGGCCCGCACGCGAGCAGCGGTGGCCCGCTGCCGCCGCTGCTGCGGCACTGGCTGGACGGCCTGCTGTCCATGCCCGGCAACGAGCATGGCCTGAAGCTCTACCCCGGCTCGCCGTTGCAGGCGGCGATGGCCATGCGCCAGGGCGACAGCGCCCAACTGTGCGAGCTCCAGCCGGAGGAAGTGTCGCGCCTGCGCGAGCTGTTCCATGGCGACAAGCGCATGCACGTGCACCAGCGCGACGGCTACGAGGCGCTCAAGGCGTTGCTGCCGCCGCAGGAGAAACGCGGCCTGGTGCTGATCGACCCGCCGTACGAGGCGCAGGAGGCCGAGTACCGGCTGATCGAGCAGGCGCTCAAGGGGGCACTCGCGCGCTGGCCTACCGGTGTCTATGCCGTGTGGTACCCGATCAAGCTGCGCAGCCAGGTGCAGCCGTTCCTGCGCTGGCTCGGCCACTGCGGCGCCCGCCGCGTGCTGCGCGCGGAGCTGCTGGTGCATCCGGACGACTCGCCGTTGCGCCTGAACGGCTCAGGCATGGTCATCCTCAACGCGCCGTGGAAGCTGGACGAGGCGCTGCGCGAGCCGCTGCGCGCACTGTCCCGGCTGCTGGCGCAGGGGCGTCCGGCCGAATGGCGGCTGGACTGGCTGCTCGAGGAAGGTGCCGCGCCGCCGCCCTCGCCGCTACCGCGTTCACACGGCCGCCGCTAAGCTCGCTCCGGACCGCGGCGGCATCGCGCCGCGCCCTTTTTTCGCCAAGGTCAGGAGCCCGCCATGCGCATCCGCCTCGCTTCGATCACGTTCCGCTCGCTCGTGCCCGCCACGCTGCTGATGCTCGCCGCGTGCGCCCCCGCGCCGATCTACAAGCCCGCCGCCGACGCGGTGACCGCCGCGCCGTACCAGGTCGCGCAATCACCCGAACAGTTCGCCAGCAAACAGGTGATCTGGGGCGGCCGCATCGTCGGCGTGACCAACCTCGCCGACCATAGCGAGGTGGAAATCCTCGCCTACCCGCTGGACAAGTCACAGCGGCCGCAGGCCAACGACAGCGGCAATGGCCGGTTCATCGCGGTCATGCCGGGCTACGTCGAATCGCTCGACTATCCCTCCGGCGCGCTGATCACGGTCAACGGTGAACTCAACGGCAGCCGCGCGGGCAAGGTCGGCCAGGCGGGTTACGTCTTCCCGCTGGTGCAGGTGAACCAGTCGCACGTGTGGACCGCCGACGAGATGAACAAGGGCAAGAACAACGTGCACTTCGGCGTGGGCGTGGGCGTCGGGATCCGCTGAGGCAACCGCCCGGGACGAACGGCGGGGACGGCAGTTCGCCCCACCCGGCGCCTGCCCTTAAACTGACCGGCCACCCGCAGGAACCTACGCATGTCCGGCCACGCCAATTCGCTCAAGGCGATCTTCCTCGCGCTCGGCGCCAACTTCGCCATCTTCGTGGCCAAGCTGGTCGCCGCCTTCCTGACCGGCTCGGGGGCGATGCTGGCCGAAGCGGTGCACTCGCTGGCCGACTGCGGCAACCAGGGCCTGTTGCTGCTGGGCATGCGCCAGGCGAAGAAGCCGCCGTCGGACGAATACCCGCTGGGTTGGGGCCGCGCGCTGTACTTCTGGTCGTTCCTGGTGGCGATCCTGCTGTTCAGCGTCGGCGGCATGTTTTCGGTCTACGAGGGCGTGCACAAACTCAGCCATCCGGAACCGCTCAAGTGGCCCTGGCTGGCGCTCGGCGTGCTGGTGTTCGGCATCGTCGCCGAGGGCATCTCCATGCGCGGCTGCATGCAGGAGGTCAACAAGGCGCGCGGCGATCAGGGTCTGTGGACCTGGTTCCGCGAGACCCGCTCCAGCGAGCTGCTGGTGATTTTCGGCGAGGACCTCGCGGCACTGATCGGCCTGTGCCTGGCCGCGCTGGCCGTGGGCGCCACCATGCTCACCGGCAACCTGCTGTTCGACGCCATGGGTACGATCGCGATCGGCGTGCTGCTGGTGGTGGTGGCCGTGGCGCTGGCGGTCGAGGTCAAAGCCCTGCTGATCGGCCAGGGCGTGGAGCCGCGCCGGCGCACCGAGCTGATGTCCTTCCTGGAAAACCGCCCGGAAGTGGCCAAGGTGCTCAACCTGATCACGCTGCAGATGGGCGCCGACGTGATGGTGTCGGTCAAGGCGAAGATGGAGGCGTGCGCCAGCGATCGCGCGATGATCGAGGCGATCAACACCGTGGAGCGGGCGATGAAGGCGCAGTTTCCCGACATCCGCTGGAGCTTCTTCGAGCCGGATCTGGTCGACTAAACCTGACCCTGCTTCGCTCCGGCCTGGGAGAATCGAGGCGGGGCTCGGGAATGACTCCTTGCGATCGCTTCCTCTCCTCTCCGGAGGAGAGATTGAGGTGAGGGCTTGGGTATGGCTCTTTGCATTCGCTTCCTCTCCCCTCCGGGGAGAGGATTGAGGTGAGGGGCCGGGGCTCGCGGGGAGTTCCACCAGAGCCACGCTTCGATCGACTCCCAACGCAAGAGTGTCCCCTCACCCCAACCCTTTCCCCGGCGGGGAGAGGGAGCAAAGCCTCGCTGCGACCTGCTCATGCCGCGAGACCGACCCCTCACCCAACCGCTCCCCGGCGGGGAGAAGGAGCAAAGCCTCGCTGCGACTCGCGCTTGCCGCGAGCTCGGCCCCTCACCCCAATCCTCTCCCCGGCGGGGAGAGGGAGCAAAGCCGCGCTTCGGACCGCGCATGCCGCGAGATCGACCCCAACCCCAACCCTCTCCCCGCTGAGGAGAGGAGCAATGGCGCGCTTTGACCCATCGCTGTCGCAAGACTGTCGCCTCGCCCCAGCCCTCTCCCCGACAGCGGAGGGACAGGCCGCAGCTCCGTCCAAAGGCGTTTGCCGGCGTAGAATGAACCGCCCCATCCGCGATACAGCCCCATGATCCTCACCCCCCGCCTGATCGTCCTGCTGCTGCTCCTGCTGTTCGCCGGCTGCGTGCTGCTGGTGCACCTGCGCGGACGGGCGCGGCTGCGCTTCGATCGCCAGCTGGTCGACCATTCGGCGATCTTCGCGCCGTACAACCTGCTGATGTACGCCTTCTCGGCGGTACCGGCGCGGCCGATCCTGGACCGCCGCGGCTTCCCGCAGCTGGACCTGCTGCAGGCCAACTGGCAGACCATCCGCGAGGAGGCCCTGCGCCTGTTCGACGAGGGCCACATCCGCGCTGCCGAAAAGCACAACGACGCCAGCTTCAACAGTTTCTTCAAGCAGGGCTGGAAGCGCTTCTACCTCAAGTGGTACGGCGAACCACTCGCCTCGGCCGAAGCGCTGTGCCCGAAGACGGTGGAGCTGCTCAACGCCATCCCGAGCATCAAGGCGGCGATGTTCGCCACGCTGGCGCCGCACAGCAAGCTCAACCCGCACCGCGATCCGTTCGCCGGTTCCCTGCGCTACCACCTCGGGCTGATCACCCCGAACTCGCGCGACTGCCGGATCTTCGTCGATGGCGAGGAACACGCCTGGGGCGACGGCAAGGACGTGGTGTTCGACGAAACCTACGTGCACTGGGTCGAGAACAAGACCGACCAGACCCGCGTGATCCTGTTCGCCGACGTCGAGCGCCCGCTGCGCACGCGCTGGATGGGCGCGATCAACCATCGCGTGGGCGCATTCATGGGCAAGATCACCGCTTCGCCGAACGCGGACAACGGCGTGGAGAAGGTCGGTTTCGTCAATCGCATGTTCGCGCTCAACCAGCGCAGCCGTGAGCGCAGCAAGGCGTTGAAGCGCCGGCATCCGAAGCTGTTTCGCACGCTCAAGTACGCCGGCATCGTGCTGCTGATGTGGCTGGTGTTCCTGGCGCCCTGGCCGCTGGTGCGCTGAACCGGTCACGTTCCGCCCAGGTCGCGCGTCCTGGCCGTATCCCACCGGAGATCTCCATGGATACCCAGACCGCCCTGTTCCAGCAACACCGTCCGCGCCTGTTCGGGTTGGCCTACCGCATGCTCGGCTCGCCGAGCGACGCGGAGGACGTACTGCACGATGCCTGGCTGCGCTGGCACGCGCAGGACACCACCGTCCTGGACGACCCGGAAGCGTGGCTGGTCACGGTCACCACACGCCTGGCGCTGGACCGCCTGCGCCGCGCCAAGACCGAGCGCGAGCACTACACCGGCCCGTGGTTGCCCGAGCCGCTGGTGGCCGATGCCGACCACCCGGAGGCCGAGCTCGAGCGCGGCGAGACGCTCACCCTGTCGTTCCTGCTGCTGCTCGAACGGCTGAGCCCGGAGGAGCGCGCGGCCTTCCTGCTCTACGAGGTGTTCGACTACAGCCACGCCGAGGTTGCCGCCATTCTTGGCATCGCCGAGGACGCCTGCCGCCAGCGCGTGCACCGCGCGAAGACGCGCCTGCGCGAGGGACGGCCCCGCTTCAGCGTGGATGCCCCGACCAAGCAGCGCATGCTGCAGCGCTTCATGACGGCCATGAAGACGCCGGACCTCGAATCGCTGCGCGCGCTGTTCGCCGAGGATGCGATCTCCATCGCCGACGGCGGCGGCGTCGTGCGCGCGGTACTGCGTCCCCTGCAGGGCGCCGACCGGCTGGCCCGTCTCTACATGCAGATCGGCACCCGCTTCTATTCCCACCCCGAAGTGCACTTCTCCGTCGCCACGCTCAATGGCGAGCCCGTACTGCTGGCCTGGGCCCAGGAGACGCTGGTCAGCGCGACCTGGATCGAGTGCGAGGGCGATCGCATCACCGCCACGCTCGCCCTGCGCCACCCGGCAAAGCTGGCGCGCCTGGCGGCGGTCACGAAAAGCCGGCTCCCCGCGTCCTTGCATTGAACGGCCCACTCCGGGCCGATTTCCAGCCAAGGAGCTTTCCATGTCCCGTTTCGCCATCCAACGCCACTACAAGTCGATGATGCCGCTGGTCCAGCTCGGCAAACAGGTCCACGACGCCGGTCGCCTCGAGGCCCGCCTGATCGACCTGGTGCTCATGCGCGTGTCGCAGATCAACGGCTGCGCCTACTGCCTGGACATGCACAGCAAGGACGCCCGCGCCGCGGGCGAAACCGAGCAACGCCTGTACGTCCTGCCGGCCTGGCGCGAGACCACCCTGTTCAGCGAGCGCGAGCGCATCGCCCTGGCCTGGGCGGAGGAACTGACCGAACTGAACTCGCACGACGCGGTCTCCGACGCGCTCTACGAGCAGGCCCGCCAGCAGTTCGACGAAGACGCGCTGGTCGACCTCACGCTGCTGGTGGTGACGATCAACAGCTGGAACCGCATCAATATCGCCGCGCGTACGATTGGCGGCAGCCACAAGCCCGGGATGCACTGAGCACGCTGCGCTTCCGGCCCCTTCCCCGCGTCGCGGAGGAGGGCTAGCACCCAGGCGTCACGGTCCTGGCAATCACGTCCGCAATCCCCCGACCCAGCGCCACTCCATTCCGAGCCTTCCCCCGCCCGCGGGGGAAGGTGCCGACAGGCGGATGGGGCAACCGGAGCGAGCGACCTGCCTTTCGCGTGAACCCGGAAACCGCGATCGATGCCCAGGCGGCCAAACTCCCGTGTCACGACCCAGCCATACCATCGCGAGCCCCGAGCGCCCCCGTGGTCACCAGCCTTGTGGTAGCGCAAAAGCTCCGGCCGATCACCCCGCCGCCGAAGCGCGCGTCGCGCGCGAGCCGAGCTTGCCCAGAGACGCGGCCATGGCTTGCTGCGCGGCGCGAACCTCGGCGGCGAGGTCGCGCTGGTGCGCGACGTCCAGTGCGACGGCCAGTTCGGTCAGCGCGCTGTCGAGCTCGACCGTCAACACGTGCTCGCCCAGTGCCGACAGGCTGCTGCGGATCAGCCGTTGCGCCCGCGGCTGCTGCTCGGGCGGCAACCGGCCGAACATCAACACGAAGGTGCGCACGAACGAGGCCATGGTCTGCGGCTGCATCGATTCGGACGCGACCACCGCCAGTATCTCGAACGTGTCGAGCAGTTTGGCGAACACATTGTCCTCGTAGACGACCGGCACCTCAGATGGACGCTGCTCGTGCGCCTGGTGCGTTCCGGCCGTTTCGGCCGACCAGCGCGCCATCAGGTCGCGCAAGGTGTGCAGGACCATCCGGCCAGGCGCCGGGTTGGACTTGGCGGTCGAAACCGACGTCCAGCCGATCACCGCCAGCTGATCGATGCCGTAGGCCGGGTCGCCGTCCAGATCGCGCTGCTGTTCAAGCCGGATGGCATTGCGCACGGCGTCGACCAGGCCTGCTGGCGCGCGCTCCGTGGTCGTGCGGATGGTCGCCAGCATGTCCTCGAAGGCGACGTAGTGGCCGATCGCGATCGCCAGGACAACCTCCGCCTCGGGCGTCTCGTCGAGCGCCGCCGCCATCGCGTCCAGGTCCACCTGCACCACGTAACCGTGCTCGGCCGCGTGCACGGGCGTGGACAATGACGCCGCAGCGGACGCCTTTCGCCGTGTGCGCCGGAGGAACTCGTGCTGGGCGAGGCGCGCACGCAGGATGTGGTCGTGGATCGACTCGATGACCACCACCGGACGCATCTGGTTGATGGTGGTGTAGAGCAGCACGATGATCAGCGACATCGCCACGAAGGTAAGCACCAGTGCCACGGTCGCGCCGAATACCGGGTTGTAGGGCCGGTTGACGGTAGCCAGGATCAGCAGCATGTAGACCGCCAGCCCCACGAAAAAGCCGAAGTAGACCTGGTTCAACCGGCGCCGCAGGAACTGATCGTAGACCACCGGGGTGAGCGCACCGGCCGCCTGTTGCACGGCCAGCAGCAACAGCGAAAAAGTGATCGAGGTGACGGTGATGATGCTGCCGGCGATGGTCGACAGCAGCGAGGCGGTGGCCTCGGCGTCACGGAACAGCACCACGCGGATCGTGGTGCGCACCGGCTCGAGCCAGGCCAGGCGTGCCGAATCGAGCGCCGAAGTGACGGCAGCTAGCAGCAGGAAGCCGACGATGAGCAGGCTTGGCAGGCCCAGGAATTCGACGAACGCGCGGCGGACGGTTTCCCAGGATTTCTTCAGCGGGCTTTCGCCCTCGCGGGCGCGGCGTTGGGGGTCTGTCATGCGGTGAGCTCCACGATCTCGGTTCCGCTTGCAGCCCGTGCAAGCGGCCCGCGCTTCGGCGCAGGCCGAAGCGCTTCAGAGATCAGAGCATTACCGGCGTGGCGCTGCCGTCCACGCGCCACCCGCCAGCCGCTATGGGTGCCTCAGGCAGCCAGACGGCGGGCGATCGCTTCGCCGAAGCTGGCGGTGTTGCCCTTGCCGCCCAGGTCCGGCGTGACGTGGTCATGGTCGTTGGCCATGGCCTCGCGAATGCCGATGCGCAGCCGGGTGCCCTTGTCGACCATGCCCAGGTGGTCGAGCATGTCGGCTGCGGCCAGCAGCAGCGCGCAGGGGTTGGCGATGCCCTTGCCGGCGATGTCCGGCGCCGAGCCGTGCACGGCCTCGAAGATCGCCGCGTGCTCGCCGATGTTGTCGCCCGGCGCCAGGCCCAGGCCGCCGACCAGGCCGGCGCACAGGTCCGACAGGATGTCGCCGAACAGGTTGGTGGTCACGATCACGTCGAACTGCTCGGGACGCATCACCAGCTGCATGCAGGTGTTGTCCACGATCATCTCGTTGAACTCGATCTGCGGGTATTCCTTGGCGATCTCGCGCGCCACGTTGAGGAACATGCCCGAGGCCGTCTTGATGATGTTGGCCTTGTGCACGGCCGTGACCTTCTTGCGGCCCTTCTTGACCGCCATCTCGAAGGCGTAGCGGACGATGCGGGCACAGCCCTTGCGCGTCACGCGGATCAGCGAGGTGGCGATCTCGCCATCCTCGGACACGCTCTGGCCTTCGGCCAGGTACGCGCCTTCGGTGTTCTCGCGCACCGTGATGATGTCGATGTTCTCGTAGCGCGCCTTCGTGCCGGGGAAGCTGGTCGCCGGACGGACGTTGGCGTACAGGTCGAAATGGCGACGCAGGGTGACGTTGATCGAGGTGAAGCCGCCGCCGATCGGCGTGGTGAGCGGGCCCTTCAACGCGACCCTGTGCTCGGCGATCTTGTCGAGGGTCGGCTTCGGCAACAGGTCGCCATGCTTCTCCAGCGCCACCATGCCGGCGTCGACGAAGTCGTAGCTCAGGCCGCAGTCCAGCGCGTCGAGCACGCGCAGGGTAGCGGTCATGATTTCAGGACCGATGCCGTCGCCCGGGATCACGGCGATGGTTTTGCTCATGGGAGACTCCTTGGGGACTGATCGCGGCCGCGCGGAGGGAAATGCGCGCGGCAAAGAAGCCCATTATCGCCGATGCGGCCCCGTGCCGGCAGCAGGCGGGGCGCGCCAGGGCGTTGCAAATCCTCGCATGCAGCGTTGCGGTTCATCGCACCGCGGGTGCGTAGGGTGGGCTTCAGCCCACCGCAACCGGCCGGAAAGGTAAGCCGAAGCCCACCGTGCTGGAACTAAGGGCGATCGACACTGGCGGCGCCTTGCAGCCGATCGGGAAATCCACGGCAACCGGGGGAGGTGGGCTGAAGCCCACCCTACTCAGGCCTGCGCGTGGTCTGTACAACCCTCGCCGGGTGCTTCGCCCTCTTCCAGCCGATCGAGGAAATCCACCGCGCGGCGCAGGTGCGGGATCACGATCGAACCGCCCACCACGAGGCCTACGCTGAAGGTCTCGAAGAATTCCTCGCGAGTGACGCCGGCCTCCTTGCACTGCGCCACGTGGTAGCTGATGCAATCGTCGCAGCGCAGCACCATCGAGGCGACCAGGCCGAGCAGCTCCTTGGTCTTCACGTCGAGCGCGCCCGGCTTGTAGGTCTGCGTGTCCAGCGCGAAGAAGCGCCGTACGACCTGGTTGTCCTCAGACAGGATGCGCTCGTTCATGCGCTGGCGGAACGCGGTGAATTCCGCCACGCGGTCCTTGCTCTTGTCGGCGTCGCTCATGCGGCCTCGCCCAGCAGTTGCTTGAGCCTGCCGCTGCGGTCGGCGGAAACCAGGTCGTCGTAGCCGCCGACGTGCTGGTCGTTGATGAAGATCTGCGGCACGGTACGGCGACCGCCGCTGCGCTGGAGCATCAGCTCGCGCTGGGCCGGGTCGGCATCCACGCGTACTTCGTTCCACTCCAGTCCCTTGGACTTGAGCAGGTTCTTGGCGGCCACGCAGTAGGGACACACGGCGGTGGAATAGACCTCGATCTTGGGCATGACGAACGCTCCGGAGAAACTTTGTAACCGGGCCTTCAAATGGGGCCCGGGCCGTCCGTTTGCAAGCAACGGACGATGAACCGACGCCCGCTACCGGCGGTCTGTCCTGATGTATTGTCGCCCACCTATGGCCATGGCACCACGACTCGCCCCCCGCCTGCTCACTGCGCTGGTCACCGCCTGCCTCGCCTTCGGCGCGGGCGCGCAGGAGGACATCCGGCTGCCGGACCTGGGCAGCTCGGCCGACGCGCTGATTTCCCCGCAGGACGCCCAGGACTATGGCGCCTCGATGCTGCGCGAGATGCGCTCGCTGGACATGGTGGTCGAAGACCCGCTGCTGGACGACTACCTCAACGACCTCGGCTACCGCCTGGTGGCCAGCAGCGACCGTCCGAAGGACCGCTTCACGTTTTTCGTGGTCAAGGACGAGGAGATCAACGCCTTTGCCGCGCCCGGCGGGTACATCGCCGTCAATGCCGGCCTGATCGCCATCACCCGCAGCGAAAGCGAGCTGGCCGGCGTGATCGCCCACGAAATCGGCCACATCACGCAGAACCACCTGCAACGCGCGTTCGAGGATTCGAAGAAGGATGCGCCGCTGATGGCGCTCGTGCTGCTCGGCGCCGTCGCCGCGGGCGCCGGCTCGCACAGTGGCGACTCGCCCATGGCGGTGCTGGCCGCCGGCCAGGGCCTGATCGCCCAGCGCTCGATCAATTTCACCCGCAAGGACGAGATCGAGGCCGATCGCGTAGGCATCCAGACGCTGGCCGATGCCGGCTTCGACCCGCGTGCCATGGCCAGCTTCTTCGAGCGCATGCAGGACACCCTCCGTGCGGGCTCCGGCGGCACCGACGTGCCCGCGCTGCTGCAGACCCACCCGGTGACGCTCGCGCGCATCAGCGACGCCAAGTCGCGCGCCGGCGCGCTGCTGGCCGCGCAGAAGCAGCGTCCGGGCGGCACCACGCTGGTGCGCGGCGACTGGGAGAAGACCACCGCGCCGATCGCCTACGTGAAGGACCCGACCGCGCTGCTCGCCGCCGCCCCGGCGAAGGACGGGCTGGATACCTACGCGTTGATGCGCGAGCGCACCCGGGTGCTGGCCGGCGACGCTTCCAAGCTGGTCCACTACTACGACGCGAGCTTCGGCACGGCCGGCTTCGACAGCCCCGCCAACCGCTACGGCTACGCGCTGGCGCTGACCCGCAGCGGCGCCGGCGCGCAGGCGATCGCACAGCTCAAGCCGCTGCTCGCCGCCCACCCGGACAACCTGATCCTCGACCTGGCGATGGCCGACGCGCAGCTGCAGGATGGCCAGCGCGCCGACGCCCTGGCGCGCTACGCCCGCCTCAACGCCCGCTCCCCGCGCAACCGCGCGGTGGCGCTGGCCTACGCCAAGGCGCTGACCGCCGGGGGCGACACCGCACAGGCGACGCTCGCCGCCTCCCTGCTGCGCCCGCTGCTGGAGAACGCCGACGAACCGGACATCTACCGCAGCTACGCCCGCGCCAGCGACAAGGCCGGCGACAGCGTACGCGCCGGCGAGGCCTATTCGGACGCCAGCTACCTCTCCGGCCGCCCGTTCGATGCCATGGAGCAGCTCAAGCGGCTGCTCAAGCGCGACGACCTGGACTATTACGCCCGCGCGCGCATCCAGGCGCGCATCGCCGACCTGACACCGCTGGTGCTGGAGCTGCGCAAGCGCAAGGTGCAGACGGTGGACAATCCGGACGGGCGGAGCCAGTAATCCGGGCGCCCCGCGAGGGCCACGCCCCGGCCTCGGATGAGGCCCCCATTCCGAGCCTTCCCCGCGAACGCGGGGGATGTGCCGAAGGCGGACGGGGGCGCTCCTGGCGGGAAAATCCGGAGGGCTGTCGCAAGTCTTCCCCCCATCCGCCCTGCCGGCACCTTCCCCTCGTGGAACGGGGAAGCAACCTCCCCGCCCGGTGTCATCCCCACGTAACATTCCCCCATTGCAATAAGCCCGTCACAGGCCAGGCGCAACCCGCGTGCACAAGCGCATCCTCATCGTCGAAGACGAAGCCTCGATCCGCGACATGGTCACCTTCGCCCTGCACAAGGCGGGGATGGAAGCCATGCAGGCCGCCGATGCCCGCGCAGCGCAGATTGCCATTGCCGAACAGGTGCCGGACCTGATCCTGCTGGACTGGATGCTGCCGGGCACCAGCGGGCTGGAGCTGGCGCGGCGGCTGCGCAAGGAAGAGCTCAGCCGCGAGATCCCGATCATCATGCTCACCGCGCGCGGCGAGGAAATGGACCGTGTGAACGGGCTGGAAGCGGGCGTCGACGACTACGTCGTCAAACCCTTCTCGACCCGGGAGCTGATCGCCCGCATCAAGGCGGTGCTGCGCCGCAGCCAGGGCGACGACGGTACCGGCATGGTGGAACTGGGCGGCCTGCGCATCGATGGCCCGGCGCATCGCGTCTTTGCGGGCGAGGAGCTGGTGCCGATCGGCCCTACCGAGTACCGCCTGCTGTACTTCTTCATGACCCATCCCGAGCGCGTCTACACCCGCGCCCAGCTGCTGGACCACGTCTGGGGCGGCAGCGTTTACGTCGAAGAGCGCACGGTCGACGTGCATATCCGCCGCCTGCGCAAGACGCTCGAACCCTGGCAACTGGACGGCATGGTGCAGACGGTGCGCGGTTCCGGCTACCGCTTCTCGGCCAGTACCTGATCCACCCGCCCTGCCCCGGACCCGACGCATGACCCGCGCACGCCGCCTCGCCATCACCCTGCACGACCTTCGCGACGCGGCCGACAGCCTGCCCGACGCGATCGTGTTGCTGGACGAAGCCTGGCGCGTGCGCTGGTTCAACCGCGCCGCCGAGACGCTGCTTGGCCTGCGCCGCGGCAAGGATCGCGGCGTGCTGCTCTCCGACCGCCTGCAGGGCAGCGACCTGGCTGCCTGGCTCCGGTCCGGCGCGCGGATGCCGCTGCACGACGTGCCCGCACCTGGCCGCGCCGAAGGCCATCTGGACGTCTCCGTGCAGCCGTTCGGTCGGCGCCAGCGGATGTTGCTGGGGCGCGACATCAGCCCGCTGACGCGGCTGGAGCAGATCCGCCGCGACTTCGTGGCCAACGTCTCGCACGAACTGCGCACCCCGCTGACCGTGATCCACGGCTATCTGGAGTTGCTCGACCCCGAGGACGTGCCCGAACTGGCCCCGGTACTCGGCGAGATGCGTGCGCAATCCAAGCGAATGGGCCAGATCGTGGAAGACCTGCTGACCCTCTCGCGCCTGGAAACGCAGGAGCACGTGGTCGACGAGCGCGTGCCGATGGCCGCGTTGCTCGCCACCCTGCGCAAGGAAGCCGAGGCACTGAGCCAGGGCCGGCACCAGGTGACGCTTGAGGCAGACCTGGACTGCGACCTGCTCGGCTCCCCCAGGGACCTGCACAGTGCGCTGTCCAACCTGGTCAGCAATGCCGTGCGCTACACCCCCAACGGCGGGCGCATCTCGATCCGCTGGCAGCGTACGGCCGAGGGCGCGGCCTATTCGGTCACCGACACCGGCTACGGCATCCCGGCCAGCCACCTGGCGCGACTGACCGAGCGCTTCTACCGCGTTTCCTCCAGCCGTTCGCGCGAGACCGGCGGTACCGGGCTGGGGCTGTCCATCGTCAAGCACGTGCTCAACCTGCATCAGGGGCGCCTGACCGTGGAGAGCACGCCGGGCCAGGGTTCCACGTTCGCCTGCCATTTCGGGCCCGAACGCCTGCTGCCGGCCGAACCGGGCCCCGTGTAGGAGCGCACCCGTGCGCGACCGCGGACCTCCCGGTCGCGCACGGGTGCGCTCCTACAGGGATCCGCGCGGCTGAAGGCCACCCGACCGTGTGACGGTGACCGGGTGTACTTGGCCCCCGCATCGTCCAGAATGGGTCCCCATGGCCCGCAAACTGCCGCAAACCGCCACTGCGATCGCCGACCTGTCCGCGCCGGAGCTGTACCTGAGCCGCGAGCTGGCCGCGCTGGAGTTCAACTTCCGCGTACTCGCCATGGCGCGCGATGCCCATGTGCCGCTGCTGGAACGGCTGCGTTACCTCAGCATCGTGGCGAACAACCTCGACGAGTTCTTCGAGGTGCGGGTGGCGATGCTCAAGCACCACCATGCCTATGGCTCGGCCGCGCCGGGGCCGGACGGGTTGTCCTCCGGCGAGTTGCTGACGCGCATCCGCGCGCGCGCCCTGGATCTGGTCACCGACCAGTACGCGACCTGGCAGGAACAGCTCCGCCCGCAACTGGATGCCGAGGGCATCCGCTTCCTCACGCGCCACCAGTGGACGCCGGTCCAGCGGCGCTGGCTGCAAGGCTATTTCGAACACGAGGTGCTGCCGGTGCTCTCGCCGCTGGGCCTGGACCCGGCGCAT
The DNA here is from genome assembly GCF_051900425.1 of Frateuria sp. GZRR33. NCBI lineage: Bacteria > Pseudomonadati > Pseudomonadota > Gammaproteobacteria > Lysobacterales > Rhodanobacteraceae > Frateuria > Frateuria sp. GZRR33. The sequence goes on from NZ_JBHZGK010000008.1 coordinate 56,210, forward strand.
CCGTTCCCGCGCATCCTCAACAAGACGCTCAACATCGCCGTGGTGCTGCAGGGCCGCGACGCGTTCGGGCACGAGGGCCACATGGCGCTGGTGCGTGCGCCGCGCTCGCTGCCGCGCATCGTCAAGCTGCCCGCGGAAGTGGGCGGCGGCGGCGACAATTTCGTGTTCCTGGCCGAAATGCTGCAGGCCTTCGTCGACCTGATGTTCCCCGGCTTCAGGGTGGTCGGTTCCTATCAGTTCCGCGTCACCCGCAACAGCGAGCTGATCGTGGAAGAGGCCGAGGTTGAGAACCTCGCCCGCGCGCTCAGCGAGGAACTGCTCGGTCGCGGCTACGCGCGGCCGGTGCGGCTGGAGATCGCCAACGACTGCCCGAAGGCGATCACGGCGATGCTGGTCGCAAACTTCGAACTGGAGGAATCGGACGTCTACCGTTGCGACGGCCCGGTCAACATCATCCGCGCTGGCGGCATCTACGATCACGTCGACCGGCCGGAACTGAAGTTCCCGCGTTTCGTGCCCTGCCTGCCGGCGGCGATCGAACCGGGCACCAACCTGTTCGAGCTGATCGGCCAGCACGACGTGCTGCTGCACCACCCTTACGAAAGCTTCGCCGCGGTGGTCGACCTGCTGCGCCAGGCCGCGGCCGATCCGGCCGTGCTGGCGATCAAGCAGACGCTCTACCGCGCCGGCGAGGACACCCCGCTGGTCGACCTGCTGGTCGAGGCCGCGCGCAACGGCAAGGACGTCACCGTGGTGATCGAGCTGCGCGCACGCTTCGACGAGGAGGCCAACATCCGCCTGGCAACACGCTTGCAGGAGGCCGGCGTCCAGGTGGTCTACGGCGTCGTCGGCTACAAGACCCACGCCAAGATGATGCTGATCGTGCGCCGCGAGACCGACATGCTGCGCCGCTACGTGCACCTGTCCACCGGCAACTACCACCAGGCCAACAGCCGGATGTACACCGACATCGGGCTGATGACGGCCAACGCGGAGATCGGCGAGGACCTGCACAAGGTGTTCCAGCAGCTCTCGGGCCTGGGCTCGGTGATCAGCCTCAAGCGCCTGCTGCATTCGCCCTTCACCCTGTACAAGAGCGTGGTCGCCAAGATCGAACGCGAGACCGCCAACGCGCAGGCGGGCAAGCCCGCGCGCATCGTGGCCAAGCTCAACGCGCTCAACGAGTCGCATGTGATCGAGGCGCTCTACCGCGCCTCGCAGGCCGGCGTGGAGATCGACCTGATCGTGCGCGGGGCCTGCACGTTGCGCCCGGGCCTGCCGGGCATTTCCGAGCGCATCCGCGTGCGCTCGATCGTAGGCCGGTTCCTCGAGCACAGCCGCGTGTACTGGTTTGCCAACGACGGCCAGCCGGAAATCTACTGCGCCAGCGCCGACTGGATGGAACGCAACCTGATGCGCCGCATCGAGGTTGCCTTCCCGATCCTCGACCCGGTGCTGGCCGCGCGCGTGTTCGACGAGACACTGGCCAACGGCCTGGCCGACAACACCCAGGCCTGGCTGCTCGACAGCGACGGCCACTACACCCGCGCCACGCCCGGCGACCAGCCGCCGCACAGCGCGCAGCAGACACTGCTGGACAAGATCTGCGCATGAAGCCCGCACAGGCCTGCAGGAGCGCACCTGTGCGCGACCGCGATGCCCGGCCCGTCCAGGCCACCAGCACTGGCCGCCATGGCCGCCGCGCACGGGCGCGCGCCGGCAGCCTGACGGCCGCGTGGGCCTGGTCCTGCGTGGCAGAATGCCCGCTTCGCCTGCCTGGAACACCCGCGTGACCACCGAGCCCGTACCCATCAAGGATGGCGAGCTGATTGCAGCCGTCGACCTGGGTTCGAACAGCTTCCACATGGTGGTGGCGCGCATGGAGCACGGCGAACCACGCGTGATCGACCGCCTGCGCGACAGCGTGCGCCTGGCCGCCGGCCTGCGTTCGGACGGCACGCTCGATGCCGCCCACCGCGCCCGCGCACTGGCGAGCCTGGCGCGTTTCGGCCAGCGCATCGAAAGCCTGCCCTCGGCCAACGTGCGCGCGGTGGCTACCAACACCGTGCGGCGGCTGTCGTCACCGCACAACTTCCTGGGCGCGGCCGAAGACGCGCTGGGCCATCCCGTGGAGATCGTCTCCGGCCGCGAGGAAGGTCGGCTCATCTTCCTTGGCGTGGCACATGACCTGCCCGCCTCGCGCGAGCCGCGGCTGGTCATCGACGTGGGCGGCGGCAGTACCGAGTTCATCATCGGCCGCGGGCTCGCGCCGCTGCACACCGAGAGCGTACAGGCCGGCTGCATCGCCTCCACGCTGCGCTTCTTTCCCGGCGGCCGGCTTACGCCCAAGCGCTGGCAGCGCGCGCGCAGCGAAGTGGGCGTGCTGCTGCAGCAGTTCGCCGAGGATTTCCGCGAAGCCGGCTGGCAGGAGGCCTACGGCTCCTCCGGCAGCGCCAAGGCGGTCGACGCGGTGGTGCAGGCGATGGGCCTGACCGACGACGGCGTCACCCTGGAGGCCCTCGCCGAATTGCGCGAGGCCATCCTCGAACAGGGCCAGATGGACCTGCTGCGCCTGCCCGGCCTCACCGAAGAACGCGCGCCGGTGTTCGCCGGCGCGGTGGTGATCCTCGAGGCGGCGTTCGAAGCACTGGGCATCGGCCACATGCGCGTGTGCGAAAGCTCCATGCGCGAAGGCCTGCTGTGGGACCTGCTCGGTCGCGCCGGCGGCCGCGACCCGCGCACCGACAGCATCGACGCGCTGGCCAGCCGCTACGGCGTCGATCGCGCGCAGGCGCGGCGCGTGGAGCAGACGGCGCTGGGGCTGTTCGACCAGGTCGCGCGTCCGTGGAAGCTGGACGCCGAGGCGCGCGAGTGGCTCTCCTGGGCCGCCCGCGTGCACGAGATCGGACTGGCCATCGCGCACAGCCAGCATCATCACCACGGCGCCTACATCCTGCGCCACGCCGACCTGGCGGGTTTCTCGCGGCAGGAGCAGCAACTGCTCGCGGCGGTGATCGAGGCGCACCGGCGCAAGCCGGCCAAGGCACTGATCTCCGTACTGCCGCAGCGCTACCGCGCGCTGGCCCGGCACATCACCGCGCTGCTGCGGCTTTCCGTGCTGTTCCGCCGCGGACGCCGCGCCGAGTCGCTGCCGCCACTGAAGCTCAGCGCCACCAGCCACCGCCTGCGGCTGGCCATTCCGGCCAGCTGGCTCGACCAGCATCCGCTGACCGAGGCGGACCTGGAGCAGGAACAGGGGCCGATGGCGGAACTGGGTCTGACACTCGAAATCCAGCGCACCTGATGACTTCCTCTCACCTCCAGGGAGGAGATTGAGCTGAGGTCATGGAAACGGCTCTTTGCATTTGCCTCCTCTCCCCTCCGGGGAGAGGATTGAGGTGAGGGGCCGGGGGGGACATTCCGACGGAGCTGCGCTTCTGTCCAGTCTCTGCGCAAGAGCCGCCCCTCACCGCAGCGCTCTCCCCGGAGGGGAGAGGGAGCGCGCGCCCACGCAACGCCACCGCGTATCATGCGCAGGCAATCCACACAGGTTCCGCACGCATGCCCCGACTCCTGCTGGCCCTCCTGCTGTTCCTGCCCCTGGGCGTCGCCGCCCAGGCCGCGCCGCCGCCGGCGAGCACCAGCGCGACGCCCCCCGCGCCGGGGCCGAAGGTGCTGGTGCACACCAGCGTCGGCGACATCACGCTCGAACTGTTCCCGGACAAGGCGCCCAAGAGCGTGGCCAATTTCCTGCAGTACGTGCGCGAGGGCTTTTACGACGGCACCGTGTTCCATCGCGCCATCAACGGCTACCTGGTGCAGGGCGGCCTGTACACGCGCGACCTGCAACCCAAGCGCACCCATCCGGCGATCGCCAGCGAAGCGGACAACGGCCTGTCCAACCTGCGCGGTACCGTGGCGGTGGCGCGCGGTGCCGACCCGAACTCGGGCACGGCGCAGTTCTTCATCAACCTCGTCGACAACCGTCGCCTGGACTACGCCGGCAACCAGAGCGGGCTCACCTGGGGCTACGCGGTGTTCGGCCGGGTGGTCGAGGGCATGGACGTGGTCGACAAGATCGCCGGCCTTCCGACCCGCGGCCAGGGTCCGTTCGCCGCCGACGTGCCCTACCCGCTGCCGGTCATCCAGAGCGTACGCGTGATCGGCGAGGAGGCACCCGCCTCCGCCGCCAGCGCCAAGGCACCCGCCAAGGCTGCCAGCGTGGCCAAGCCGGCCGGCAAGAAGGGCGGCTGATGGCCAGCCTGTTCATCGCCGACCTGCACCTGGACGAAAGCCGCCCGCACATCACCGACCTGTTCGAGTCCTACCTGGCCAGCGACGAGGTGCGCCGGGCGGACGCGCTGTACATCCTGGGGGACCTGGTCGAGGCCTGGATCGGCGACGATGACGACGCGGAACTGCCCGACCGCATCGCCCGCGCCACGCGCGCCGTGCGTGAGTCGGGGCGGCCGGTGTACTTCATGCCCGGCAACCGCGACTTCCTGCTCGGCCAGGACTACGCCGACCGCGCCGGCCTGACCCTGCTCGAGGACGGCGTGGTGCACGACCTGCACGGCCACCCCACCCTGCTTATGCACGGCGACACGCTCTGCACGGACGACGTCGCCTACCAGGCGGTGCGTCGCCAGGTGCGCACGAGCGAATGGAAGGCCAACATCCTGGCGATGCCGCTGGAAGCGCGCCGGGCCTTCGCCGCCAAGGCCCGCGCCGACAGCCGCGCACACACCGGCGCCACCATGGAGTCGATCATGGACGTCAACGCCGAAGCGGTCGCCCAGGCGATGCGCGGCGCCGGCGTCAACCGCCTGATCCACGGCCACACGCACCGGCCGGCGGTCCATGAATTCACGCTCGACGGCCAGGCGGCACAGCGCATCGTGCTGGGCGACTGGTACGAGCAGGGTTCGGTGCTGCGCGTGGACGCCGGCGGCATCTCGCTGCGTGGCCTTCCGCTCTGATCGACCAGGCTCCCGCGAGTCTGGCGCGCCTGACTCCCTCTCCCCGCCCGACGGAGAGGGAGCAAAGGGCTTCGGCTACCATTGCCGTTTTCCGCCTTACATAAGGACCCCCCATGCAGCTCGATCAGGTCAAGGCCGTCATCACCGGCGGCGCCTCTGGACTCGGCCACGCGGTGGCGCAGCATCTCGTCGCGCAAGGCGCGAAGGTCGCGCTGTTCGACGTCAACGAGGAGAAGGGTCAGCAGGCCGCCCAGGCGCTGGGCGATGCCGCGCGCTTCTACCGCACCGACGTCACCTCCGAGGAAGGCGTGACCGCCAACGTCGCCGCCGCGCGCGAGGCAATGGGCGGACTCAACGTGGTGATGAACTGCGCCGGCATCCTTGGCGCCGGCCGCGTGCTGGGCAAGGAAGGTCCGATGGCGCTGTCGCAGTTCCAGGCCACCGTGATGGTCAACCTGGTCGGCAGCTTCAACGTGGCCAAGGCGGGTGCGGCACTGATGCAGTCCAACGAAGCCGGCGAGGACGGCGAGCGCGGCGTGATCATCAACACCGCCTCGGTGGCCGCCTACGAAGGCCAGATCGGCCAGGCCGCGTATTCCGCCTCCAAGGGCGGCGTGGTTGGCATGACGCTGCCGATGGCACGCGAGCTGGCCCGCTTCGGCATCCGCGTGGCGACCATCGCTCCGGGCATCTTCTGGACCCCGATGGTCGATGGCATGCCGCCGCAGGTACAGGAATCGCTCGGCGCCTCGATCCCGTTCCCCTCGCGCCTGGGCAAGCCCGAGGAATTCGCGCAGACGGTCGCGTTCATCCTGGGCAACCGCTACATCAACGGTGAAACCATCCGCCTCGACGGCGCAGTGCGGCTGCAGCCCAAATAGCCGTAAATGGTCAATCGGAAATCGCCAAACGCTTCCTCCGACCCCTTTGCTCTTACGATTCCCTATTCACCATTCCCGATTCCCGCCCAATGAAAGCTTCCGACGTCAAGAAAGGCAACGTGGTCGAGCACGACGGCACCGTCTACCAGGTGCGCGACATCGAGCGCAGCTCGCCCACCGCGCGCGGTGGCAACGTGACCTTCCGCTTCACCATGTATTCGATCCCCGGCGGGCGCAAGTTCGACCTGAGCCTGCGCGCGGACGACGACCTGAAGGAAATGGACCTGGTCCGCCGTGCGGCCAACTTCTCCTATATGGATGGCGAGGCGTTCGTGTTCATGGATGCCGAGGACTACACCCAGTACCTGCTCGGCCCCGAACTGGTCGGCGACAACGCCGGCTATATCGTGGAGGACACCGAGGGCTACTACGTGCAGCTGATCGACGACGCGCCGGTCGGCCTGCAGGTGCCGACCAGCGTGGTGCTGACGGTGGTCGACACCGCACCCGAGCTCAAGGGCGCCAGTGCGACCAAGCGCACCAAGCCCGCACGGCTCAATACCGGCGTCGAGATCCAGGTGCCCGAGTACATCACCAACGAGGAAAAGGTCTGGGTGAATACCCTGACCGGCGAGTTCGCCGGGCGCGCCTGAGGGACGGCGATCCCGGCGGGGGCGCCTCCTGATCGGAGCGCCCCTGCCGGCGAAGCGACCTCCTATACGGCGGTTCAACTAGCCTCGTGCAGAATCGCCTGTCCCCACCCCAGCGATTCGGCCCATGACCGCCAGCGTCTATTCGCTACGCGCCAACGTGCTGGAAAGCCTGACGCGGACCAAGCGTCCGGACGTCCCGCTGCGGGTGGTCGTGCGCAACACGCTGGCCGTCGTGCTGCCGCTGGCGATCGGCATGGCGACCGGGTACACCGCAGTCGGCCTGGGCATCGCCGCCGGTGCGCTCGACACGATGTTCTCCGACCAGCCCGGACCGTATCGCCAGCGCGTGCGGCAACTCCTGCTGGCCTCGCTTGCCGCGGGCCTGGCCGCCTTCGCCGGCTTCCTGATCGGCGGGCACCTGCCCTCGATGCTGCTGGCCACTGCGCTGGTCGGCTTCGGCGGCGGCATGCTGGTAGTGTTCGGCACCGACCTGGCCCGCGTGGGCATGACCAGCATGATCCTGCTGGTGGTCACCGCCGCCTATCCCACCACGCCCGCGCACGCGGCAGCGAGCGCCGCGCTGATCTTCGCCGGCGGCCTGCTGATGATGGTGTTCTCGGTTGCCGCGTGGCCACTGCAGCGCTACCGGCCCGAGCGGCAGGCGCTGGCCGTGGTCTACCGCGGCCTGGCCGCGGTCGCCCGGCAGCGCGCGCAGGATGACGAGGACGAGCCTGCCCTCAGCGGCGCAATGACCACGCTGCAGCAGACGTTGCTGGGCCGCTTCCACGCCCGCGGCCGCGCAATGGAGGCCTTCGGCGTGATGCTGGAGCTGGCCGAGCGCATCCGCCTCGAACTGACCGCACTGGCTGACGGCTCGCCCGCCAACGCCGTCCCCCTGCGCTTTCGCGCTCGCGTGGCGCGGGTGCTCGACCATATCGCCGAGGCGCTGGAAGAAGGCGTCGCGCCGGACCAGGCCGAACGGGCCATGAAGGCTCTGCGCACCATCGAGCGCCAGGCTGCCGACACCAATCCGCAGCGTGCCCTGCACGTCCACGCGCTCGCCGGCCAGCTCGCCGCCGCCGTACGCAACGCGAACTGGGCGGGCAGCCGCGGCGAACAGCGTGCCGAAGCCGCGGACCTGCGCCTGCCTGCCTCGCTGCGGCAAAGCTCGGCCCGCGCCATGCTGGTGGCGAACCTGACGCCCCGCTCGGTAGCGTTCCGCCACGCGGTGCGCTCGGCAGTGGCGTTGAGCCTGGCGCTGGCTCTCTCGCGCGCACTGGAACTCCCGCACGGCTACTGGCTGCCGATGACCGTCGCCATCGTGTTGCGCCCGGATTTCGCCGCCACCTTCAACTTCGGCCTGCTGCGCGTGGTCGGCACCGTGCTCGGCCTGTTGCTGACCACCGGGCTGCTGCATGTGATTCCCGACGAAGCCTGGGCGCACCTGGTGCTGATGGGCGTGCTGTGCATGGCGTTCCGCTACCTGGCCACCGCGCACTACGGCATCGCGGTCGCGGCGCTGACCGGCACCGTCGTGGTCCTGCTTTCCTTCGAAGGCGTCGATCCCGGCGTGGCGGTGACCGACCGCGTGATCAACACGGCGCTGGCCAGCGGCATGGCGCTCCTTGCCTACGTGCTGTGGCCGACCTGGGAGCACGGCCGCGCGCGCGCGGCGCTGGCCGACATGCTCGACGCCTATGCCGACTACCTGCGCGCCCTGGGCCGCCCGCAACGGCGCGGGACCCACCGCGAGACGCGCACCGCGGCCCGTACCGCGCGCACCAACGCGCTGGCCTCGCTCGAACGCATGCGCGCCGAACCGGCCACGCCGGCGGCGCTCGTCGACCTGGCCCAGGCACTGTTCGCCAACGGCAATCGCCTGGCACGCACCGCGATGACGCTGGAGGCGCTGCTGCAGCACTGCGCGAGCCTGCCCGAGCAGGCCGAGGTGAGCGCCTTCGTCGACCACACGGCCACTGCGCTCCACGGCATCGCCGGCGCCCTGCGCGAACAGCGCCCGGTACTCGAGTTGCCCGACCTTCGCCTGCTCCAACGAAGCCTCGGCACCCTGCTGGCGATGTCCGAGGACCAGGCCGGCGCCGACCAGGTCGCCCGCCTTACCGATCGCCTGGTCGACAACGTCAACACGCTGGCCCACGTGGTCGGCCGTTGCCCGCAGGAACCGGCTGCGCAGTCGGCCGGTCGGCACGTGCATCCCTGACCTGCGTCGGTTAAGCGCGGATTTTAAAGCGCCGGTATTGCGTAAATCGAAAGGCGATTTATCCACGCAATTTTTTGATGCCGCACGGCGTCGGTACCGCATTATCCGTGTTGTATTATCCCGCGGCACACAGGGGATTTACTGACGATGATGCGTTACGACCCGGCAGCCTTTCTCGCACCGCTGGATGGCGACTCGCCGACCGGCAGCGATCTCGAATACGACCCCGATTTCATGGCGCTCGAACGCGCGGCCGCCCCGCGCGCCGAGCGCGCCATGGGCGACAGCGTCAAGGCGGCCGAGGAGCCGGACTGGGACGAGGTCGATTCGCTCGCCACCGGACTGCTCCAGCGCTCGCGCGACCTGCGCGTGGCCACGCACCTGGCGACTGCCTGGATGCGTACCGGCGGGATGCCCGGATGGGCCGCCGGCCTGACGCTGATCCGCGGCCTGCTCGAAGACCACTGGGATGGCGTGCACCCGCAACTGGACGCCGAGGACGACGACGATCCGACCGCGCGCGTCAACGCCGTCTCGGCGATCGCCAACCCCACGGGGCTGCTCGCGTATTTCCGTAATACGCCGTTCGTGCAGTCGCCGCGGCTCGGCCGGTTTTCCCTGCGCGACCTGCGCATCGCCAATGGCTCGGTGAAAATCGATGCGGGCGACGCGGCGCTACCGAGCATGACGGAAATCGAAGCCTGCTGCCTCGATTGCCCCGAAGACGAACTCGCCGCCACGCTGGAAGCCGTGACACGCATTCTCGACGAAGCCAAGGCGATCGACCGGATTTTCAACGACCGCATCGGCACCGCCGGTCCCGACCTCAAGCCCCTGCTGACCGACAGTTACGAATTGAAGAAATTCGTCGAGTCGCAGGCAGCCCGGCGCAACCCCGACATCGCCGGTGAAGGCGAAGCCGGCGCCGAGGGTGGCGAGCCGTCCGGCCCGGGTACGCGCGCCAGCGTGCCGGGACGCATCGAAACGCCGCAGGACGTCCTGCGCAGGATCGACGAGATCTGCGACTACTACGCGCGCTGCGAACCCTCCAGCCCGGTCCCGCTGCTGCTGCGGCGCGCCCAGCGCCTGGTCGGCAAGAACTTCCTCGACCTGCTCAAGGACCTGGCGCCCGGCGGCGTCAGCGAGATGGAAGTGATCTCGGGCCCGAGCGAGGAATAACTGGCGTAGCGCCGCGCGGTGGCGTGGCGCCACCCCAGGCATCTGGCGTTTGCAGGCACTCCCGCGAGCCCGGCCCCTCACCCCAACCCTCTCCCCGGCGGGGAGAGGGAGCAGAGCACGGTGCTCGCGCACACCCCCGTAAATCCTCTTGCCTCAGTTCCCGAGCGCCCGCGGTAAAGCCGCGGCAGCGCCTCTAAGAGCGCGAGGCTCACCAAGCAAGGCGCCGAGGCACTAGGCTTTCTAGCCACACCGGGCCTAGCCAGGCCGTTTCTTTTGGTTGCTTTTCATTGGGGCAGCAAGAAAAGTGACCCGAGCGCCGGCAGGCGCTCGGAAGCCCGCGGCAGGCGAGCCTGTTCGCGGGGGCGCCATGCAAGAGCAGCAAACGAAATCCCCATGCGGGAAGCATTCCCGCAAGCCCCGCCTCACCCCAGCCCTCTCCCCGGTGGCGAGAGGGAGCTGAAGGTCAGCGCACGCCCTTGCACATCGGCGCACCCGAACGCACGAACAGCTGACGCACCGCCGGATCCCAACTCAACGACAGGCCACCCGGAAGCCCCACGGTGGCATTGGCGTCCGCGCTCTGCTCGAACGGACCGGCCGTTGCGCTGGCGCCGTCGGCATAGGCGACCGTGGCGGAGATCCGGTAGGCGACCGGATCGGCGCAAGCCGACGTATCGATAGCCTGCGCCACGGTCGCACCGTAACCACTCAGCGGCGGCAAAGTGCCCTTGCCCAGCGCCACCGTGCGCGAGGCGGCCCGGCCGCACACCGCGTCCAGCGCATAGCCCACGGTGAACCTCGGCGCCGGGACCAATTGCACCGCGACAGTCGCCTCCGGTTGCGCGCTGCAGCCGACCAGGAAGGCCTTGTGCTGCGGCCGCGCGTGCAGCACGTAACTGCCTGGCACGAGCGAGGCGGTCGCTGGCCACTCGAACTCGATGCGCGTGGGCAGCACCCCGGTGATACGCGGTTGCACGGACAGCGGCGTGCCGCTGGCGTCAGTGGCGCTCAACTGCGGGTCCGGGCACTGCGGGTCGTGGAGTTCGCTGCCCACCAGCGCCAGCGTGACCGGCTTGTCCACCATGCGCAGCGCGAACACTGCGGCATGGTCCGCGGTTTCCACCCGGTCGATGGTCGCCTGCATCGGCTTGCCCTCGGCCGGCGCCTGCGCGAGTCGGCGAACCGAGAGCGCAAGCGCCTGCGCCATGGCGGCGAGCTCGCCCTCGCGACAGCCGCCGGCGTTGTCGGCAAAGTCCACGGCCAGTTGTGCGGCGGCGTGCGCGCGCAAGACCTGGCCGCGCGCGCGATCGTCCAGCGCGGTCAGCGGCTGTGCGAGCTGTTTGCCCAACGCGCCACGCAGGTTTTGCGCGAGCGCCTGCAGCTGCTCCGCCGTCGCCGCGGCCCCCGGCTGGCCGGCCAGGCGCTGCCGCGCGGCATCGAGCTGGTCGGCCACGCCCCCGGGCGTCAACCGCGGCGGAAGCTGCGCCCAGGCCGGCGCGGCCAGGGCGAAGAGCAGCCCGAGCCCGGCCGCCTGGCGCAGGCGGAGCGCCTTACTCATCGCACTCCTCCACTTCCGGGTCGCAGGCCTGCTGGTCGGCAGGCAGCAGGATGCCGGAGGGCACGATGCCGTACGAGCGGTAGTCGGCCGAGATCACGCTCGGGTCGATATAGACGTCCGTATGGTTGTTCGCGTTCTGCGCGCGGCTGGTGAACAGCGAGGTCGGCACGTTGACGCTGTCGCCGCCGGTCAGCGGCAGCAGGTTGCCGCTGGCGTTCACCGCGTAGAAATAGGCCGGCGGGATGCCGACCAGCGCGACGGCCTGCGGCCCGGTACCGGTGACGTAGATCGGCGCGTCGGACGTGCCGATGCGACCGGTCGAGGCGAACGTGCCCTCGCCGTCGTACAGCCAGGTCTTGCCGACCTGCAGCAAGTCGCCGCCGGTCACCCCGAGGTACAGCGACGAGGTGCCTGCATCGACGGTGTAGGCGCTGCCGTCGACCGAGGCCAGCGTCAGCGTCTGCGCGTTGGTCAGGCTGAAGCTTGCCGTCGAGGAGAAGCCACCCAGCGTGCCGATGTAGTTGGCCAGCGGGCTGTTCGCCGTGCCGAGCTGGGTGTAACCGCCGGCCCGGCCGGAGAGGGTGTCCGCGACGATGCTGCCGCCCTGCCCCTCGGTGATCGCGCCGGAGGAGACCAGCGTGGTCGCCTTGCCGCTGACCTGGCCGTTGATCAGCAGGTCGCCGCGGGTGGTGGTCAGACTGACGCTCGCGCCGCCGTCGAGCGGGCCGGTCACGGTAAGCGACGGGCCGTTGCTCAACGCGAAGCCGGCGGCGGTGAACTGGCCCAGGGTATCGAGGCGGTTGGCGCCGGTGAGCGCGACGGCGCCGGTCGCGTGGCCGGTCAGCATATGCGTGGTGATGCTGCCGGCGCTGCCTTCGCTGATGTTGCCGCTGACCGCCAGCGTGGTGGTGTCGCCGGTCAGCGAGCCGTTGATCGCCAGGCTGCCGCCGGTGGTCAGGGTGGTGCTGCCGCCGCCGTCGACCGTGCCGGTGACGGTGAGGGCCCGCTTGGTGGTGACCGTCAGTCCGCTGGCGCTGAAGCCGTCGAGCGCGCCGATCGCGTTGGCCTGGTCGAGCGTCGTGCTGCCCGCCGAATGGCCGCTCAGGCGGTCGGCGGTGATGATGCCGTCGGCGGTCTGGCTGATCTTGCCGCCGGACACGAGAGTCACCGCACCGCCGTGGACGGCCTGCGCCAGGGCCAGATCGCCGGCCGAATCGAGCGCGATGGTGTCGCCGTTCAACGCCGTGTTGACCGACAGCTTGCCCGCGGTGGTAGCCAGCGCGATGCCGCCGCCGCTGGCGGTCAACGGCCCGTTCACCCCCAGTGCCTTGCCGTTGCTCAACGCGAAGTCATACGCGCTGAAGCTGCCCAGGGTATCGATGCGGTTGTCGCCGTCCAGCGCGACGTCACCGCCGGCCTGGCCGGTCAGCGTGCCCGCGGTGATGCGGCCCTGGCTGGACTGCTCGATGCCACCGGCGATGTCGAGCGAGGTGCTGGTGCCGGCCAGCGTGCCGTTGACGGTGAGGCCGCCGGCCTTGGTGGTCAGCGTCGTGCTGGCTCCGCCATCGACGGTGCCGGCGATGGTCAGCGCCTGGGCGTTGGTGAAGCTGAGCCCGGCCGCGTCGAGGTTGCCCAGGCTTGCCACCGCGTTGTTGCCCGTGAGGATGGCGCTGCCGGTGACGTGCCCGGCCAGCGCGTCGGCGACGATGCGGCCGCTGCCGCTTTCGCTCAGCGCGCCGGTCACGTTCAGGCGCGTGCTGGTGCCCTTGACCGTGCCGCTGATCGCCAGGTTGCCGGCAGTATCGAGCGTGGTGCTCGCGCCGCCATCGACCGTGCCGGAGACGCGCAGGTTTTGTGCATCGTGCAGGCTGAAGCCGGCCGCCTGGAAGTTGCCCAGCGTGCCGATGTGGTTGGCGCCACCGAGCGTGGCGGTGCCGCTGGCCTTGCCGGTGAGCGCGTCGGCGACGATGTTCCCGCTGGCGCCCTCGGTGATGGTGCCGCCGGCCGAAAGGTAGGTGGCGTCGCCCTTGACGGTGCCGTCGATGCGCAGGTTGCCGCCCGCGGCGAGCGCGGTGCTGGCGCCACCGTCGACCGTGCCGGCGGCCGTCAGTGCGCGGGTGCTGGTGAGGCCGAAGCCGTCCGCGCTGAAGTTGCCCAGCGTCGAGATGGCGTTGGCCTGGTTGAGCGTGGTCGCCCCGGCGGACTGCCCGCTCAGCGTGCCGGCGGTGATCAGGCCGGTGGCGGTCTGGCTGATCGAGCCGGCGGACTTCAGGCTCAGCGTGGTGGCGTTGATCGCCTTGCCCAGCACCAGGTTGGCCGCCGAGTCCAGCGCGATGCTGCCGCCGCTGAGCGCCGAGTTCATGTTCAGCGCGCCGGCGGTGGTGGTCAGCGCGATGCTGCCCGTGCCCACGCCGAGGCTGCCGTTGACGGTAAGCGCCTGCGCGTTGGTCAGCGCGAAGCTGGCGGCGGCGAAGTTGCCCAGCGTGCCGACGTGGTTGCCGCGGGTCAGGGTGACGTTGCCGCCCGCCTGGCCGCTCAGCGTGCCGGTGACGAGATTGCCGCTGGCGCCCTCGCTGACCGCGCCATCCACGTCGAGCGAAACGGTGGCGGCATGGAGCGTGCCGTTGATCGCCAGGTCACCGCCGATCGTCAGCGCGGTGGCGCCGCTGGTCGTGACCGGGCCCGCCAGCACCAGGTCCTGTGCGTTGGTCAGCGACAGGTTGGCCGCGTCGAAACTGCCCAGGCTGACGAGATGGTTGGCGCCGGCGAGGCTGGCATCGGCCGTGGCGCTGCCGGTCAACGTACCGGCGGTGATCGAGCCGCCGGTCTGGGTGATGCCCGCGCTGGAGGTGAGCTCGACCTGGCCGGTGCCGGCGTTGATGCTGCCGGCGGTCTGGCTGATGCCGGCGCCCTGCAGCGCGATGGCGTGACCACTGATGCCGGCGGCGACCTTCAACAGGCCGCCACTGCCGATATCCACGCCGCCGGCGCCGCCCGCCACCGCACCGTTGACGGTCAGGCCGCCCGCGGTGCGCAGCAGGAAGCCGTCGGCGCTGAAGCTGCCGAGCGCGGCGATTGCGTTGGCCGAGCCGAGCGTAACGTTGCCCAGTGCATTGCCGGTCAGCGTAGCGGCAGTGAGCACGCCGGCGGTCTGCGTGATGTCGCCGCCGGTGCTGACCAGGGTCAACGTGCCGGTCGCGTTCACGTCGTGCGCCAGCGTCAGACCGTCGCGACCGCTGAGCGAGACGTCGGCGCCGCTGAGCGTGCCCTGGGTAGCCAGCGTGCCGCCATTGGCGGCGAGCACGAGATTGCCCGTGCCGGTGTCGATTCCCGACACCGGCAGGATCAGCGACCCGCCCGCGACCAGGCTGACGTCGGTGTTGGCCGCGGCAGCCAGCGTGCCGATGGTCAGGTCGTTGGCGTCGCGCACGGACAGGCCGGCGCCGGCAAGACCCACGCTGCCCTGGAAATCGTTGCCGGCATTCGCGAGCGTGATCGAGCCCGTGGCCGCGTCGAGCGCGCTGGTACCGGTCACCGTCAGCGCACCCGACTGGCTGATCGCGCCACCGTTGCTGGCCGCCGAGAGATTGCCGGCGACGGTCCCACTGCCCAGGTTGAGCGCGCCGGTGCTGGTCACGCCAAGGACGCCCGTGTCCAGTGTGCCCAGGGTCAGCGCGTTGGCATCGACCAGCTGGGTGGCGCCGCCGGCGAGGCTGACCGCGCCGGTGAAATCGTTGGCAGCGTTGGCCAGCGTGATGGCACCGCTGCCCGCGTCGATGCTGCTGGCGCCGCTCACCGCGAGCGCACCATCCTGGGTGATCGCACCGCCGTTGCTGCTGGCGACGAGGTTGCCGTTGATGTTGCCGGCGCCCAGGTCGAGCGCGCCCGTGCTGGTCGCGGCCAGCGACGCGGTGGCGAGGGTGCCGAGCGACAGCGCGTTCCGGTCGGTGATCCTGACCGCGCCACCGGTCAGGTTCACCGTGCCGGCGAAGTTGTTGTTGCCGTCCGCCAGGGTGATCGCGCCGCTGCCGGCGTTGAGCGTGCTGGCGCCGGTCACGGTCAGCCCGCCGCTGGCCTGGCCGATCGCGCCGCCGTTGCTGGTTGCCAGCAGCGTGCCGGCCACGGTGCCCTTGCCGAGGCCGAGGTTGCCCGTGCTGGTGGCGGTGAGGTCGCCGGTCGCGAGCGTGCCCAGGGTCAGTGCGTTGGCGTCGACGATCCGGGTGGCGCCGCCGGTCAGGCTGACCGCACCCTGGAAATCGTTGCCGGCGCTGGTGAGCGTGATGGTGCCGGTGCCCGCGTCGACGGTGGTAGTGCCGGCGGCGGAGAGCACGCCCGCGGTCTGGCTGACCGCCGCGTTGGTGCTGCCCAGGTAGAGGGTGCCGCTCGCCGTGACATTGCCGTTGAGCGTCAGGCCCGCGCCGCCGGCCAGCGATACGTCGTGGCCGCGCAGGTCGGCGCTGGTAGCGAGGCCATCGCCCGCGCTCAGCGTGAGGTCACCGGTGCCGGTGTCGATCGCACCGAACGAGGCCAGGTCCAGTGCGCCGCCGGCAACCAGGCTGAGCGAGCCGTTGGTGGCGACGCTCATGCCAACGATGTGCAGGTCGCCCAGGGTACTCAGCGAGACGGACGCGCCCTGTGCATCCACCGTGCCGGTGAAGTCGTTGCCGGCGTTGCCCAGCACCAGCGCGCCACTGCCGGCGGTCAGGGTCACTGCCCCGCCGCCGGCCGCCTGGGTGATGCCACCCACCTGGCCGATGCCGTTGCCCGCCAGCGACAGCGTGCCGGTGCCGACGGTCGAGCTGCCCAGCAGCAGCGCGTGGGTGCCGTTGTCCACGGCGACGTTGTTGGCGCCGCTGTTGGACAGGCTGACCGCGCCGACGAAATGGTTGCCCGGGCCGGCGAGCGAAATGCCGGCGTTACCCGCGTTGATGGCGCTGGTGCCGTTGACGGTCAGGCCGCCCGACTGGCTGATCGCGCCATCGTTGCTGGTCGCGGCAAGGTTGCCGGCGACGGTGCCGCTGCCGAGGTTCAGCGCGCCGTGGCTGATCGCGGTCAGGTTCGCGGTCGACAGCGTGCCCAGCGACAGGGCATTGGCATCGGTGATGCGCGTGGCGCCGCCGGCGAGGTTCACCGTGCCGCCGAAATCGTTGGCCGCATCGTTGAGGGTGATCGCGCCGCTGCCGGCGTTGACCGTGGCGTTGCCGCTGATCGCGAGCCCGCCGGCGGCCTGGCTGATCGCGCCGCCGTTGCTGGTGGCGACCAGGTTGCCGGAGAGGCTGCCGGTACCGAGATCGAGGTTGCCATGGCTGGTGGCGGTCAGGTTGCCGGCGGCCAGCGTACCCAGCACCAGCGCGTTGCGGTCCACGATCTGCGTGGTGCCGCCGGCCAGGCTGACCGCACCGCCGAAGTCGTTGTTGGCCTGGGTGAGCGTGATCACGCCGGTGCCGGCGTCGAAGCTCGACGTGCCGGTGACGGCCAGCGCACCACCCTGGCTGATGTCGCCCACGCTGGTGGCGTCGAGGTTGCCGCCGACGCTGCCGCCGGCAAAGCTCAGCGCGCCCGCACTCACTACCGTCAGGTTGCCGGTGTCCAGGGTGCCCAGCGCCAGGCTGCCGCTGTTGGTGATCCGCGTATCGCCACCGGCCAGACTCACCGCGCCGGCGAAACTGTTGGCGCTGTTGTCGAGCGTGATGGTGCCGCCGCCGGCGTCGATGCCGCTGGTGCCGCTGATGGTGAGGGCGCCGGCCTGGCTGATGGCGCCGCCATGGCTGGTGGCCGAGAGGTTGCCGCCGATCGTGCCCTGGCCGAGGTCGAGCGCGCCGGTACTGGTGGCGGACAGCGCGCCGGTGGCGAGGGTGCCCAGGGTCAGCGCGTTGCTGTCGGTGATGGCGACAGCGCCGCCGGTGAGGTTCACCGCGCCGGCAAAATCGTTGCCGGTGTCGGTGAGCGTGATCGCGTTGGCGCCGGCGTCGAGGTTGCTGGTGCCGGTGACCGCAAGGCCGCCGCTGGCCTGGTCGATCGCTCCACCGCTGGTGGCGACGAGGTTGCCGCCGACCGTGCCGGTGCCAAGGGTCAGGCTGCCCACGCTGTTCGTGGTCAGGTCGCCGGTGGCGAGCGTCCCCAGCACCAAGGCGTTGGCGTCAGTGATCTGCACGCTGCCGCCGTTCAGGCTCACGGCATCCTGGAAGTCGTTGGCGGCACCGGTCAGCGTGATGTCGCCGGCGGCGGTGATCGCGCTGATGCCGCCGGCGGTGAGGGTGCCGGCGGTCTGGGTGATCACGCCGCTGCTGCTGTCCAGGCCGAGCGTGCCGCTTGCGGTGACGTCGTAGGCGAGGTTCAGGCCATCGCGGCTGGCCAGCGACACGTTCGCGCCGCTCAGGTTGCCGTTGATGCCGAGGCTGCCGCCGCTGGCGGCCAGGGTCAGGTTACCCAGGCCGGTATCGATCGCCGCCGTGGGCAAAAACAGCGAGCCGCCCGCGATCAGGCTCACCGATGCGTCCGTACCGCTGGTCAGCGCGGCCACGGTGAGGTCGCCCGACGACTGCAGCGAGACGTCGCCACCGGTAGCGCTCACCGCGCCGGTGAAGACGTTGGCTGCGTCGGCCAGCGTGATCGCCGCGCTGCCAGCGTCGAGGGTGCTGGCACCGCCGATCGCGAGCGCGCCGTCCTGGGTGATCGCGCCGCCGTTGCTGGTGGCCACGAGCGCGCCACCCACCGTGCCCTGGCCCAGGTCGAGCGCGCCGGTGCTGGTAGCCGTCAGGCTGCCGGTGGCAAGCGTGCCGAGCGACAGCGCGCCACCGCTGGTGATCTGCGTGGCGCCGCCGGTCAGGCTGACCGCCCCGCCAAAGGCATTGCCCGTATCGGTCAGCGTGACGGTGCCGCCGCCGCTGGAAGTGAAGCTGGAGGTGCCGGTCACGTCGAACGCGCC
Organism: Frateuria sp. GZRR33; assembly: GCF_051900425.1. Classification (NCBI taxonomy): domain Bacteria; kingdom Pseudomonadati; phylum Pseudomonadota; class Gammaproteobacteria; order Lysobacterales; family Rhodanobacteraceae; genus Frateuria; species Frateuria sp. GZRR33. The sequence continues at coordinate 74,609 of NZ_JBHZGK010000008.1, forward strand.
GGTCTGGCTCAGGTTGCCCGCGCTCGTGGCATCGAGGCTGCCCGTGACGGTGCCGCCGGCGAACGTCAGCACGTCGCCGCTGTCGACGGTGAGGTTGCCGGTGGCAAGCGTGCCCAGCGACAGGGCACCGCTGCTGGTGATCTGCGTGGCGCCGCCGGTGAGCGTCACCAGGCCGGTGAAATCGTTCGCCGCGTCGCCAAGCGTGATGGCGCCGGTGCCTGCATGGATCGTGCTGGTGCCGGTTACCGCCAACCCACCGCTGGCCTGGGTGATCGCGCCGTTGTTGCTGGTTGCGGTGAGGTTGCCGCCGACCGTGCCGGTTCCCAGGTTCAGCGCGCCGGTGCTGGTGGCGAGCAGGTCGTCCGTGCTCACCTGGTCCAGCGTCAGGGCGTTCTTGTCGTTGATCTGCGCAGCGCCGCCGCTGAGGCTGACCGCGTCCTGGAAGTCGTTGTTGGCCTGGGTCAGCGTGATCACGCCGGTACCCGCGCTGAAGTTCGACGTGCCGGTGACCGTGAGCGCGCCGGTCTGGCCGATGTCGCCATTGCTGGTCGCGGTGAGGTTGCCGCTGACGGTGCCGCCGCCGAAGCCCAGCGTGCCGCTGGTGGTCGCGGTCAGGCTGCCGGTGGCCACCGTCCCCAGCACCAGGTTGGTGCTGTCGGTGATCTGGGTGGTGCCGCCGTAGAGGTTGGCCGTGCCGATCGCGTTGGCGCTGTTGGTCAGCGTGATGCCGCTGGTGGCGCGCGCGGTCACCGTGGTGGCCACGATGCTGCCGTTGCTGCCCTCCTTGATCGAGGCGACCTTGCTGGTGGCGCTACCGATGTTGAGCGTGGCGGCGTTGACCACCGCGGTGTTGGTGCTGTTGCCGATCTTCACCGCGCCCGAGGCCAGGATGTCGACCAGCCCGCCATGGGTATCGATCGTCGCGGCGCCGGTATCGCCGATGCTCACCACGCAGGAGGTGGTGCACGAGCCCTTGGTGTAGGTGCTGGCGCCGGCGGTGCCGGCGTAGTTGGCCCACAGATGCACGTCCAGCGACTGCCCGGCCGCCGCGGTGATGTCGTCGTTGACGAAGATGCTGCCGAAGGCCTGCAGGTAGAGCTGACCCGCCCCGCTCGCGGTAATCGGGGCATTCACCGTGATGTCCCCGTTCTGCGACCCGCCGGCGGTGTTGGTGAACACGTAGACGCTGGTACCGCCGGTCAGGGCGGCGCCGATCTCCCCGGCATTGACCACCGAGGGGTTGCCGCTGGGGGTGTAGACGGGGCCGCCGGACACCTTGCTGTCCGTGCCGCTGCTGATGGTGATGTTGTAGGGATCGAGCAGCCAGCTGCCCATGTTGCCGTGCGCGGCCGAAGCGTCGACGTGGCCCTGTGCGTTCAGTCCCTCGTGCGACGAGGTCTCCACGCGGCCGCCGTCACCACCGTTGGCGCCGCCGCGCGCGCTGATGCTGCCGTAGAAGTTGTTGACCTGGTTGCCCCAGACCACCACCGAGCCGCCATCGCCGTTGCGCGTGGCGTCGGCCTTGAGCGTGGCATCGCCGTCCACGTAGACGGCATTGGCCGTCTGCAGCCCTTCGCCGCCCTGCCAGCCGCCACCGACACGGATGGCGCCGCCACCGTAAGTACCGGAGGCGTCGATGCTGCCCCCGGTCACGCCCACGTTGCGGTCGGACAGCAGCTGTACGTTGCCGCCGTGCGCACCCGTCGCATCGATGCTGCCGCTGTTGACGGTGTCGCCGCCGCGTGCGACCAGGCGCACCACGCCACCGTCGTGGCTGATCGCGCCGGCATCGATGACGCCCGAGTTGTTGACCAGGCTGGTGAAGAGGTCGCGCGCGGCCGAAGCCTCCATCACGACCGTGCCGCCGTCGGCCTGCAGCGTGCCGGCGTTGCTGACCGCAGCTTTGGCATCCAGGCGCTGCTTGAGTTCGCCGGTGATCTGGACGTTGATCAGCCCGTTGCCGTCGAAGTCCAGCACGGCGTGTTCGGCGCCGTCGAGGTTGATCCGGCCGTAGTTGGCCAGGATCACGCCATCGTTGGCTACGCTGCCGCCAATCAGGCTGATCGAACCACCGCTGGCCGCCGCGATCGTGCCGTGGTTGACGATGCCCGCGCCGCCGCCGACCGCGTTGAGGTTGAAGTGGTTCGAGAGGAAGTCGGTCGGCGTGAGGTCCAGCGTGCTGGCGACCAGCCCACCGACGTTCACCTGCGCGGTGCTGCCGAAGATGATGCCGTGGATGTTGATCAGGAACACCTGCCCGTTGGAGCTGATCTGGCCGAAGATCTGGCTCGGGTTCTGGTCGAGGATGCGGTTGAGCGCGACCGCCGAGCTGCCCGGCTGATTGAAGCGCACCAGGGCGTCCTGTCCCAGGTTGAAGCTCTGCCAGTTCAGAACCAGCTTGTCGCTGGTCTGGTTGATCACCACGTTGGCGCCATCCTGCAGGATGCTGCCGCTGCCGCCGACGATGGTGCCGCCGGTCGGCGTGGTGGTTCGTCCCACGCCACCGCCGGCCTGGGCCGGTGCGCTGGCGAGCGCACCGCACAGCAGCAGCGACAGGCTCAGCGGCAGTGCCTTGCGGCGCAGGCTGGCGAGGGAGTCCTTGCGGGAGGTCGCGCGGGTGGTGTGCATGGGATGGGTCCGTCAGAAGGTGAAGCCGAAGCGCGAATAGACGTGGTAGCCGCGCTTGTCCGAAGCGTCGCGGCTGCCGGTCGGCACCGAGGCGTCGAGGCGGAATTCGAAATGGTGGAAGCGCGGAATGCGGAAGATCAGGCCCGCGCCGACACCCTCGAGCGTCTCGATCGGGTTGTTGCCGTCGCGATGGTTCGAGGCGTAGCCGCGACCGAAGTCGTAGAACACCTCCACTTCCAGCAACTCGCGCCAGGGGCGGTCGTAGAAGGGCGAGACGCGATCGCCCAGGCCTGGCGCGTCGATGTGGTACTCCAGCGAGGTGTACCAGCCGCGGTCGGTGAGCGCGTCGGCAATGGGGTAGGCGCGGACGCTGTCGGGGCCACCGATCACGAACTGCTCCAGCGGTGGCAACGCATCGCGCGTGTACTGGCCGCCCAGCTTGAAGTACAGCCGCTGCGAACGGGTCAGGAACTGCAGGCGGGTGTAGGAGAGCCGCGCCAACAGGAAGTTGCTGTCGTGGTCGGGGCTGACCAGGTCCGGTTCCAGCGAGTCGTCGCGTACCGATTTGCGCAGGCTGCCCTGCACCACGTCCAGGCCGCGCAGGCGCTGGTCGGTGCGCTGCAGGCCGAAGCCCAGCTCGGCCACGTCGAAGCGCTCGTCCGAGAGCTTCACGCCGAGCGCACCGAGCTGGGATTTCTCCCGGATGTAACGCAGCGAGCTCTGCATCGAGACGTCGTCGGTGTTGACGAACTTCCAGTCGGCGCCGGCGAAGGTCGAGGAGGTCGGGCCGCGCACCTTGAGATCGGCGAAGGCACCGCTGTTGATCTGCAGTTCGCTGCGGGTGGCGCCGATCACACCGCCCAGGCCCGGTACCACCACGGTGGGGGCGCGGTAGGACAGCGCGTAATAGACGTTGCTGTGCGGGTCCAGCGCGTAGTCGACGTTGGCGGTCAGCTGGTCACCGATGCCGAGCGGGCTGTTCCAGGCGGCGCCGGCCTGCGCGCGGTAGCGGCCGGTCAGTTCGGTGCCGTAGTTGTTGCCGCCCACGGTGAAGGTGAACGGGCTCTTGGCCTCGTGCGCCACCATGACGAGGTCGGTCTGGCCGGTCTTGGCGCCGGGCTGGAAGGTGGAGGAAACCGTCACGCCTGGCAGGTCGCGCGCGTACAGCAGCGCCGAGTCGATGTCCTGCTTGCGCAGCGGCTGCCCCTTGAGCTTCTCGGCCGGCGCGGCGATCACCCCCGGCCGGTAGCGCGAGGTGCCCTTGACCACAACCTTGCCGATCGTGCCCTCGAGCACCCCCAGCCGCACGATGCCGTCGCTGCCCACGTCCTGCGCGGGCACGAAGGCGGTGGCCACGATGTAGCCGGCCTTGCGATAGCGGTCGGTGATGCGGTCGGCGACCTGCTGCAGCTGGCTGAAGTTGGCCTGGACCGGCTTGCCCGAACCGCCGGAAAGCGTGGCGAACTGCTCGTCGGCCATCGCCTGCACGGTCGCCGGGGTGATGCCGTCCTCGGGATGGTCACCCACGCCCTGCACGCGGAAGCCATGCACGGCCAGGGTCTGTTCCTGCGCTTCGGCGGCCACGCGCTCGCGCAGCGGCGGTACCGCGGCGGCAGGTGCGGCGTCGGGCACCGGCGCCGCTGGCGTGGCGAGGGCCTGCGCCACGGTCGCGGCAGGCGTCGCGCCGGCACCCAGGTGTACCGCCAGCACCTGCCCCGGCAGGTAGGCGTGGGCGTCGGGGTAGCCGGCCTCGTGCAGCCGGGTGGTGATCAGCACGGCCGCGGCCTGCAGCTGCCCCGCATCCAGCGAGGCAGCGCCCGCGGTAGCGAGCGCCTGCTGGTATTCGGCCTGGATCAGCGCTTGGACCTGAGCGGCCTGCGGCCCCTCGGTCGGCACGCCGCTGACCAGGATGTCCTGCGCCGGCGCGCCGGACTCGGACGGTGCCGGTGGCGACGCCTGGGCCCAGGCGTCCCCGCCCGCCAGGGCCAGGGCCACCGCTGCTGCGAGGCAAGCAATCCGCACGACATTCCCCTCTTGATGACCGGTTCCTTGGCGCGGCGCCGGTTGCCGGCATCGCATCAGCGCCAACGGCCGGGCTTGGGGCCCGGCCGTTGGTGGCCGCGCAAACGCGCGCCCTCACCCTGTAGTGCGAACTACGTCAACAAAAACGCCCATCAGCGGGCAGTTTCGTTCACGTTTTGCTCATCGGACGTTCACGTTTCAGGCAGCGAAAAACAGCAGGCCGAGCAGCACGGCGCACACCAGCGCCCCGGCGGCAAAGACCACCAGCAACATCCGGCTCGAGCGTGCGCCTGCGCCCATCAGGGCCGGCAGCATTTCGTCGCCGGGCGCGTTGGCCGCGGGGCGGCCCGGCTGCACCAGCACGTTGCGGGCGGTGACGCCGTGGCTGTCGCGCAGCGCGGACAGCACGTTGCGCCGGCGCGCGCGGTACTCGGCGCGGGCGATGCGTCCGCCGTAATGGGCCTCGTCGAGGAGGCTCAGGTCGCGGTTGACGATGCGTTCGCGATCGTTCATGGCACCTCCCTCACCAGGCGAAGGCCGACGTCCTTCTGCGCAACGCCGCCGTCGGGGCGCCGGCTGTCGACGGTGCAGTCGGACCAGTAGCTGCTGTAGCTGCCGCCCCGCACGGCGGCGCCATCGTCCACCCATTCCCAGACGTTCCCGGTCAGGTTGACCAGACCCCACGGGTTGGGGCTGCGACCGCGGGCGGCGATCGGCGCGCCGCTGCCGTCGTCGGCCCCGGCGGTGGGCGGAATGCAGTTGCTGTCCGGCGCCTGCTTCCAGCCCCCCCCGGCGCGCGCGGCCGCCAGCCACTCGGCGTCGGTCGGCAGACGATAGACGTGGCCGCTGGCGCTGCCGAGCCACGCCGCGTAAGCGCGCGCCTGGGCCAGGCTGATGTTGCTCACCGGCAGGCTGCCCGCGGAACGGTCGTCCAACGCGATGGCGCTGCACTTGCCGGTGGCCGCGCAATAGCGGTTGTACTCGTTGATGGTGATTTCCGAGCGGGTCATCGCCAGCGTCTTGCCGCCGGCACGCACCACCACCAGCGCAGGGCCGCGCTTGCCGTCGATGCTGTCGAAGCAGGCGCGGCCCGCACCGACCAGGTCGGGCGCGGCGCAAGGGTCCGACGAGGGCCCTGCGGTCGCCGTGGCCGGCGCAGGGCGGATCACCGCCGGACTGCCCTTCGCTGCCGCGGTGGCCGCAGGCTGCCCTGTGGCCGGTGTACGGCCGGCGGCCGGGGGCGCCACATTGCCCTCGGCGGGCGTCGGCGCAGCGGTGGGCGAAACGGGCGTCGACGGCGTGCTGCTGGCGGGCTTGAGCGAATCCAGCAGCGCGGCCAGGGAGCCTTCGCCGAGCTGTCCGCGCAGCTTCATGTCCGCCTCGAGCGCGGCCAGCGCGTCGGCGTCCGCGTGGCGTACCTGCGCCAGCTGGTGGCGCATGCGGTCGAGCTCGGGCGCGGACACCGCCTGCCCGCGCGCCTTCACCAGGTCGGCCGCCAGGCCGTAGCGGGCGCTGGCCTTGGCCAGGTCGGCGCGCTGGCCGAGCAGGCCGGTGGCGCGCGTGAGCACGTCGGCGGCGGCCTGGTAGCGGCCCTTGCGGAACGCCTCGCGAGCCTGCCCGAGGTAGGCGTCGGCGAGCAGTTGCGGGCCTTCGCTGGCCAGGAAGGGGTGCTGCGGCGCCAGCGTGCGGATACGCGCGAGCGATTCCTGCGCCTTGGCGGTGTCGCCCGCCGCGGCGGCACGCTTGACCGACTCGATGCGCGCGGTGACTTCGGCTACGGCACTCTCCTGCGCCAGGCGGTCCTGCTGCTGCTTGTCCAGCGCGGCCAGGCGATCGTGCTCGGTCTTGAGCGCGGCCGACTGCGGCGCGACGGTCAGGCCGAAGTCGACCAGCGCCTGATCCTGCGGCAGGTGCAGCGCGTCGGTCTGCTGGTCGGCGATGGTGGCAATGGCAGTCGCCAGCTGGTCGACCAGCGCGCGGGTCTGCGGCGAGGCGTCGCCCTTGAGCGGCGCCATCGCGGCGGCGACCTGGCGTTGCCAGTCGGCGCTCGCTTGCGGATGGGCGATCAGCACGGCCAGCGCAGCGCGCGCCTCGGGCAGGCTGGTGGCGGCCGCGGTGGTCGGGGCGGCCGCCACGGCGGCGCCGGAAGCCATCGCGTCGAGCTGCGCCTGACGCCGCTGCAGACGTGCCGAATCGGGGAACAGCGCGAGCGCCTGTTTCAGGTGCGCAGCGGCCTGGTCGCCGTGGTGCTGGGCCAGCGCGTCGCCGATGGCAATGTCGTATTTGAGTTCCAGCTCGGCGTTCTTGAGCAGGCTGCTGGTCGGGTCGATTGCGCGGATCTTCTGCAGCGTCTCGATTGCGTTGTCCGGCTGGTCGGCGAAGATCGCGCCGGCCTCGATGCGCCGGGAAAGCTGGGTATCCAGGCTGTTGAGCAGTTCGTTCTTCTGCTGGTCCATCGCGCTGCGGCGGATGTCCAGTTCCGGCGAATAAAGCTTGAGCTGGTCGCGCAGCGCAAACAGTTGCTGCGCGTGGGTGTAGTCGTAGCGCCCCTGCGCGGGATTCCAGTAAGCGTCCAGGCGGGCCAGCAGGAAACGCTGGATGAGGTCGCCCTGGTCGAGCACCAGCCGCTTGCGCTCCTCGTCGCCGAGGGTATCGAGCGCGGCCATCGCCTGCGCCTCGTCGGCGTAGCGATGCGCGTCCTGCGGCCCGAAGCGGGCGATCACCTGCGCCACCTTGCGCTGGTGCAGGTAGTACGTGCCGCCCCAGCCTCCGGCCACCAGCACGACCAGTGCGCCGGCGCCCCACGCGAGGTACGGGCCGATGCGCTCGCGCAGGCCGACGTCGCGCAGGCCCTCGACGAATTCCTGCGCGGTGCGCAGGCGATCCTCGCCGCGGAACGCGACCGCGTCGCACAGCGCCTTGTACTGGCGCCGGGTCAGCCCCGGCACCGCCGGCGGCTTGCGCCCCTCGCGCATGGCCACCTCGGCGCTCACCTTGTCGAACGGGTGCTTGCCGGTGAGCAGCTCGAAGGTGACGCAACCGAGCGCATAGATGTCGTCGCTCGGCGTCGGCTCGCCGCCCTGGATCATCTCCAGGCTGGCGTAGGCAGGTGTCAGCGCGCCCAGCGTGCCGGCGTCGAACACGGTCTGTTCGCCGACCGCCTCGCCCATGTGCTGGCCGGCGCGCGCGATGCCGAAGTCGAATACCTTCGGCACGCCGTCGCGCGTGACCATCACGTTGCCGGGCTTGAAGTCCGAGTGCACCACGCCGGCGGCGTGCGCGCGCTTGAGTGCCCAGGCCATGCCCTCGATCAGCGGGCGCGCCCTGGCCAGTGGCATGCCGTTGTAGGCGCGCTCGCGGATCAGCGCCTTCATGTCCGAGCCGTCGACGTACTCCATCGTCATGAAGACGATGGTGCCGTCCTTGTCGAAGTCGTAGACGCGCACGATGTTGTCATGCGCCAGGGACTGCGAGCGGCGCGATTCGCGTTGCAGCGCGATCAGCGAGTCGGGATGGCGGCGGAACTCGTCGTTCAGCACTTTCACCGCGACGTACGGGTCGCGGTCGCGGGCCTCGACCTTGCGTTCATCGCGTGCCAGGAACACCACGCCCATGCCGCCGCGGCCGATCTCGCGCTCGAGCAGGAAGCGACCCTTCAGCAGCATGCCGACATGCGCGTGGTCGCCGCCCTCGGCGCCGGCCAGGCGCTCCCAACTGGCGCTATTGCCTGAGTGGGTGCCCGTGCCCGTGCCGGACTGGATGCCGGTCGACTGCGCCTCGTCGGCCGCGCGTCCGTGCGAGGCGGGCATGACCACGGTTGCCTCGCCGACGGGTGCAGGCGGCGCGGGCGGACGCGAGGCCGGCATGACCACGGTCGCGTCGCCGACGTCCTCGAACGCGGCCCGCGCGACGGGTGCCGGCACCACCACGGTGGCATCGCCTTCCACGAGCGCCATCCCGGCCGGTGCCACCACGGTGGCGTCATTGACCATCGACGCTTCCTCGACCGCGGTCTGCGCGGCCGTCAATCGCTCCAGCAGCACGCGGCCGATCTCGGCATCCAGCTCACCCTCGTCGTGCAGGCGGCGGACCAGCGCGAGCTCGTCGTGGTGGCGATCCTCCGGCACCACGCCGCGGCGACCGAGCGCATCGAGCAGCACGGGAAGCGGCAGGTGGCCGTTGCGGAAGGCGGCGATCAGTTCGGCAAGCGTGTTCATGCAAAGCTCTTGGTCGGTGCGGCGGCTGCACAAGGCAACCGGTGCGATGGCGGCCGGATGCGGTCAGCTGACCACCAGCATGGGGACTTCGTTGGTGCGCACCTGCTGACCGTCCATGTACAGCGCCGAGCGCATCGTGTAGCGGCCGTCCTGGATGCCCTTGGGCAGGTTGAAGTCGAAATTGGTCTCGTACTCGCCGGTGCCGTCGATGGCGGTGGCGTCCTTGGTCACGGTGGTCAACTGACGGCCGTCCGGCGCGAACAGGGTCAACTGTTCCTTGAGCTGCGGCGCGCCGGCCTGCGTGCCGCGCACCAGCGTGACGCGCGACTGCATTGCCGCCTTGCTGCCGGAGCGGATCGTCTCGCCCGGCAGCAGCGCAGTCTGGTAGGCGCTGATGGTGTTGTCCGTCGGCAAGGCGCCGCGGTCGCGCCGGTACTGGTCTTCCACCGAGCGCGCGTCGCGCACCTTGCGCGCGTGATAGTTGTAGGCCATGCAGGCGAACACGCCGATGCCGGCGCCGATCGCCGCGCCCGCCACGTGGCCCTTGCCCTTGCCGAACATCGACCCGGCCAGTGCGCCGATCGCACCGCCCACCACCGGGTTGCATTCCGGCGACGCCGGTTCGGCGACGTTCGTGCGGCCGGCGTCAGCGGCGGGCATGCCCAGTTCGGGCATCTGCGCGCAACCACTGACCAGGGCGAGCATGCAAGCCGCGCCCATCAGGCTGATACCGCGAATTCCGTTATGCATGGCGAGTCCCTCCTCAGTTGATCGAGATGCTGTTCATGGCCTGCTGCTGTGCCTGCTGGGCGCGGCGCAGGAGACGTCGGGCGGCCGCGTCGCCGGGGTTGACCTGCAGCGCGGCCTTGGCGTTGGCGATGGCGGCGGAGTAGTTCTGCTGGGCGAAGTTCCGCTCGCCCTCGCGCAGCAGCCCGGCGGCGACTTCCTGCATGCGGCTGGAAGAACCTGCGGATGACGGAGCGGCCCGGTGCTTCTCGGCCGTTGGCGTCCTGGCGGGTGTCGCTGCCTGCGTCGTCGCCAAAGGCTGCGTGGTCGCGGCCTGCGTCGCTGCCGATGGCTGGGTGGCCAGCGCTTGCGTCGCCTGAATCGGCGCCGGCACCGCATCGGGGTTGCTCTGAGGCGTCGCTGGCGCGGGCGTCGGCGCAGTGTTCGCCAGGGCGTGCCGCTCCAGCTCCTGCTTCTGCTTCTCCACGGTGGCACGCTTGAGATCCAGCCGCGGCAGGAACAGGTGCAACCGCGCGGGCAGTTCGAACACACGCTCGGCGGCGGCGTAATCGCGCCGGCCCTGGCCCGGATCCCAGTAGGCGTCGACGCGGTCGAGCAGAAATTGCTGCACCTGGTCGCCCTGGTCGAGCATCAGGCGCTTGCGTCCGTCCTCGCCCAGTCGCTCGAGCGCGGCGACCGCCTCCGCTTCGTCGCCGAAATGTCGCGGGTTGGCCGCCTGGAAACGCGAGGCCACCTCGGCGACCTGGCGCGCGCGCCACTGGCCGAGCGCGCCCCAACCGGCGACCGCCAGCAGCAGGACGCCGGCCAGGGTCCAGGCGAGCGGCCGGCCCAGGCGCTCGCCCAGGCCGACATCACGCAAGCCCTCGACCATCAGGTCGGCACTTTTCAGGCGCTTGTCGGCGGTAAACGCGACGGCGTCGCACAACGTCCTGTACTGGCGGCGGGTCAGCCCCGGCACCGCCGGCGGCTTGCGCCCCTCGCGCATGGCCACCTCGGCGCTCACCTTGTCGAACGGGTGCTTGCCGGTGAGCAGCTCGAAGGCCACGCAGCCGAGCGCATAGATGTCGTCGGTCGCCTGCGGCGGCCGCCCCTGGATCATCTCCAGGCTGGCATACGCCGGGGTCAGTGCGCCAAGGCGGCCTGCGTCGAACACGGTCTGGTCCTCGGCCGCCTCGCCCGGCTGCTTGCCGGCGCGCGCGATGCCGAAATCGAACACCTTCGGATAGCCCTCGCGGGTGACCATCACGTTGCCGGGCTTGAAGTCCGAGTGGACCACGCCCGCGTCGTGGGCGCGCTTGAGCGCGCGGGCCATGCCTTCGATCAGCGGCCTCGCTTTCGCCAGCGGCAGCCCACGGAACGCGCTCTCGCGGATCAGCGTCTTGAGATCGGAGCCGTCGACGTACTCCATCGTCATGAAGACGATGGTGCCGTCCTTGTCGAAGTCGTAGACGCGCACGATGTTGTCGTGCGCCAGTTGCTGCGAGCGGCGCGATTCGCGCTGCAGCGCGATCAGCGAATCGGGGTGGCGGCGGAATTCGTCATTGAGCACCTTCACCGCGACGTACGGGTCGCGGTCACGGGCCTCGACCTTGCGTTCGTCGCGCGCCAGGAACACCACGCCCATGCCGCCGCGACCGATCTCGCGCTCGATCAGGAAGCGCCCCTTGAGCAGCATGCCGACGTTCGCCTGATCGCCGCCCGCCACGCTGGCCAGCTGCTGCCAGCCGGCGGCGTCGACGCTTCCGGTGCTGCCTGTGGTCCGCGAGCCGGTGACGCCGGTGCGGGTCGCTTCCGGGCGGACGGAGGCCGGCTTGACCACCGTCGCCTGGTCTGCCGGCGCGCTGTCGGTGACCGGCCGTGCCGGCGGCGCGACGCAGGTCGCCTCATCACCCGAGGTGGCGATCGGCGTGGATCGCAGGCCCGGTGCAACGCAGGTCGCCTCGTCGGCTTCGGCCAGCACCGAGGCCACTTCCTCGCCGGCGCGTTGCAGCGACGCCAGGCGTTCGGACACCAGGTGCGCCACGCCGGCATCCAGACGGCCTTCCTCGCGCATCCGCCCGAGCCACTGAAGGTCGTCCGCATGCTGCTCCATAGACACCGCGCCGCGCTCGGCGAGTGCGTCGACCAGCAATGCCGGCAACGACAGCTCGCCGGCCTGGTAGGCCTCGATGAGCGCGCTTAGCGACGGGGTGGTCATGGTGCCGGGTCAGTCCTGCAGCCGCACGACCACGGCCGACACGTTGTCCCGCGCGGCGCGGCCCATGGCCAGCGCGAACAGCCCCTGCAGCACATCGCCGGGCAGCTGTGGACGCGCGCACTGCGCGTCGATCTCCTCGTCCGACATCTCCTTGTTGATGCCGTCGGAGCACAGCACGAACTGCGTACCCGCACGGTTGCCTGCAACCACCCAGTCGACGAACAATCGCTCTTCCGCGCCGATCGCCCGGGTCAGCACGCCGGCGCCCGGCTGCGGGCGCGCGGGCGCGGGGCCGCCGGCGAACTGGGTCACTTCTTCCTTGACGCCATGCACGTGGTCGCGGGTGATCTGGCGCAGGTGGCCATCCTCGAAACAGTAGGCGCGGCTGTCGCCGACCCACCCGCACAGCATGAAGTCGGGGTCGTACACGAGCAGCACCACGGTGGAGCCGATCAGGTCGACGCCGCGCACCATCGCTACCTGGCGCAGCTCGCTGTTGACCTGCGCCAGCGTGTCCTCGATCGATTCGATGAACTCGAACACGTCGCCGTTGCGCGGCAGCGAGCCCAGTCGCTCCACGATCAGCCCACTGGCGTAGTCGCCGGCCGAGTGCCCGCCCAGGCCGTCGGCGACTACCCACAGGCCGACGTCCTCGCGCACCAGGATCGCGTCCTCGTTGTGCTTGCGGACCTTGCCGGTGTGGGTGTGTCCCGCGGACTGGTAACGCACGCTCATGGCTGTACCTCGATGACGGCCAGCGGCCAGGGCCGCGTAGGGTTGGGACCCAGCGCCTGGGCCAGGCGCGCCTGCGCGTCCTCCGGCGTGGCGGCGACCAGCGCCTGGGCCAGCGTGGCCTGGGAAAGCTGCGCATGCGCCAGGCCGGCCAGCAGCACCAGGCGGTCGCCAGGCATCAGTTCGCACGCGATCTGCTCGCAGCCGGGCATGCCTTCGGCGCCCAGGCCGGGGACGGAGGGAGCGTCGGTGCCGCCGAACAGCAGGTCGTCCAGCTCGCCCCCGCCAGGCAAAACCGGCTGCGCCGGCGCGGCGGCGAACAACGGGCGCATGCGGCCACCGCGCCAGTGCCAGGCACTGGCGGCGCCCACCCGCAGCAGCCCGGCCTGGGTGCCGGCGACGCGCACGGCGACCACCGCGCCGTCCTCGCCGACGCGCCCGTGGCGCAACAGCGGATGGAGCGCCATCAGGCGGGCACGCAGCGCATGCGTGCCGGGCGCCACCTCGTCGGCGGGATTCATTTCGGCGCCGACGCTGGCAGCCGCGGAGGCGGCGCGGCGGCGCGGATCGGCCAGGCCCAGATCCGCCGCGACGAGGGTCAGCGCGCAGGCTGGATGGCGGACCACGGCAGCGCCGGGCGCCGTCTGGACCGAGAGCTCGGTGTTGAACACGGGCGCGCCCGCCAGGGGAGCGGCTGCCTGTGCCTGGCGCACGAAGCCGGGCACGGTCACGTCGTCATCCGGCTCGCGCGGCGGAACCGGCGGCGGTGGCGGCGCGTGCATGGGCGTGAGCGGTTGTCCGTTCACGGCTGCCGCCGTGGGCGCCGGCGGCGCTGCGGAGGCGCCCGTTGGACTCAGCCACGCGCCGGCCCGCGCCGCATCCAGGAAACCCGCGTACGCCTCGGGCGCGGGCAGTCCGCGGGTGGCGAGGATCCCGGCCGGCACGCGACCGGCACCTTCGCTCCACCACAGGCACCACGGGCCACCATGGCTGGCGAGCCGCCGCCACAGCCCGACCAGCGCCTCGCCATCGATCGCGCGCGCCGGCAGCGGAAGGCGCCAATGCGTCGCGCGACTGAAGTCGATGCCTTCGCACAGGTCGACCGTCGCCGGCACATGGGGCGACGGGCCGGGCAACGCCGACACCAGGATGTCGAAGCCTTCGGCGTCCACCGGCGCACCGCGCTGTCCCTGCGCGTGCACGCGCGCCAGCGCCTCGAACCAGCCGGCGCCCTCGCGCAGCAGCGGCTCGATCTGTGCGGGCACGACCGAAGCGGCGAGCACCATCGGGAAGCTGCGGCCGACGCGGTCGTCCGCCGGTCCGAACACGCCCGCCCAGGCACCCTCGCCGCACGCCTGCGGCGACAGCACGAAGCGCCACGTCGGGCTGGCGCGATAGGCCGCCCCCCACTCCTGGCCCAGCGCCTCCCGGCTGGCGAACACCGCCTGCTCGAAATGCCGGTCCCAGCGTTCGACGAACCCTCCGGGCAACCGCCGCTGCACGAAGTCCCCCGCCCCCGGCAACTTGCCGAAGAAGCCCACGCTCGCCGTCCCGCCCCCTGTCGGCCCGGACATGGCTAGCCCCCGCACCGGAAGCGTTGCACCTGCGTGTTGAGGAACGGGTTCTTAAGGTTGCTGGCCTGCACGACGAGCTGGACCGCCTGGCCGCCGAAATCGAAATGCGCCTGGTAGCGCAGGTCCGACTGGCGGGAGAGCTGCGCCGCCTGCAGGGCGTGGAAGAAGGCCCAGTCGCCCTGGTAGTCGTAGCTGCTGAGCAGGTTGCCGGACGTATCCCACGCCGACACCTTGACCTGTCCCGGCGTTGGTCCCGGCCACTTCATCGCCATGCTGGTGCTGCCGCCCGGCTTGTAGTCGAAGGTCTGCCCGTCGATGGCGATGGCGAAGCGGCCGATGCCCGACGCCAGCACGGGCGCCAGCAGGGTGAAGCCCACTTCGGGCGTCGGGCTGCCATTGCGGAAGTACATCTGCTTGATGCTGTCGGCCAGCTGCATCTGCGCCAGCATCGAGGCCGAACCGCTGACCGCGCCCGGGCCACTCTTCCACTGCCAGTTACGCCCGCTGGTGTCGACCAGCTTGGCCAGGGTTTGCTTGAAGAAGCCGTCGTAGCGCCCGCCGTAGCCGAACATCTCGCCGAAGTTCTGCACCGGGATGTCGTTGCGGCTGGTTGGCGAGAACGGGAAGCGGCCCTGGGTGAAGGCTGCGCAATCCTGCGCGGCGGCCTGCTGGAACTGCTCGTCCAGCGCGCCCTTGGTGCCGCTGGCGACCAGCGCCTGGCTCTTGCCGGTCAGCGAGGCGACCCAGCCGGACACCGGCGGCGGCAACTGCGCGGCGGCCTGCTGCGCCATCAGCAGTTGCGGGTTGGGCTGGCCGGCGGCATCGCTGAAGTCGGTCATGGTCAACAGCGTCTTGCTCAACTGGTCGAGCGCGGCCAGGGTCTGGTCGATCGGCGCCGCGCCGGGGGCGCCTTCGCTGAGCTTGTTGAGGGTGTCGAAGTGAGCACTGATGGCGCTGCCGGGCGGTGCTTCGTCCGCCGCGGCGGCGCCGCCCCCGGCCTTCGCCAGCGCGCGGCCGAGTGCGTTCTGGGTGGCCTTCTTCCCGGCCGCGTCCTTGGCCGCATCCAGCCCCTTGTCGCCTGCGTCGGGCGGCGGCGCGCGCAGCATGTCGCTGGTGTTGTCGCTCACCAGCTTGAGCAGCGACTTCAGCGGTGAGCTCGGACCGGAAAGCTTCGCCGCGATCGTGCTGGCGTCCTGGATGCTCGCCGCCGGCTGCAACTGCAGATCGGCCAGCAGCGCGTCCCAGGCCTTGATGTAGTCGGTCTCGTAGAGCGCCAGCACCTGGCGCGAAAGCCGCGCCTGCGCCAGCGCATCGATCGGCTCGCCGCCGAACACCCAGTCGTCCGCGGCGAACTGTTTCACTGCTTCGGCCACGCCCTTGTCCGCCTCGATGGCGAACACCGGCTGCGTGTAGAGCGCCGGCAGCGGATCGGACAGCGGCTTGCCGCTCTGGCGGCGGAACACGTTGCCGAGCAGGCCCAGCTCCTTGTCCAGTTGCAGCGGCTTGCCGGCGTTTTCGGCCGAGAGCTTCATGCTGCCGTAGACCAGCGTGGAGAGGTCGGCGGTGCGCAACGTGGTGCGCGCCTGCTCGACCAATGCCGCATCCAGCGGCAGCGCGCGCAACTGGCCGGGCTCTTCCACCAGTGCCTGGAAGTGCTTGGCCAACGCCTGCTGCAGCACAGGCTCGTCGGGAAATACCTTGCGCCATTCCAGGTTGGCCAGCGCCACCAGTTCGTCGGCGTCCAGATGCTTGGGCTCGCCCAGCATCAGGTAGCCCTTCAGGTAGTAGTAGAGCGCCTGCGGATCGGACGCGCTGGCGGCCAGGCCGCCGCGGAACTGCGCACCCACGCCAGGCAGCAGCAGTGCGTTGAGCTCGCGCAGGTAGGCCGCGTGCAGATCCTCGCCGACCGCGTTGCCCTGGTAGAGACCCAGACGCATCGACATCGGCACGCCGCCCTCGGGCGTGGCCGTCTGCTGCACCGCCGACAGCGCTTCGAGCCGATCGAGCACCTTGGCGAAGTATTCCTTCGGCGTGGCGCTGGCCGGCAGGTCCACGCCGGCCGGGTAACCCTTGAGCGCGTCCTGCACCTGCCCCAGGTAGGCGCGATTACGCGCGTAGCTGGTGGCGAAGCCGAAGCACAGCAGCACGGTGAACAGCGCCATGCCGACGTAGGCGGCCAGTTGCACGGCGACCTTGCGCCGTTCGATCGCGGGGTTGGTCCCGGCCAGGCCGGACTCGCGGAACAGCACTTCCTTGAGCAGCCGCTCGACGAAGAAGGTGCGCCGCTGCGCGCCCTGCGGATTGACCCGCGCCGCATCCAGGCCGAAGGTGCGTGCCACCGCCCCCATCATGCGGTCGATCGGCGTGCCTTCCTGGGTGCCGGAGGTGAGGTAGACGCCACGCAGCAACGGCGGGGTGCCGTAGGCGTGGCCGGCGAACACGCCCTCGACGAACTGCCGCGCGGTCTCGCCCAGCGAGGCGAGCTGCTGCGGGAAGGACAACACGGCGGCGCGACGGCCGCGATCACGTTCGGCGTGCAGCCGGTCGAGCGTGCGCGTGTTGAGCCGGTCAAGCAGCAGCCGGTACTCGTCGGCGAAGGCCTTGGCGGCGCTGCCGTCCATGGTCTTGTTGAGCGGGAAGGACACGCCCCAGACCTGGTTGCGCAGCTCGGGGTTCATGTCGTCGAAGAACTCGCCGAAGCCGGCCACCAGATCGCACTTGGTCAGCACCAGGTAGACCGGCACGCCGATCTTCAGGTGTTCGGCCAGCTCGTCCAGGCGGCGGCGGATCGCGCGGGCATGTTCCTGCCGGCCGGTCTCGTCCAGCACCATCAGGTCGGACAGGCTCATCGCCACGATCACGCCGTTGATCGGCCGCCGCTTGCGGTAACGGCGCAGCAGCTTGAGGAACTCGCCCCAGGCGGTGGCGTCGGCCGAGCGGTCGGAATCCTGCGTGGTGTAGCGGCCGGCGGTATCGAGGAACACCGCCTCGTCGGTGAACCACCAGTCGCAGTTGCGCGTGCCGCCCACGCCGCGCAGCGCTTCCTTGCCGAAGCGCTCCGACAGCGGAAAGTTGAGTCCGGAATTCTGCAGCAGCGTGCTCTTGCCCGAGCCCGGCGGGCCGATCACCACGTACCAGGGCAAGGCGTACAGGTTGCCACGGCGGCGCTTGCGCAGCATCTCGACCGCCTCGGCAAAGCGGCCCTGCAACTGCGAGCGTTCGCCCGCGCTGCGGTTGTCGCCGCCCTCGGCAGGCGCCGCGCCGCCCTGCCCGGCCAGCTCGCCGGACATCTTGTTCGCCTTGCCGCGCGCGCGCAGCGCCTGCACCTGCAGCCAGGCGCCCCAGGCCAGCACGATCACCATGATCAGCAGCAGCCGCGCCACCGGACTGGCCAGCGGCTGCGCATCCCCGATACCCAGGTACGGGCCGCCCAGCCACACCAGCACCGAAAGCAGCAGCACGCCGATCAGCGTGACGAACCAGGCGGACTTCAAAAGGCTCAGCAACTTCGCCACGGCGTCAGGCCTCCGGAATGAACTTGATTTCGACGCGTCGGTTGCGCGTGCGGTTGTCCGGCAGGTCCGGCGGCAGCGCGATCGGCTGCGAGGCGCCGGCGCCGGTCGATTCGATGCGGCCCGGGTCGTCCAGCCCCTGGGTCAGGATCTGCCGCACCGATTGCGCGCGTGCGGCCGACAGCGCGAAGTTGTCCTTGAACTTGAGCGAGTGGATCGGCTGATCGTCGGTATGGCCGATCACGATCACGCGGCCGGATACCTGGTTGAGCGCAGCGGTGATCTTGTGCAGCAACGGCAGCTGGCGGTCGTTCACGTCGACACCGCCGGAGGCGAACATCGCATTGCCCGAAAGGCGCAGCATCGCCTGCCCGTCCGGCTGCTCGTCGATGCTCAGCAACCCGGCCTGTTCTTCCGGCGACAGCAATTGCTTCAGGCTCTTGCGCTCGGGCGCCGGACGATGCGCCGTATCCGGCGCCGTCGCGCCCTCCAGCCCGATCCGCGCGAGCTGCGCGTTGACCGGTGCGGCCGCGTCGTTGAGCCGGGTATAGAAGAACAGGAACGCTGCCAGCAGCACGCAGGCGGCCGCGGTGGCGATCACCCACAGCGGCACGTAGCGCACCAGCGGGTTGCGCCGGTCCTCGACGCCGCGCCAGTGCGGCGCCAGTTCCTGCGCGGCCGGCGCGCGCTGTTCCTTCAGCCGCCGGTACAGGTCTTCCTGGATGTCGGCCAGCTTGGCGCGCCCGCCTGCCTCGATCTGGTAGCGCCCGCCGAAGCCGAGCGCCAGGCAGATGTACATCAGCTCGATCAGGTCGATGTGCCTGGAGAAATCCGCGCACAGCCGCTCGAGGATCTGGAAGAACTTGGCGCCGCCGTAGGACTCGCTGTGGAACGCGACCAGCAGGGTCTGCTGCGCCCAGCCGCTGTGCTCGCCCCAGGGCGCGTTGAGCACCGACTCGTCGAGCATGGTGCACAGCACGTAACGCGCCGCGAGCACGGTCTGTTGCGGCAGGTTGGACGCCTGTGCACGGCTTTCGAAGCGGCGCACCTGCGTGGTGGCCTGCTCGCGCAGGCGCGCGGCGTCCGGCGCGCTGGCGCTGTGGCGCAACTGCACGGCCAGCAGCAGCAGCGGGCTGGCCGCCTGCACCAGCGGGTTCATGCCGCCGCCGAGGAAACCGCTGATGTCTTCCTCGCGTGCCGGCTGGGCCGCGGCGGCGTAGGCCGCCGGCGGCGCCGCGTGGGCGGCCGGTAGCGGCGCCACGGGTGCAGCGGGGCCCGGCGCGCCGCGCGGACGCACCACGGTGGCGTCGCGCATGTCCTCGTCGAAGGGACCGCTCATGGCATCAGCTCCGGATGGCCCAAAGTTGCAGGTCGAGACCGGCGAACTCGCTGCCGAAATGGAACGCGATGCCGCCGGAGGTCTTCAGCTCACGCCACATCGGCGAGTGCTTGTCGAATTCGAAGTAGAGGTAGCCCGCGTTGTAGGGAATCTGCCGCGGTGCCACCGGCATCGGCTGCACCGCGATGCCGGGCAACTGCAGGTTGACCAGGTCGCGGATCTTCTCGGTCGGCCCGATCTTGGCGTGCGCGGGCAGTTGCCGGCGCAGGTCCTCGGACTTCATGTCGGCCTTGGCCGAAAGCACGAACGCGGCGGTGTCGATCAGGGTGAGGTCCGGCACCACCGCCACCCACACGCCGTACTTGCGCTGCTGCAGCGGGATCGGCATGGCGGTCTGCTCCATCACCGCGCTGAGCGCATTGCGCAACGAGACGATCACCGGCTCGAAGCTCTCGCGCAGCAGCTCGTGGCGGTACGGCGGGAACATCGGCGGGCGCTTGCCCGGCGCGGTGAAGGTGGTCAGCTCGCCGGCCATCGCCACCAGCGTGCGGTAGAAGGCTTCCGGGTGCTCCAGCGGCGCCTCGGCCAGGTGCGCGACCAGTGGCTGGTAGCGGTTGACCACCTGCAGCATCAGGAAGTCGGCGATCTCCGCCGCGCCGCCACGGTCGGTCAGCGCGACGCGACTGGCCAGCGCCTCGCCGCGCTGGTGCAGCAGGCCGAGCAGCTCGGTGAGAAAGGTCACCAGCCGCGGTACGGCCTGGCAACTCAGCCCGGTGGGCATGAAGGCGTCGTCGAGCATCACGCGGCGGTCGGCGCGGCATTCGACGATGCGCGCGACCGGGATCTGCGCCAGCCCTTCCATCGGCTGTGACTGCGGCAGCAACCGCGTGCTCATGCCACCGACTTCCAGCGGCGTGAGCCCCTCGACGCTGCCGGAGCTGTCGGGCACCTCGGTCTCGCGCACGCGGTAGCGGAACAGCCGCTCGGCCGGGGCTTCGGGCCGGCCGCTCTCCGGCTGGGTGGGCGAGCGCAGCGGGAGGGTCAGGTAGACGGTCTGGTCGCGCCAGTTGGCGTCGACCTCCAGCGCCGGCGGCAGCGGGTCGTCGCCGGGCATGGAAAACGGCGTGCCGTCGGGGAAGATGCCTCGCGCGCGGCGGATGCCGAGCTTGCCGATGGCCAGCAGGTCGGGCTCCAGCTCCAGCTCCTGGAAGCCCCAGGCGTAGGGCCGCAGGGCGCCGGCACGCAGTTCGACGAAGCGCTCGAAGTAGCGCTCCTGCTGCTGCAGGTGCTGCGGGCGCAGGAACAGGCCCTCGCTCCATACCACTTTGTTGTTTTGCGTCATGACCGACCTGTCTGCTGGCATTGCCCATGGGCGTCTTGCAGGAGGCCCCTCGGCGCGATCGGGTAACCCGTCCGCGCCCACGGCGCTCCTGCAGGACCCGGCAAAGCGCCGGGCCCTTCCTCTAGTGCGTGTTTTTCACGTGAAAAGCGCCATGCGCCCTTACCGCTGCCGCACCCGCGCCGACTTCAGCCGGGCCAGTTGCTCCTCGTAGGCGCGCGCGAACTCGTCGCCGAACAGGCGCCGGAAGCATTCGTCCGGGTCCTTGGCCAGGCCCTCGAAGTTCTCCCGGTAGCGCTCCCAGTAGCGGCCCTTGCCGCCGAAGGTCGAGCGCTTGCTGCCGTCGACCTCCTGCTCCAGCCGGTCCGGGTTGAAATGCGCCAGCACCGCCTCGAAGCCGGCGCGCACGCCGGCCAGCATGGCCATCTGGTGGCAACGGATGTCGTCGAAGGCGTCCTGGAAGGCTTCCGTGCCGGAGAGGAAGGCCCCGCCGGCCGGGGCCAGCAGCTTCTGCAGCGCCTCGTCCGCGGTCGGGGCGAACTTCAGCGGGTTGTTCTCCGAACGCTGGATCAGCGTGACCGGCAGGCGGAAGGTGTTCTTGATCTCCGCACGGGCGCGCAGCACGTCCATCACGCCATCGACGACGATGCGGAAGATCGTGTCCAGTTCAGGCGGGACGCCGACGGCAGGAGCCGCTGCGGCAACCGGCATGGCGGCCGGCATCGCCAAGGGGGCTACCGGCGCGGCCGGCGGTGCCACGACCGGCGGTACAGTCGGCGGAACCGGAGCCGGGGCGGGCGGCGCCTTGGGCGCGAAATCGCCCATGGTGAGATCCCAGTTCTCCGGCAGCGCCTGACGCTGGCCGGCAACGCCCGGCGGGTGGAAGTGGTCGGCCATGCCGCTGGAATGGTTCCAGCTGGCGGCCGGCGCCGGCGCCGGTGCGGGCGGCGCGCCGAACGGCTCGTCCAGGAACGCCAGCGGATCGAGGGCGGCGGCCGAACTCCCGGTCGCGGGGATAAGCGGCTCGTCCGGGATGCCGCGCGCCGGCGGCGGAGCGCCGAACGGACCGCCCAGCATCTCGTCCAGGAAGTCGCCACCGGGCAGCGGGGCAGCCGCCGCCATCGCGGGCACCGGGGCCGGGGCCGCGGCTGGCTGCACCAGCGTGGCGCTGTCGGCCTGCAGCCGCACGGACACTTCGAAGGTATCGATCTGCAGGCGATCGCCATCCTTCAGCGAGGCGGGGTCGCCCTTCACCAGCGGGCGGCCGTTGAGCAGCATGCCGTTGGTGCTGCGGTCCTCGATGAAGTACATGCCGTTGAGGCAGCGCACCATGGCGTGCACGCGCGAGACGCCGGCGGCGCCGAGCACCCAGTCGCAGTCCTCCGCGCGGCCGATGCTGCCGTCGCGGCCTTCGAAGGATTTCTGGCTGCGCGCGCCGAACTGCGCGGCATGCGGGCCGAGCACGGCCAGGACGAGTGTCTGTGGAATAGGCACGCGTGGCTCCTCAGCTGGTCTGTGTTTCGCCGGCGCCGAGCAGGCTCATGGCGCGGGCCATGAAGCCGGCGCGGCGCTGCTCGAAGCGTTCGGGCTCGAGCCCGGCCATCAGGTTGATCGCCGCGACCACGGCGCAGGCGGTCAGGTGCTCGGCCGGCGGTACCGGGGTTTCCTGGGTCGCCGGCGCCAGGCTGCCGCCGGACCAGCCGGCACAGGCCGCCAGCCAGGCGCCGACGGTCTGGTAGCCACCCGCGTTGGCGAACTCGAACGCGGCGCGGCGGTTGGCCTCCTCCGGCTCGCGCACCCACTGCTCGGCGAGCGCGGCACCTGCGCGGTCGGCCAGCGGCAGCGCCGCGTCGCGCGCGCACTGGCAGGCCCAGGCCACGGCGTAACGCTTGGGCAGCAGGCGTGCGAGCAGCTTCAGCGCGTCCGGCGCATCGCCGCCCTCGATCAGCGCCTGCACGGCCTCGCGCGGGCCCATGCCTGGTTCCAGCCGGGCGCGGGCGGGCGCACCCAGCTCCATCTGTTCGGCCGCTTGAATGACGATCGACATGGCGTTCTCCCTTACCCGATCATCACCACGCCACCGGACACCTGGTTCATGCCGTCGCCCTTGAGCGTGAGCATGGGTGCCTTGACGGTGGCCATGGCGCTGCCGGCGACTTCGACCATCGCGTCCGAATGCACCTTCAGGCTGGCGCCGGCGCCCAGGTCCATGGTGGCGCCGGCCTTCACGCCGACCTCGACCTGCCCCTCCACCTTCACGCCGACACTGCCGGTGATCTTGATGTTGACGCCCTTGATCTCGATGTCGCCGGAACTCTTGAGCACGATGCTCGAGGCGCCGGTGACCAGTTCGATCTCGGTACCCGCCGAGAGCTTGAACTTCTGGCCGATGCTGGTGGTGCCGTTGTTGGTGACGTCCAGCTTGTCGTCGTTCTGCACGGTGACCTTGCGGTCGTGCTTGATCGTCTCGGTCTGGTCGTTCTCGACGGTGAGCGTCTGGTCGTGCTTGACCGTCACCGTCTCGTCGTGGTCGATGGTTACCACGTGGTCGTTCTCGACCTCTTCGTGCATGTCCTTCTGGGCGTGGATGAAGAAGTCCTCCTCGCCCTTCTTGTCCTCGAAGCGCAGCTCGTTGAAGTCCGCGGTGCCGCCGAGCAGGCTGCGGCTCTTGATGCCGCTCTGGGTCTTGTTGTCCGGCAGCGTGTAGGGCGGCATGTTGTCGGCGTTGTAGACGCTGCCGATCACCAGCGGCCGGTCCGGGTCGCCTTCCAGGAAGCTGACCACCACTTCCTGGCCGATGCGCGGGATGCTCACCGCGCCCCAGTTCTTGCCGGCCCAGGCCGATGCCACCCGCACCGGACAGGAACTTTGCGCGTTCTTCTTGTCGGGCTTGTTCCAGTGGAAGGTGACCTGGATCCGGCCGTACTTGTCCACCGAGATGTCTTCGGCGGTGTCGCTGCCGGTCACGACCGCCGTCTGCAGGCCGACCACCATCGGCTTTACCGCCATCGGCATGGTGCGGAAGGGCTGCTTGCTCGGGATGGCGGTGAAGTTGCAGGCCAGCTCCTCACCCTCCCCGCCCTGGGTCGGGTTTGCGATGTGGATGGTGGAGCCGGCCACCAGGTATTCCTGGTTGAGCTTGTCCTGCGGGAAGCCGCTCAGCTTGAACAACGCCCCGGTAAGCAGGCCGCCGGCGTTGGTGGCGCCGGAGAACTGGGACTGCGTGGCGTTGATCGCTTCGACGCGGACCTGCGCGTAGTGCTTGCCGGCGTCGCCGGTATCGTGCTCGCCCGGATAGTCGAACGACTCCAGGTCGGACATCGAGTGGTTGCCGTCGGCGTTGCTGGCCGACTCGACGCCGAGCAAGGAGGCCTTCGGCTTCAGCGGATCGTAGTCGGTCAGCGAGTACTTAAGCGTCTGCACCGAGCGCTGCGGCGAGAACTCGGTGACCGCGGTCTCGTGCGACGATCCGCTTTCCCCGGCCTGCGGCAGGTACGGCAGCGTGGCGAACCCGTCGGTCGCGGCGTGCGCCCCCAGCGAGTCGGCCAGCACCAGGGTGTGCACGCCGTCGGCATGCCGGAAGAAGTAGTAGATGCCTTCCTGCTCCATCAAACGGCTGATGAAGTTGAAGTAGTCCTCGCGGTACTGCACGCAGTACTCGCGCGCCGTGTAGCTCGCAGTGAGTTCGAGCTTGATGTCGCTGTAGCCGATTTCCGAAAGCACCGCCTTGACGATGTCGGGCACGGACTGGTTCAGGTAGATCCGGCAATCGACCTTGTTCAGCAGCAGCCAGGGCTTGGGAACGAGCGTCACCGAATAGGCGGCGTAGGACTTGCCCTGGAAGCTCTCGAAGCCGCTTTGGGACGCTTCGGACACGATGCCGTTGACGTGGCGCGTGTAGTCGCCGTCCGCGTAGGTCACCGTGATCGAACTACCGAGCAGCGCGAGCAGATCGATGCCGTTGTCCTCGCTCCACATCTTCAGCTGGTAGGAAAACAGCCGCCCCAACTGTTCGCTGCCGGTAAGGCTCGCCGCCGTGAGCTTGTCGCCGAGCGACGACGTCATCGTCATGCGGTAGGTCATGTCCAGTCCCTCGAAAACCCGCGGTCGAGCGCCAAGGGAGCCGTGCCCGACGCGCAGGCCGGACTGAAGCGGGCGCCCAAGCACCGCCACGCCACTGCCACGGCGCGGACAGGTCCGCCGCCGCAAGCACAGTCGATACGCATCCGAAGCCCCCTTTGAGCCAGACCGATGCACGCACAACCCGTTGCCAGGGGTTTGCGCCCATAACACCACGAGGCCCTGCGGCACCCGCAGGGAGTCCCCATGGTTCTTAGTGCGTAAACCGGGAGCATTTCAGGTCATGCCGCTTCGATACCGGCAGAGCAACCGCCAACCATTTGTTCGGAAAGCCATTGTTTGCCATGTGCGCGGGCTTTTCCCCGGCTTCCCGGCAGGCGGACACCGAGGTATCGGGCATGCCGTCACGCGCGCACGTACAGGGCCGGACGCGTCTAGAATCAGCATGCGCGCCACCGATCGGACCGGTGCGACCCATCACCGGAAGGAACCCATGCGCCACCACCGCAACGCTCACCCGACGGCTCCGGGCGCCATCTCGCAGCAGGCGCTGCCGGGCCAGCGTCACGCCCAGGGCGGCGGCCATCAACCGCATGCCCGGGGCGCCAAGCCCACACCGCGCGCCCCTGGCAGATCGGCTGCGCAAGTGGCGGCCGACAACGCCGCCACCGCCCTTTATGGGTGGCAGGGGAAGTTCGACCGTATCAAGTTGCGCGAGGGCTTCGTCCGCGAATTCGGCAAATCGCCGCACTTCGATGCGGCCGCTATTCCGCAGCTCGAGTTGCTGGTCGGCTTCATCGAGGACGACACGCGGATCACCGACGTGCGCTGGACGGCCTACATGCTCGCCACGGCGTACTGGGAAACCACGTCGCTGAAAAAGGAAACGGTGCCGGTGCTGGACAAGCACCACAAACCGATGGTCGGCAAGGACGGCAAGCCCCTGGTGCGTTCGCGCAAGCGCTGGGCGATCACCATGTCGCCGGTGGAGGAAGTCGGCCACGGCGCGCATCGCAACTACTTCCTGCCGGTGAAGGTGGCATCGCTCCCGACGGGAGAGGCGCGCATCACCGAGCAGGACGGCGACCAGTTCACCGTCACCGCCGAGGGCAGGTTCAAGCCGATGGCCCGGGGCGCCAGGCAGGGCGCGGCGCCAACCCGGAAAGCCGTGACCGCCTACAACGACGATGATGGCAACGAGCTGGCCTACTACGGCCGCGGCTACGTGCAACTGACGTGGTGGTCGAACTACGCCCAGGTCAGCGCCGACCTGAACCTGGGGCTCCGGCTCCTGCTGCATCCGGACGACGTGCTGCAGCCCACGATCGCCTACAAGGTCATGGCGCACGGCATGCTGACGGGCAAGAGCTTTGCCAACGGAAGGAAATTCGCGCGCTATTTCCATGGCGCCACAACCGACTACGTCGGCGCCCGTCACATGGTGAACGGCGTCGACCATGCGGCGGACATCGCCGGCATCGCGCGGCAGTTCGAAGCGATCCTGTTGGCTGCAAAACCGTGAGCGACCCATCCATGCGCCATTCGAAACGACACCGCTCATTGCTGCGCCTGCTCGGATCGAGCATCGCTTGCTGCGTCCTGGTGCAGGCTGCCGCCGCCCAAGTCCCAACCGCCCTGCAGGGGCACTGGGAGGTGGTCCAGGTCGCGGTCGATCATCGGGACCAGCCCCACTGGCAGTACTTCCCCGACGACCCTCGCCTGCTCGGCCGCCAGCTCGACGTCGACGACGCGGGCATCCGGCTCGACGACGGCTCGCACCCCTGCGCCGACCCGGCCGTTACCGCGCTGCCGGTCGTCAAGCTGCAGCGTTTCATCGGCGAGCGCCTTGCCCGTCCGGAGTCCTTCGACACGCCGGTGCAACCGACCCTGGCGGATTTCGGCATCCCGCCTGACAACGCGTCGGTGTCACCGCTGGAAGTCCACTGCACGCCCGACTCGTCGCCCTGGAATGGCGCATGGCTGGTGGCCACGTCCGATGACCGGTTGCTGACGAACTACGACGGTAGCGGTTACGTGCTGGTGCTGCGCAAGGTGGAAGGCCGGCAGCCCGTACGCGCGTCGTTCGCCTGCGCGAAGGCGAAGCGTCCCGCCGAGCAGACCCTATGTGCATCGGCGACGCTTGCCGCGTACGACCGCAGCGTGGCGGCCGCCTATCGGTTCGCGCTCGAACGGGCGGGCGACGACGCCCCTGCCCTGCGCCAGGCGCAGCGGCAGTGGGTCGCTTCGCGCGACGCGTGTGGCACGGATGCCCAGTGCCTTGCCGACAGCATGCGCGACCGCACCGAGGAGCTCATGCAGCAATGAAGCGCGCCACGGGCACGGGAACCTGCCGGACGGCCCATGCCCTGCTGACGCGCTTTGCCGGCAAGACCTCAAGCAACGGGAAGTCGCCTTCCCGGCACCTTCGTCCGGGCTGACGGTCAGCGCTTGCGCGATGGGATGCCCCCCCCGGGCCATCCCGCTCCCATCCTCGCTTCGTGTCCGACGCCCCCTCAGGAGATCTCCACCGTGCGACGCCTACTTGCCACGGTATTCGCCTGCCTGCTGGCCGGTGCCTGCGCGAGCCCGGCCACTTCGCACGCCGAGGGCCTTTGCCACGCCGGCGAAACGACCTACTTCAGCTGCACCGCTTCGAGCGGCAAGACCATCAGCCTGTGCGGCAACGTGCCGGCCGCACTGCAGTACCGCTACGGCAAGGCATCCAAGCTGGAACTGGCGTTTCCGCGGGACGCCAGCCAGGGCGCGCGGCAACTGGGCTATGCGCACTACACCCGCTTCCAGGTCGCACGCACCGAGGTCGGCTTCACGCGCGTGGATGTCGACTACGCGGTGTTCGATGAGACCGAGGACGGCCGGCGCGCGGCCGGAGTGCGCGTGACCACCGCCGACGGCCGCGAGCATGAGGTCGCGTGCGCCGGTGCCATCCACGGCCGACTGGAGACGCTGGGCGGGAGCCTGCGCTGTGATGCCGACAACGCGCTCAATGGCGGCAACTGCCCCTGAGTTGCAGCGCCTGGTGCACCACGGGCGATCGGACTATGACGCCAGGGCGTCGGACGGGCGTTGCGCCAGCACGACCCAGCCGGCGACCGCATGGCCCGCCTCGCGGCGCAGCGTATCGCCCTGGATGCGCACGTCGCGGAAGCCACGGGAGGCCAGCACGTCTTCGACATAACGGCGGGCGTGGCGATACCGCCCGCTGGGCGTGATCTCAAGGTCCGCCGTGCCGCCCTCCATGGCCTCGAGCGTGAAGCCGAGCCAGCCATCGGGACGAAGCGCCGCGTGGGCGGCGGCCAGCACATCTTCCAGCCGGCCGAAGTACACCAGCGTGTCGGCCGACAGCACGAGGTCATAGGCGTCGGGGTGGGCCTGCAGGTAGCTGGTCAGTTCGGCCACTTCCAGATCGTCGTAACCGCCACGCAGGCGCGCCTTCTCGACCATGCCGCCTGAGAGGTCCACACCGACCAGGTTTCGTGCGTGGGCCCGGACCAGCGGCGCGCACAGGCCCGTGCCGCAACCGGCGTCGAGCACGTCCAGTGTCCCATCCGCCGGGCGGAGCACCTCGCCCAACGCCGCGGCGAGCACCTGCGGCGCGCGGTAGTCGAGGTTCTTGAGCAGTTGTTCGTCGAAGCTGTCGGCAAAGCCGTCGAACAGTTCGCGCACATAGGCATCGTCGGCCCGCGAGGGCGCTTCGGCGCCACCGCAGGCGGCCAGCATGTGGCGTGGCACCGGGTTGTCCGGCTCGCGTGCGAGCCAGTCGCGGTAGACCTGGCGGGCCTCGTCGTGACGCTTGAGGGCATACAGCGTTACGCCAAGCGCCTCCAGCGCACGCAGGCTGCGCGGATCGACCGCGAAAGCGCGGCGGAAGCACTCGGCCGACTGCTCCAGGTGCTCCATGCTCTGCGCGTGGTTGCGCAGGAACAGGCCCATCAGATAGTGGCCCCGCGCGTCGTCCGGGGCCTGCGCGAGCAGCGCGCCGTAAGCTTCGAACGCCTCGTCCAGACGCTCCTGCACCTCCAGCACCACCGCCAGGTTGCCTTGCGCGTTGTGGTGGTCGGGGGCGCATGCCAGTGCGTGGCGGTAGCAGGCTTCTGCCTCGGCCGGCCGGCCGCACTCCTTGTGGATGTTGCCCAGGTTGTTGTGGGCGTCCGGGTGACGCGGCGTGATCTTCAGCGCGGTGCGGATGAGTTCCACGCCCTCGTCGCTGCGCCCCTGCTGGTGGCATAGCACGCCCAGGTAATGCAGCGCGTCGGGCTGCGCGGCCCGCAGGTCGAGCACCTCGCGGTAGAGCCGCTCGGCAGTCTCCAGGTCGTCTGCCTGGTGCGCACAAAGCGCCTGCTGGAGTACGCCGGCAAAGTCGCGCACGGAACGGCGCAATGCCACGTTCTGCGGGAGCACGGTACGCATCGCCATCAGCCGATCAGCACCGTGAAGCAACCGAGCACGATCGTGCCGCCGTGCGCACAGCTGTCGCCCATGCGCGCGGCCGGCTGGCCGCCGATCAGGACTTTGGGTGATCCCAGAACGATGCTGTCCGGCGGCCCCACGCAGGTGGCCATGTCGCCCATGCGCGCGGCCGGAAGTCCGCCGATCAACACCTTCGGTGCCCCTGGTGCCGCGATCGGGCCACCCACATGGGGGACCACCCCGGTGACCATCGGGCAGACGTGCATGTCGGTAAGTCGGGCGGCCGGCTGCATGCGGAATCCTCGGATAATGCTTGGCTAGGGCCCGACGTTGCATGAGTCATCCAGCGCACCGGCGCCATCGAACGGCGCCAGGCTGCAGTCGCCCGGGAACGGCGGCACTGCCCTGATGACGGGACGCCTGCCGGGCCGGCCGGCGTCGCCTATAGGTGAATCCGTAAAAGCCCTGCCAATCCGGTCACGGGACCTTTGGCGTACGCGTCGAAACCGTCGCCAGTGGCGCCGGTCGGGTCGAACGCGCGATACAGCCGCTTCCTCTGGCTGAACGGGTGCATTGGCCCATTCCTCGGCGAGGGTGGCCCAGTCGTCGGCGATCGCGCCCCACCGCCGCGTGCTTCGGATCGTTGTCGGTCAACCGCATTGTCCCGTCGCTGCCGACCGCGCACGCGCACATGGCCGAGGTATCTCGCATGTGTCGTGCTGCTCTGGCTGGCGCCGCAGCCTGTGCCTTGGAAGATTTCGCACACGTCCCGCGCTTCGTCCGGCAGATGCCTGACCTTTTCGGCCGATGTCCCATGCATCGCCGCAAAAAGGCCAGGCAGCCGTGGCCTTTCGTTGCCCTCGATCCGAGCTGTCCGTGAGGACGCGCCGCTACTTGATCTCCGTCAACGCCCAGCGCAGCGTGCCGATCGTCCCGCTCATGACGCTCGCGTTGTTGGCGACGCACAGGACATGCCGGAGTGAACACGCTTCGGGAACGATGCTGCCAA
Source organism: Frateuria sp. GZRR33 (assembly GCF_051900425.1). Taxonomy (NCBI): domain Bacteria; kingdom Pseudomonadati; phylum Pseudomonadota; class Gammaproteobacteria; order Lysobacterales; family Rhodanobacteraceae; genus Frateuria; species Frateuria sp. GZRR33. The sequence continues at coordinate 104,433 of NZ_JBHZGK010000008.1, forward strand.
GCGCGTCCTTGCCAAACTTGTGCGTCTCGAAATAGTTCGCGCCCCGCATGGTGTTGTGGGCCCTCACATAGCCCGCGTGCACTCCGCGCGGCGGCATGTGGTCCTCGACCATGCGGCAGGTTGCGAACATGTACCTGTCGTCCTTGCCGGGCGTGCCGACATAGGCCCACGTCTGCGAACCGGGATGCCATTTGAGGATCGAGTTTTCGCTGGGAACGCCGAGCTTGGTGACCGCAACCGGAAATGCCTTGAAGACGATGCCGGCATGCTTCCTCTTCAGCCTGGTGACGACCTGGGTCGTATAGGAGTCCGGCCGCGTCCCCTGCCGGTGCCGCAGATTGCAGGAAATCATCTCGACGGTGTCGATCTGCGGATTGACCTTTTTCCAGGCCGAAACCACATCGAGGAACTCCTGCGGGGACTTGTGGCAGAAGCTCGCCGCATCGCCGTGCCCCCAGAAGGAGATCGTTGTCACGCCCGGAACCTGTACCGGCACGGTGTCCGAGATTTTATGCGCCACGCCGTTGTAGGTCTGGGCAAGAAGCTCAGCCCGTTTCCGGTGGTCGTCGTCATCCCACAAGACCAGGATCGCCACGCTGTCACCTCATCTGTCATCAATGGCCAAAATGTCTGTTGATCGCTCAGCGTCCGCCGCATGCCCCCAAGAGGCCCTCATCCGGCAGGCGCTTGCGCGAGCTTCCGCAGGTCGTCCCCGGTCCCCCGCGGCGACCGTTGAGTCACTTCATTCCGCGTCGCGCGCCTTGTGGACCGAATCCGGTCCACTCATCCACGTCGAGGTGCGCTTCTGCAGGTCGACCACGTATCTCCCGCCGACTTCGCTCTCGATCTCGACCCGCCCGCCGTCCGGGAGCAGCCGCATGCTCTTGAAGTAGCGCCCTGGCGTGCTCACGCCCGCGGCATCCTGGCTGGGCACCTCATACACCTTGAGCATCCACAGGCGCTCCCCGGTGGCCTGGTCGATGGCCACCAGGTAACCACCGGACTGGGTGCCGCCATGGCGGTAGCTCTGCATGTCCTGCTCATAGCGCACGCCGTTGTGGACGATAGGCGCGACCGCGGGCGGAGACGGGCGGCTTGGGCTGGGCATGTCGTCGTTCATGGTCGGTGCCTTGTCGTTGGATGGTGGGCCGGGCGGCATGGTGGCCGGATGGGATGTGCATGCCGAGACGGCCAGCACAAGCCCCGCGATACATGCCGGCAGGGAGAACGCGCGCGCCCCCCGGCTACGGGACGTGCGCACGCTCATATGATCTTCAGCGCGTGGTTGCGCTCCGCATCGGACAGCGCGTTGCCGCAGTCGGCTGCGAAGAACGCCCAGTTGTCCGCGTTGCGCACGCAGTCGGATGCCGGATAGCCGGCGTGGGGCCCGATGCCGTACCAGGCGTACCGGTCCTGGCCATTCTTCACGTCGAGCGTGCCGCATGCCAGGTGCGACAACTCATGCACGATGATCCGGGTCCAGTTGGCCTGGCCGTGGACCACGCCGCCCGGATCATCGGTGAAGAAGTTGCTTTCAATGTAGACCACGTCCATGCCTTCGGCGCCGTTGCGGAAGGTAAACGCTTCGGAGGCCAGGAATGCGGCTTCGTCGGCGTCGCTGGTACCACGGAAGGGCACCCAGTCGGTCACCACGAAGCGCCCCTTGTTCAACATGCCGATGATCTTCTTGAAGCCGCTCGCCAGGGTCGCGATGTGATTGTCGAGTGCGGCATCGGCCAGGCCCGGTTCGGCGAACCATCGCTTTACCATGGCGCGTGACTCGGCGTGCTTTGCCGCCGATCCGCTGGACGATGCCGCACCCGCGAGCACCATCCCGGCCTTTTGGCACCAGGCAAGCGCCTGCTGCGTCGAGTTGCCGAGATATCGGCGCTCCTGGTCGGAAAAGTGCTCGTTCTGTCCGGCCAGACACTGCTTGGCATGCCCCACCGTGGGCGCATGCGTGTCGAGGTAAGCGCTCGGCCAGTCGGTGAAATTCGTCGGCAGCGAAAACACCCAGACCCTGCGGTTGCCGGCCTTGTTCTGCAGGTAGACGTGGCGAAGGAATTTCAGGCTTGCCGCGCGGCGCCGGGTGTCCTGGTCGATCAGGCCGGCATCGCTGTCGTTCCAGCCGGCGGCGGCCTGGAGCATGCCCTTTTCCTCGGCGACCCGCGTCTGGCTGGGCCCCTTGGTCAGACTGCTGCGCAGCTCGCCCAGCGCTGTCTCCTCGCTGGCTTCGAACCCCTCCGCACCCATCAGTTTTCCAAGCTTGACCACCAGCGGCTGCCAGCTCCGTTCGAAGCTGGCCGTCTTGCCGATCGCGGTTCTCGCGGCGCGGTATTCGGTAATGAACTTCTTGTTCCAGTCGACCATGTCCTGTTCGCCGATGCTTGTTGCCGGTGGAGCCCAGTTACGACCCGGTTGTGGAGAGGTTCGCCGAGCGGCAATCCGCAGATCCGCCGCCCATGCCTAGAAGGTGTAGGAGAAGTTGCCGTCCTGCGCACCCACGCGCGCCTGCTCGATCGGCTTGCCTTCGATCATGCGATTGAGGAACTCGCGCGAGATGTCCGGCAGCATGGTGTTGGTCAGGATCGCATCGATCATGCGGCCGCCCGACTCGCTCTCGGTGCAGCGGCTGACGACCAGCTTGACCACCTCGTCGTCGTATTCGAACGGGATGCGGTAGCGCGCCTCGATGCGCTTCTTGATGCGTCCCAGCTGCAGCTTGACGATCTCGCCGAGCATGGTCTCGCTGAGCGGGTAGTACGGGATGGTGACCAGGCGGCCGAGCAGCGCCGGCGGGAACACCTTCAGCAGCGGCTCGCGCAGCGCCTTGGCGATGCCCTCCGGTTCGGGCATCAGCTCCGGGTCCTTGCAGAGTCCGGCGATCAGGTCGGTGCCGGCGTTGGTGGTCAGCAGGATCAGGGTGTTCTTGAAGTCGATCTGGCGACCCTCGCCGTCCTCCATGACGCCCTTGTCGAACACCTGGAAGAAGATCTCGTGCACGTCCGGGTGCGCCTTTTCGACCTCGTCCAGCAGCACGACCGAGTAGGGCTTGCGACGCACCGCCTCGGTCAGCACGCCGCCCTCGCCGTAGCCGACGTAGCCCGGGGGCGCGCCCTTGAGCGTGGAAACGGTGTGCGCTTCCTGGAACTCGCTCATGTTGATGGTGATGATGTTCTGCTCGCCGCCGTAGAGCGCTTCGGCGAGCGCCAGCGCGGTCTCGGTCTTGCCCACGCCCGAGGTGCCGGCCAGCATGAACACGCCGATCGGCTTGTTCGGGTTGTCCAGGCCCGCGCGGCTGGTCTGGATGCGCTTGGCGATCATCTCCATCGCGTGGTCCTGGCCGATCACGCGCTTGCCCATCAGGCCGGCCAGGTTCATGACGATCTCGAGCTCGCTCTTGACCATGCGGCCGACCGGAATGCCGGTCCAGTCCGAAACGACCGAGCCGACCGCCACGTAGTCGACGGTGGGCAGGATCAGCGGGCTCTCGCCCTGCAGTTCGGTGAGCTGGGCCTGCAGGGCCTTCAGCTCCTCGAGCGCGGCGGCGCGTTCGGCGTCGGTCAGCGCGGCGCTGGCCACGGCGACGGCGCCGGCCTCGGCTTCGGCCGCCTGCTCCAGCGCGCTGCCGGTGCCTTCGACGGGCGCGGCGTCACCGCGCAGGCGGGCGCGGATGGCGAGGATCTTCTCGACCAGGCCCTTCTCGACCTGCCAGTTGACCTCCAGCGTCTCCAGCCGGGCCTTGGCCACGGCGAGCTTCTCGCCGGCCGAAGCCTCGCGCTCGGCCACGTCCACGCCGACGGTCTTCTCGCGGGCGATGATCGCCAGCTCCGTCTCCAGCGCCTGGATGCGCTTGCGGGTGTCGTCCACTTCCGGCGGCACCGCGTGCTGGCTGATGGCCACGCGGGCGCAGGCGGTGTCGAGCAGGCTCACCGCCTTGTCGGGCAACTGGCGGGCGGGAATGTAGCGGTGCGAGAGCTTGACCGCGGCCTCCAGCGCCTCGTCCAGGATCTGCACGCGGTGGTGCTTCTCCATCACGCTGGCGACGCCGCGCATCATCAGGATGCCCTTCTCCTCGCTCGGCTCGTCGACTTGTACGGTCTGGAAGCGGCGGGTCAGCGCGGGGTCCTTCTCGATGTGCTTCTTGTACTCGGCCCAGGTGGTCGCGCCGACCGTGCGCAGGTTGCCGCGGGCCAGCGCCGGCTTGAGCAGGTTGGCGGCATCGCCGGTACCGGCCGCGCCGCCGGCGCCGACCAGGGTGTGCGCCTCGTCGATGAACAGGATGATCGGCTTCGGCGAGGACTGCACTTCCTCGATCACCTGGCGAAGGCGGTTCTCGAACTCGCCCTTCATGCTGGCGCCTGCCTGCAGCAGGCCCACGTCCAGCGTGCGCAGCTCCACGTCCTTGAGCTGCGGCGGCACGTCGCCCTGGGCGATGCGCAGTGCGAAGCCTTCGACCACCGCGGTCTTGCCCACGCCCGCTTCGCCGACCAGCATCGGGTTGTTCTGGCGGCGGCGCATCAGGATGTCGACGACCTGGCGGATCTCCTCGTCGCGGCCAACGATCGGGTCGATCTTGCCGCTGCGCGCCTGTTCGGTGAGGTCGACGGTGAACTGCTTGAGCGCCTCCTGCTTGCCCATCTGGGCCGGGCCCATCGCGCCGCTGGCCTCACCCGGCACCGCACCGCCCATCTTGAAGCCGTCGCTGGCGCTCTGGCCGTCCTCGGGCGAGCCGGCCACCACTTCGGCGAACTTCTCCACCAGCGTCTCGGGCTTGATCTTCTCGAACTCGGGCGAGATCGCGACCAGCGCGTTGCGCAGGTGGCGCGTGCGCACCACGCCGACGATCAGGTACCCGGTGCGCACCTGTGCCTCGCCGAACATCAGGGTGGCGAACACCCACCCGCGCTCGACCGCTTCCTCGACGTTGGAAGACAGGTCCGTGATCGTGGTCGAGCCTCGCGGCAGCTTGTCCAGCGCGTCGGTGACGTCGCGCGCGAGGTTGGACGGATTGATGTTGAACTGCTTGACGATGCGATGCAGGTCCGAGTCCTGCAGTTGCAGGATCTGGTGGATCCAGTGCACCAGCTCCACGTAGGGATTGCCGCGCAGCTTGCAGAACACGGTGGCGCTTTCGATGCCCCGGTAGGCAAGCTTGTTGAGTTTCCCGAACAGGGCGCTGCGACTGATCTCGGCCATGACTTGTCTTCCCTTCGCGTTTGCTTCCGGCCCGCCTGGCGGCCCGGTGTGGTGTTCGGTATGGCGGGCGTCAGCCCACCGGTTTCAGTACGACGTCGTCGGCATCGGTTCGCGCGGCGCGCTGCCCCAGCCAGGTCGTGAGCCCCAGCCGACCGCCCTGCCCCAGCCGGGTTGCCGGCACCTGGTCGTGCGCCAGGACCAGCTGCACGTCCCAGGCTTTCTCGTCGCCGATGTAGCTGCGCACGGCCGCCACCAGCTGCGCCAGCGCGTCGCCGCCGGGCAGGAAATGCTCGAACTGGTTGCGCCTGAGCGGCCCGAGGCGCAGGCGGAAGCGCTGCTGCGCGCCCCACACGTTCGCGCCGATGACGGCGGTGCGGCCCAGGCAGGCCACCTCGGTCGAGCGGCCCAGCCGCAGGTAGGCCTCGCTTGGCAGGCGCATCCACTCGGCCACGAACTCGACCACGCGCACGGGAATGGCGAAGAACTGCTGCAACAGGCTGCGCAGGCCTTCCGGATGGCGCGTCTGGCCCAGGAACTGGCCGGCAAAGAAGCGCTTGAAGTCGTCCGGCAGCGCATCGCGGCCTTCCAGCCCCGGCGTGGCGATGCCGACCAGCGCGCCGGTGTAGAGGCGGAAGCGGTCCTGCGCCGGGCGGTCGGCCTGCACGGTCGGCTGCGAATTGGCCCACGCGCGGTAGAACAGGCTCGCCATGCGGTGGTGGAAGACGTCCGCGAAGGCGATCAGGGTGGTGTCGCGTGCGTTGCGTTCTCGGTCGATCGCGTATTCGGTCAGGTGCAGCGGCAGCGGCGCATTCGGGCCGAACAGGCCGAAGAACAGCGCGCGCATGCGCGCCGGGCGACCGCCCGCCGCGGGCTGGTAGTCGCCGATGCTGCTCGGCGCGAACGCCAGCGACGGCGTCTGGCACAGGCGCACGAAGTCCTCGGAAGGCTTCGTCGACTCACCCAGCCGCGGCCGCGTCGGGTGCGCGCACTCGAGCTGCCGGATCGCCTCGAAGAAATCGAAGTCCCCCGGCCGCTCCTCGAGCGCACGCTCGAGCGCTACAGCGTCTGGCGCGAGCCCAGCCGTGCCGGCCATCGGGCGACCTCGTTGCGTTCCAGGGTGCGCAGGACCGTTTCGGTGAACGAATTGACCGAGACGTAGCGCGCGAAAAAGTGCTGCATCACCGAGCCGAGCAGGAACGCGCCGGTGCCTTCGAAGGCGCCCTCGTCGCAGGTCAGGGTGATTTCCATTCCGCGCCCGAAGCTGATCGGGCCCGGTACGGGGATGCGCCGCACGATCGGCTGCGAGCCCACCGCCTTGATGCCGTCGATCTGCCGCCGCGCGGCCGAGTCGAACTCGTCGCAGTAGAGCGTGAGCATCTCGCGCAGCGCGGCCGCGCCGTCGGCGTTGCCCTCGCCCAGCAACGAGACGTAGTTGAGCTGCAGGTGGCTGAGCAGCCGCCAGGCGGTCTCGCCGCCGGCGACCGCCGCGCGTGGCTTGGTCGGTCCGGCGACGCAGCGCACCGACTCGACCGGCGCGCCGATGTCCAGGGTGAAATCGGTATGCGACTTGCCGACCGGCATCTGCAGCGGCAGGTCGCGGTTGGTGCACATCAGCTGCATGCCGACCTGGCGCAGGCGGCTGGAGTACGGCGCCTCGCTGGCGTCGACCAGCGCGATGAACAGTTCGCTGCCGACGTAACTGGAGCGCGCGCCCTGCAGCTTCTGCCGCGCCGAAAGCTGACGCGGCTCGCGCCGAACCGTGTAGAACGCACCGTGGCCGGCCTGCCAGGTGCGCTCGTCGCAACCGTAGAACGGCTGGAAGCGCTGCTCCGGCTCCTGGCTGTCGCCGAAGCCCTCGACGTTGCCGATCGAGTGGATCTCGAAATCCATCGGCCGCGTGCGGTCGGCGAGCACGTGGTATTCGGTGCGGCCCTGCTGAAGGTGGATGCGGTCGGCGCGGCGCGGGAACAGGTTCACCGCCGGCGTGCAGAACAGCCGGAAGTTGCCCGCGTCCACCGCGTTGTGCAGGCGGCTGACGCTGCGGTCGAACAGCACGACGATCTCGAACTCGTGGCCCTGCGCGCGGGCGAGCGCCTGGCGCAGGCCAGTGAATACCGCGAACAGGAAACGCTCGGGGCAGGCGAAATATTCCTGCAGCAGCCGGTAGCCACTGAAGGAGCGACCACTGTAGGGAATCATTCCCTCGGCGTCGTCGAAGCCCTTGGACTTGATGCTGCCCGGCTCCAGCCAGGTACTGACGATGCCGCCCTCGCCCCTGGCCCGCACCACCACGCCGGCGGCGTTGCCGAGCAGTTGCTCGTACAGGCGCTTGGGAAGCTCATCGGCGCCGGCCAGGAACACCGGCAGTTCGTCCATCGCCAGCAGGTTCGCCTGCGCGCCCGCGGTCACCGCGAACTTCAGCCGCAGGCCGGCACGAACGGTGCGATCGGCCGGGATGGAGACACCCGCCGCCGCGATCGCGGCCGGGGTGTCGAAGTACTTGGCCTCGGTGAGCTTGAGCGGCCACAGCGTGACGTCGTGCGCGGTGCGGTATTCGCAGGCGGTGCGGTCGTCACGACCGGTGAGGCTGCGCAGGGCGGTGTGCCGCGGCACGACATGGCCGGCGACGAGCGCGCTTTCCTTGAGATCCGCCCCCATCTCGACCACCGCCATCGACGGCACGGGCGCGAGGTAGTGCGGGTAGACCATCTCCATCAGGTGCTGGGTGAACACCGGCTGCTGCGCGTCGAGCTTGAGCTGCACGCGCGCGGCGAGGAAGGCGAAGCCCTCGAGCAGGCGCTCGACGTAGGGATCGGCGCACTCGAAGCCTTCCAGGCCAAGCCGGCCGGCGATCTTCGGGTACTCGCGCGCGAACTCGCCGCCCATCTCGCGTACGTGCTGCAGCTCGCGGTTGTAGTAGCGGAGCAGGCGCGGGTCCATGGCGGTCAGCCCAGGCTTTCGGAAACACTGAAGCGGCCCGTCTCCAGGTCGACTTCGGTCTTCAGATACAGGTTCAGCGGGATCGGCTGGGCCCACATCTCCGATTCGATGTTGAAGACCAGCGACTGCTGGTCCATGCGCTTCGTGTCGGCGTTGACGACCACGCGCAGCGTGCTGCCCGTCAGGCGCGGCTCGAACGCGATCAGCGCCTCGCGCAACTGCCGCTGCAGCACGCCGGGATCCACGCCCGAAAGCGCCATGCCGGTCAGATCGGGGATGCCGAAGTTGACCACCGAGCGGGCCACTTCCGGGTAGTCGTCGAGTTCCACGCCGCTACCGAGGTTCACGCAATTGAGCAGCCAGGAGATGTCGCGGGCCACGCAGTCGCGCAGGCGCGTGGCGGAAATCACTCGCTTCTCGCGGCTCTCCTCGGCTTTCCCCGGTTCCTCGTCGGTCAGCCGGTCCAGCAGCGAGGGCTGCAGGCGCTCCTGGGTGGTCAGCTCGGCCATCAGGCGGCCGCATCGTGATGCAGGACGATGGTGCGCACGTCCAGCAGCGGGTACTCGCCGGCATCGGTCGCCAGCATGCGCTGGCCCAGGCCGGTGAACAGGCCGGGAGCGCGCTCGTCCCAGTCGGTGCGGCGGGCGAGGACCACGTCGGGATCGGCCGAACGCTCCGAGCCCGGGTAACGGCATGGCACGAAGCCGACCGCCTGGCCACCGTTGGTCCAGGTCACCTGCACCGGCGCCCAGATCTTGTCGCGAAGGTCGGTGGGCTCCTCGAACACCACCTGCTTCAGGCGGGAGAAGGGCACCCAGGCGTAACCGCCGTTGACCACCATTTCCAGGCAGGGACCGAAGCGCGGGTCCGCGTCGGCGATCCATTCGAAGGCCTCGCCGTCGATCTCGCCGCCCACGGTCGGCGCCAGTTCGAAGGCCTCCTCGCGCAGCGGCGCCGCGTTGGCGTGCTGCCCCTGCGCATCGAGCTTGAGTGCCTGCAGCAGCAGCGCCATCCACTGGGACGGCTCGCCGACCACCGAAGGCATGCGCTCGCCGGCAAGCACGCCGGCGCGCATCAATTCGCCCCGCACGGCCTGCGCGTAGGCGCCGGCCATGAGGGTGTTGTTCACGTCCAGTTCGCCGCTGACCTTCAGTTGCGTCTGCGCGCGCTCCCACTGGCCCAGCAAGGCCAGCAACTGGAACAGGAACACCCGGCAGCGCGCGTCCGCCGGGTTGTTCCGCACCTGCGAGGTGAGCCCCTGCAACGCCTCGTCCAGGCGACCTTCCTTCAGCATGTTCTCGGGTGTCATGGTCGAGCCCTGGAGATGTCGGATACGCCTTCAGAGGCGTTGCAGGATCAGGATCAGGCCTTGGCCACGCCCTGGATGTCGTAGGTGAATTCCTTGGCGCCGCCCTGCTTGGCACCCTTGTCGTCCTGCGGCTGGAACGAGTACTTGAACTTGCCGAAGTGCAGGGTGACGTTCTCGGTCAGGCGATCCTCGCCACCGCTGCCGCCGGTGGAGACGGAGGTCACCAGCACGCCCTCGGAGAGCTCGATGGTGAGGAAGTCGGTCTGCTCGCCGGTCGCGTTGGTGATGTAGATCCAGGCCTGCTCGACGCGGGCGCCGGTGCAGCAGGCGTCGAGCAGCGCGTTGGAGCAGCCGTCGACAAACTTGGTGATGGAGATGTCCTGCACGTGCGCCTTGCCGCCGCTGGCCGAACCGCCGCCGGTGTGCAGGTCGCCGGTGTTGCTGACGCCCCACGACCAGGCAAGGATCGGCACTTCGCCCTTGTGCTTCTTGTGGTTGGACGCGCCTTCGATCTTGACCTTGCCGGCGCCGAACTTGATGTGCATGTCGAATGCCATGAAACCTTCTCCCTACGTTTCGTGATGGATGTTCGATACCGCCGGCGGGACGCGTCCCTGCCCTTCGGATCGTCTTGCTGCGGTGCGGGTGGAACTTCGCCGGTTGGCGCATGCGACACGGCGATGGCGGCGCAGGGCCGCTACCGCCGCGTCGGGGCGTCAGGCCTTGGCAGCCGACGGCAGGCGCGAGACCAGCCGCAGCGACACGGTGAGACCCTCGAGCTGGTAGTGCGGCTTGAGGAAGAACTTGGAGGTGTAGTAACCGGGGGCGCCCTCGACCTCTTCCACCACCACTTCGGCGGCCGACAGCGGCTTGCGCGCCTTGGTCTCCTCGCTGGAGTTGGCCGGATCGCCGTCGACGTACTGCATGACCCAGTTGGTCAGCCAGTTCTGCATTTGCTCGCGATCGCTGAAGGAGCCGATCTTGTCGCGCACGATGCACTTGAGGTAATGCGCGAAGCGGCAGCAGGCGAACATGTACGGCAGGCGGCAGCTCAGCGCGGCATTGGCGGTGGCGTCCGGATCGTCGTACTCCTCCGGCTTGGCCAGCGACTGGGCGCTGATGAACGCGGCCATGTCCGAGTTCTTGCGATGCACCAGCGGCATCAGGCCCATCTTGTCCAGCTCCGCCGAACGGCGGTCGGTGATGGCGATCTCGGTCGGGCACTTCATGTCCACGCCGCCGTCGTCGGTCGGGAAGGCGTGCACCGGCAGGCCCTCGACCGCGCCGCCGGACTCGATGCCGCGGATGCGCGAGCACCAGCCGTAGGCCTTGAACGAGCGGTTGATGTTGACCGCCATCGCGTAGGCGGCGTTCTGCCAGGTGTACTTGGAGGAATCGGCGCCGCCGGTGTCTTCCTCGAAGTCGAACTCCTCCACCGGGTTGGTGGCGGCACCGTAGGGCAGGCGCGAAAGCGTGCGCGGCATCGCCAGGCCCAGGTACTTGGCGTCGTCCGACTCACGCAGCGAACGCCAGGAGGCGTAGTCGGGCGTGGAGAAGATCTTGGCCAGGTCGCGCGGGTTGGACAGCTCGTTCCAGCTCTCCATGCCCATCAGGCTGGAGTTGGCCGCGGCCAGGAACGGCGCGTGCGCGGCGGCTGCCACCTGGGCGATGCCGCCCAGCAGCTCGACGTCCTGCGGGCTGTGGTCGAAGTAGTAGTCGCCGACCAGGCAGCCGTACGGCTCGCCGCCGAGCTGGCCGTACTCTTCCTCGTACATCTTCTTGAAGATCGGGCTCTGGTCCCAGGCGGTGCCCTTGTAGCGCTTGAGCGTCTTGCCCAGCTCCTTCTTGGAGATGTTCATGACGCGGATCTTCAACAGCTGGTCGGTCTCGGTGTTGTTGACCAGGTAGTGCAGGCCGCGCCAGGCGCTTTCCAGCTTCTGGAAATCGGCGTGGTGCATGATCTGGTTGATCTGCTCGCTGAGCTTGCGGTCGATCTCGGCGATGTAGGCGTTGATCGTCTGGGCGACGTCATCGGACACGACGTCGGAGCGGCTCAGTACCTGCTCGGCCAGCGTGCGGACGGCCGACTCGACCTCTTCCTTCGCGCGGTCGCTCTTGGGCTTGAATTCGCGGCTCAGCAGCGCGGCGAAGTCGCCGGCTTCGAGCGTTTCGGCGGTTTGGCCGCGTTCGGCCAGGGTCTCGGTGGACATGTGCTTACTCCCCGTCGCTCGGCTTGGCGGCCGAGACCAGCGACTGCAGCAGGGCCGGGTCGTTGATCGCCTGGGCGATCAGCTTCTCCGCGCCGGCCTTGCCGTCCATGTAGGTATTGAGGTTGGCCAGCTGGGTGCGCGCCTCCAGCAGCTTGGCGACCGGGGCGACCTTGCGCGCCACGGCGGCGGGCGAGAAGTCGTCCATGCTCTCGAAGGTGATGTCGACGCTGAGGTTGCCCTCGCCGGTCAACGTGTTGGGTACCGCGAAGGACACGCGCGGCTTCATCGACTGCAGGCGGCTGTCGAAGTTGTCGACATCGATCTCCAGCGCCTTGCGATCCTCGATCGGCGGCAGCTCGGCGTTGTTGGCGCCGGACAGGTCCGACATCACGCCCATCACGAACGGCACCTGCACCTTCTTCTGTGCGCCGTAGACCTCGACGTCGTACTCGATCTGCACCCGCGGCGCGCGGTTGCGCGCGATGAACTTCTGACTGCTTTGCTTGGCCATTGCGGCTGTCTCCTGGGACTTGAGGTCTTCCGGTTGGAACGCGACGCCTTGAGGGCACGCCCGCGACACGCGGCGCAGGCGCGCGCACGTCCCTGCAGCGCGACGGCGGACACGGGCGCCGCGGAACGGGGTCGTTCCGCTCGCGGGCTCGTTCGGCGGGCGTGGCAAAGGGCGGGCTAACGCCTTCCCACTGTTCTAGTGCGTGGGGACTTTCACGGATCGGCCACGGAAATGAACGGGACGTTCAGTTGACGTTCACAAAGAAAACACGCCGCCGCAGCGCCCCGGGGGAGGCCGAGGGCCCGGCGCAGGCTTCAGGCCTGAAGCTCCCGCTGCAGCCAGGCGCGGGCCAGGCGCCACTCGCGTTGCACGGTGGTGGCGGAAATGCCCAGCGCGGCGGCGATCTGCTCCGCGCTCAGGCCGACGAAGAAGCGCATGGAAACAATGCTCGCCTGGCGCTGGTCGATCTGTTCGAGCGTATCGAGGGCATCGAGCAGGGCGACGTAATCCACCTCGGGCATGAGCGAGCCGGAGATCTCCGACAACTCGATGCGGTCGCAATCCTGGGGCCGCTTGGCGGCCTGGCGCCGGCGGGCCGAATCGACCAGCACCTCGCGCATGGCCCGCGCGGCCACGCCCAGGAGATGGCCGCGGCTCTCCCATTGGGGCGGACTGCCGCCACCGAACACCTTCAGGTAGGCCTCGTTGACCAGGGCGGTGGCGCTCAACGTGCGCTCGCTGGTATTGCGGCGCAGTTGCGCGCCGGCCAGGCGGTGCAGCGCCGCGTACATCTGGCGCAGTGCCTCTTCCAGCGCGGCGGTATCGCCCGCCTGCGCCGAATGCAGCAGTCGCGTCACGTCGACACTGGTGTTCACGGCTTGGTGGTCCCTTCCCGCCCGGCTGGCCGCGGACCGGCTGGCGCCGGCCCGGATCGCGGCCAGACTCGGCCGCCGGAAAAGTATAGGCGAAAGGCCAGCCAACGACAGGAAGCGGCGCGGGTTTGCGCACTACGGGGCCGTGGTGACCGCCCTGCTAGACTCGCCGGCATGCTCAAGATCGACACCCACGCGCACATCCTGCCCCGCGACTGGCCGAACCTCGCCGCCAAATACGGCAACGACCGCTTTCCGGTGATGACCCATACCGACGGCCGCCATCGCATCTACAAGGACGGGAAATTCTTCCGCGAAGTGTGGGATTCGGCGTTCGATCCGCAGACCCGCATCGACGACTACGCCCGCTTCGGGGTCGACGTGCAGGTGATCTCCACCGTGCCGGTGCTGTTTTCCTATTGGGCGCCGGGCTACCAGGCGCTGGAGCTGCACCGCCATCTGAACGACCACATGGCGCAGATGTGCCACGACTTCCCGCGCCACTACGCGGGGATCGGCACCGTGCCGCTGCAGGCACCGGAGCTGGCCGTCCGCGAACTGGAACGCTGCATCGACGAGCTGGGCCTGCAGGGCGTGCAGATCGGCTCGCACTGCAACGACTGGAACCTGGACGCACCGGAACTGTTCCCGTTCTTCGAGGCGGCTGCCGACCTGGGCGCGGCGATCCTGGTCCACCCATGGGACATGATGGGCACCGACACCATGCCCAAGTACTGGATGCCCTGGCTGGTCGGCATGCCGGCCGAGCAGTCGCGGGCCGGCTGCTGCCTGGCCTTCGGCGGCGTGCTGGAACGGCTGCCGAAGCTGCGCATCATGCTGGCCCACGGCGGCGGCAGCTTTCCCTGGTCGATCGGCCGCATCGAGCACGGCTTCCGCATGCGGCCGGACCTGGTCGCCACCGATAACCCGCGCAACCCGCGCGAATACCTGAAGCGCCTGTACTTCGACTCCTGCGTGCACGACGAGCGGGCGCTGCGTTATCTCCTGGATGTGACCGGCGTCGATCGCGTCATGCTGGGCACCGACTATCCTTTCCCGCTGGGCGAACAGGAGCCCGGGAGCGGCATCGAAGCCCTTGGCCTCGATGAAGCGGACTGTGCCCGCTTGTTCCACGGCACCGCACTGGAGTGGCTGGGCCTGCCCTTGCAGCGATTCGACCAGGCATCCAACCCGGAGCGTTCATGACCCTCTACCGCAGCTTTTTCCTGGCCGGCGCCCTGCTGCTGGCCCGCACCGCCTGTGCCACCGATGTCAGCATGGCCGGCGGCGAAGTCGCCTTCAGCACGCCGGACAACTGGGTCACGATCATGGAAACCCAGGGCGTGCCGGAAATGCGTGTGTTCCAGGTCCCCGATCCCTCGCCCACCGCCCGCGACAACCTCGCCTCGGTCACCGTGGAAGTGGAGCCGGTCGGCGGCCTGGGCGCCTTTGACCAGTACGTGACCAACGCCACCCGCAAGGCCAAGGCTCTGGACGGCTACCAGGCGATCGGCAACCCGGACGGCCCCAACAGCCACGCCTACACCGCGCAGGAACACGGCACGGCCTACCGCTACGACGAGCGCTACTGGTTCAGGAACAATCACGCGGTCCGCCTGCGCTGCGCGCGGCCGGCCCGCAGCGAGGCGGGCGCCGCCTGGGCCGCTGCGTTCGACAAGGGCTGCGATTCGGTCGCCGCCGATCTGGCCCGTTGAGGAGCAAGGGATGACCGACTACCAGGCCTCCGCCGCGTGGGCCGCCGCCGCCGATGAAGCCGATCCGCTGCGTGGTTTTCGCGACGAATTCCTGATTCCCCCGCACGAGGGCCGCGATTCGAACTACTTCTGCGGCAATTCGCTCGGTCTGCAGCCGCGCGCGGTGCGCGAGGCGATCGCGGCGGAGCTCGATTACTGGGGCGAACTGGGTGTGGAAGGCCATTTCAAGGGCCGCCTGCCCTGGATGGACTACCACGAGTTCGTGCGCGACGACCTGGCGCAGGTGGTCGGCGCGCTGCCCGCCGAAGTCGTGGCGATGAACACGCTGGGCGTGAACCTGCACCTGATGATGGTGAGCTTCTACCGGCCCACGCCCGAGCGCCACGCCATCCTGATCGAGGCGGGCGCGTTCCCGACCGATCGCTATGCGGTCGAATCGCAGATCCGCTACCACGGCTACGACCCCGCCACCGCGCTGATCGAGCTGGAAGCGGACGAACCGAACGGAACGATTTCGGACGCCGCCTTCGAACGCGCCCTCGCCGAGCACGGCACGCGCACCGCCCTGGTGATGCTGCCGGGCGTGCAGTACCGCACCGGCCAAGCCTTCGACCTGAAGGCCATCGCGCGCCTCGCGCACGCGCAGGGTTGCCAGGTCGGCTTCGACCTGGCTCACGCGGTCGGCAACCTGCCCCTTGCGCTGCACGAGAGCGACGCGGATTTCGCGATCTGGTGCAGCTACAAGTATCTCAACGCCGGCCCCGGCGCGGTCGGCGGCGCGTTCGTGCACGAACGCCACGCACGCGAGGCATTGCCGCGCTTCGCCGGCTGGTGGGGCCACGACAAGGCCACCCGCTTCCAGATGGGCCCGCAGTTCGTGCCCACGCCCGGCGCCGATGGCTGGCAGTTGTCCAACCCGCCGATCCTGGCACTGGTGCCGCTGCGCGTGTCGCTGGAGCTTTTCCGGCGCGCGGGCATGGGGCGGCTGCGCGAGAAATCGCTGGGACTGACCGGTTATCTGGAGTGGCTGGTCCGCACGCAGCTGGCCGACGTGCTGGAGATCGTCACGCCTGCCGACCCCGCACGCCGCGGTGCGCAGTTGTCGATCCGCGTGCTCGGCGGCCGCGCCCGCGGGCGCGCGCTGTTCGAGTACCTGATGGCGCACGGCATCATCGGCGACTGGCGCGAACCGGACGTCATCCGCATTTCGCCCGCCCCGCTCTACAACCGCCACGCCGACTGCCTGGCCTTCGCCGAGGCGGTGCGTCGCTGGGCCAACGGTTGACGTGTCGGGCGACCAGGCGCACTGGGAAGAGGTCTACCGCAACCGCTCGACCCAGGCGGTGAGCTGGTATCGCCCGCACCTTGACGTCTCGCTCGCACTGTTGCGCCAGGCGGGCCTGGAGGCTTCCACGCGGCTGGTGGACGTGGGCGGTGGCGCTTCCACGCTGGCCGACGATTTGCTGGCCCTGGGCCTGACCGACATTACCGTGCTGGATCTGTCGCCGGCGGCGCTCGACGTCGCCCGCCAGCGGCTCGGACCACATGGCGGGACCGTGCGCTGGCTTGCCGGCGATCTGCTGGAGACCAACCTCGGGCCGGCTGCCTTCGACCTGTGGCACGACCGCGCGGTCCTGCATTTCCTTACCTCGCCCGCCGAAACCGCACGCTATGCCGAACAGGCGGCACGCGCCGTGCGACCGGGCGGGTATGCCGTGATCGGCGGCTTCGCGCCGGACGGCCCGGAGCGCTGCAGCGGGCTGGCGGTCGCACGGCGCTCCGCGGGCGACATCGCCACACTGCTTGGCCCGGCATTCCGCCTGGTCGACCAACGCACGGAGCAGCACACCACGCCCGGCGGCTCCACCCAGGCGTTCGCCTATGCGCTGATGCAACGCTGCTGATGCATCGCCTTTTCCGCGCGTGCCCGGGTCCAGGCTGTCACGGCGCGTCGCGTTTCATCGGGGCTTGATCGCCGATCGGCGACGGTAAGGCTTTCCGCCGCCCGGAGACCGCCATGAGAAACGATGCCCCGCACGACGATGCGGACCTGCGCAAGCTCGGCGAACTGATCGATGACATCGAAGTGGCCATGATGACCACGCTGGCCCAGGACGGGTCGCTGGTCAGCCGTCCGCTGCAGACGCTCAAGCTCACTGCCGACGGCGAACTGGTGTTCTTCACCGCCGCCGACAGCGCAAAGGTCGACCAGCTCACCGACGACCTGGACGTCAATCTCGCCTACGCCAACCAGGACGACAAATGCTATGTCTCGGTGCGCGGTCGCGCGCGCATCAATCGGGACCAGGCGCTGATCGAGGAGCTTTGGTCGCCCGCGCAGAACGTGTTCTTCTCCGGCAAGGACGATCCCAATCTCACCGTCCTTCGCGTGCGCGTGCGCGACGCGATGTACTGGGAGTCGTCGGGCAACTTCGTCGAGCGCGCGCTGGATTTCGCGCGCGGCATGTGGAGCGAACAGCCTCGGGACCTGGGCCACCAGGGCCACCTGCACGGTTGACCGCGCGCCGCGTCAGGCGCTTTCCAGCACCTGGCGCAACTTGCGCCCGAGTTCGGCAAGCGTATAGGGCTTGCCCAGCAGCGGGGCATCCGGCTCCGTGGCGCCATTGCGTTGC
The DNA here is from genome assembly GCF_051900425.1 of Frateuria sp. GZRR33. Lineage (NCBI taxonomy): Bacteria > Pseudomonadati > Pseudomonadota > Gammaproteobacteria > Lysobacterales > Rhodanobacteraceae > Frateuria > Frateuria sp. GZRR33. The sequence continues at coordinate 121,822 of NZ_JBHZGK010000008.1, forward strand.
GCCGCAGGTGGCCGGGTAGCCGGTGGTGAACAGCACCTTCAGGCCCGGCCTGCCGCGGCGCGCAACGGCGCGGAGTGTCCGCCCGACGCCGTGAACCGCCCAGCAAGCGGGCTGAACGCCTGCTCAGCCCGGCAACGAGGCAAGGCGCGAGGCCAGCTCCTCCAGCCGCACGTCAGCGCCACCGCCGGGCGAAACACGTTCGGCCAGGCTGCGCTCGGGCGTGCGCCCCTCGCCGGCCGAGGCGGCGGCAGCGGCCGCGGCACGGTAGGCATCGCGGAACGGCACGCCGGCCGCCGCCTGTTCGATGGCCACATCGGTGGCGAACATCGCCGGCTCGATCGCCGCGCGCATGGCCGGCTCGTTCCAATGCATGCGGGCGAGCAGGTCGGGGACGAGCTCCAGCGCGGCGAGGCCGTGGGTCATGCCGTGGAAGATCGAACCCTTGGAGAACTGCAGGTCGCGCTGGTAGCCGGTCGGCAGCGACAGCAGTTGCTCGATCTCGCAGCGCGCCGCGGCCACGGTCGCGTAACTGGCGCGCAGCAGTTCCACCACGTCCGGATTGCGCTTGTTCGGCATGATCGAACTGCCGGTGGTGTATTCCGGTGGAAGGCTGACGAAACCGAATTCGGCGGTGGTGAACAGCGACAGGTCCCAGGCCAGGCGGCGCAGGTCCAGCAGCGCGCTGGCCAGGGCTTCCAGCGCGGCCAGTTCGAACTTGCCGCGCGAGAGCTGCGCGTAGATCGGCGAGAGCTGCATGCGCGAGAAGCCCAGCGCGGCGGTGGTGTGCGCGCGATCGAGCGGCAGGTTCACGCCGTAGCCGGCGGCAGTGCCGAGCGGGTTGGCATCGATCCAGGCCAGCGTCTGGCGGGCGCGCAGGGCGTTGTCGATGAAACCCTCGGCGAAACCGGCGAACCACATGGCGGTGGAGGACACCACGGCGCGCTGCAGGTGCGTGTAGCCCGGCAGCGGCAGGGCCGGCTGCGCCGCGCGGTCGAGGCATACTTCCGCGACGGCGCGGCAGTGCCGCGCCAGCGCGTCCAGCTTTTCCTTCAGCCACAAGCGCGTGGCGACCAGGATCTGGTCATTGCGGCTGCGCCCGGTGTGTACGCGCCGGCCAGCATCGCCGAGCCGCTCCGTGAGGCGCGCCTCGATCGCCGAATGGCCGTCCTCGTAGCGCTCGTCCAGCACGAAGGCGCCCGAACGGAAATCCTGCCCCAGCGTGTCGAGCTCGCGTCCGAGTGCCGCGGCCTCGGCGGCGCTGACCACGCCGATGCGTTCGAGGCCCTCCACGTGCGCCTTGCTCGCGGTGATGTCATACAGGAAGAACTCGCGGTCCAGCAGCACGTCGTTGCCGGCGAGGAAACGCATGATCCGGGCGTCGGTTTCGACGCCGGCCTTCTGCCACAGGAGGTCGCTCATGGCTGGTCGTCCGGTTGGAGGGGGGAAAGGGCTTGGCGCAGGAACGCGACCGCGTCGTCCGGGGCCATCTCGCGGCGTCCGCCGCTGGCCCGGTGTTTCAGCTCGACGCTGCCCGCATCCAGCCCGCGCGGGCCCACCAGCACCTGCCAGGGCAGGCCGACCAGGTCCATGCGCGCAAACTTGGCGCCCGGCCGCTCGTCGGTATCGTCGAGCAGGACGCTCAGGCCGGCCGCGCGCAGGCGGGCGTACAGCGACTCGCAGGCGGCATCGACGCGGGCATCGCCGTGCTTCAGATGCAGCAGGCCGACCTGGAACGGCGCCACACCCTCCGGCCAGACGATGCCCTGCTCGTCATGGCTGGCCTCGATGATCGCGCCCATCAGCCGCGACACACCCACGCCGTAGCAGCCGCCGTGGATCGGCCGTTCGACACCGTCGGCGTGGCGCACCATGGCGGTCATCGGCACCGAGTACCTGGTGCCGAAGTAGAAGATCTGGCCGACCTCGATGCCGCGTGCGAGCACTTGCCGTTCCACTGGCACGTCGCGCTCGAACCGATCCGCCTCATGCACGTCCTCGGTGGCGGCGTAGGGCGCCGTCCACGCCTCGACGAGCGGCGTCAGGTCACTGCCGTAGTCGACGTCGGCGCCTGGCACCGGCAAGTCCAGGACGGCCCGGTCGCAGAACACCGCCGACTCGCCGGTCTGCGCCAGCACCAGGAACTCGTGCGAGAGATCGCCGCCGATCGGGCCGGTTTCCGCACGCATGGGGATCGCCTTGACGCCCATCCGGTTGAACATGCGCAGATACGCCACGAACATGCGCTGGTAGGAACGGCGCGCGGCGGCCTCGTCCAGGTCGAACGAATAGGCGTCCTTCATCAGGAACTCGCGCCCGCGCATCACGCCGAAGCGTGGGCGTTGCTCGTCGCGGAACTTCCACTGGAACTGGTAGAGGTTGAGCGGCAGGCTGCGCCAGGAGCTGATGTAGCTGCGGAAGATCCCGGTGACCATTTCCTCGTTGGTCGGGCCGTACACCAGCTCGCGCTCGTGGCGGTCGCGGATGCGCAGCATTTCCGGGCCGTAGGCCTCGTAGCGACCGCTCTCGCGCCACAGGTCGGCCAGTTGCAGCGTGGGCATCAGCAGCTCGACCGCGCCGGCACGGTCCATTTCCTCGCGCACGATGCGCTCGATGTTCCTGAGCACGCGCAGGCCCAGCGGCAGCCAGGCGTAGATGCCGGCCGCCTCCTGCCGGATCAGGCCGGCGCGTAGCATCAGCCGGTGCGAGGCGATCTGCGCCTCGGCGGGGTTTTCCTTGAGCGTGGGGAGCAGGTAGCGGGTCAGGCGCATGGCAGTGTCTCGGTAGCGGACAAGAGGGCAAAGGCGACGCTGCCCCGCCTCACGGTCGCGCTGCCGGCGTCACCGGAACGCCCGTCAATTCGCCCTGCCCCAGCGCGCGGTTGATGTTCTGCATGGCCTGCGTGGCGGCGCCCTTGAGCAGGTTGTCCAGCGTGGCGACCACCACCACGCGACGTCCGTCGAGGGCCATGGCAAAGCCACCGATCTCCGCGTGGTGCTTGCCGGCGATACGGCTGACCCACGGCGCCTCGTCCTGCACGCGTACGAGCGGCTCGTCCTGGTAGGCATGGTTGAACCGGGCCATCACGTCCTCGCGCTTCATCGCCCGTGCGAGGTAGAGGTTGCAGGTGACGGTGAGGCCGCGGAAGTGCGGCGCGACGTGCGGCATGAATTCCACCGGCACGCCCAGGCGCGCCGAGGTCTCACGCTCGTGCATGTGGCCGGTGAGCGAATACGGCATCAGGTTGTCGCGCAGCTTCTCCGGATCGTTCTTGTCCGAGGGTGTGGTGCCGGCGCCCGAGTAGCCCGACACGCCGAAGCACACCGGCGGCGCGGCGAGCAGGTCCTTCAGCGGCGCAACCGCCAGCTGGATCGCGGTGGCGTAGCAACCGGGATTGCTGATGCGCCGCTGGCCACGCCAGCGGCCGCGCGTCAGCTCGGGCAGGCCGTAGTACCAGCGCTCGTCGAAGCGATAGTCCGCCGACAGGTCCACGATCAGCGGATCGGCGCCGGCCTTGTCGAAGGCTTCCACGCAGGCGCCTGCCTTGCCATTGGGCAACGCCAGGATCACCACGTCGGCGCCCAGCGCGGGCAGGTCTTCATGTGCCGGGGCGCTGTAGCGCAGCTCGCCGGCGTACTCGGGCACGTGCGCGTCCACGCGCTGGCCCTCCAGTTCGCGCGAGGAGACATAGGCCAGCTGCAGCGCCGGATGCCGCGCGATGAGGCGGATCAGCTCGGCACCGGTATGGCCGCGCGCGCCGACGATGCCTACGGTCTTCTTGTCCATTTTCTCCAGCCTCACGCTGCGTTGTTCGTCAGGGGGGCGGCATCGACCAGCGTGGGCAAGCGTTGCGCGCAGTGGGCCACGCAGCGCTCGATCAACCGGAAGTCATCGATGCCATACCAGTACACCTTCCAGCGCGGCTGCTTGAGCGAACCGTCGCATTCGGCGTCGTAGAACGGATTGATGTTGTTGCCGTGGCGCGAGCGCCAGAACAGTCGCGGGTTGGCCTCGCGCATCACCAGCCACACGGCACGCCCGAGGCCCTCGCCCTGCGCTTCGTCGAGCACGGCGAACTTGTCCAGGTAGGCCATGCCCTCTTCCTGCGTCAGGATCATCGCGGCGCGGTAGTTCTCGCTTACGTAGATACGGTACGGCCGGGTGCGCTCGAAGTAGTCCGGCACCAGCGCGCGGCCGAAGCTCGACTCGATCAGCACGCGCAGGCGTGCCCGATCCACGCCCTCCCACGAATCGAAGCTGAGCACCTTCTCGCCCCGCCGAACCAGCGTGCCCGAGCCCTTGTGGGTGAACAGTTCCTTGGCCAGCTCCGCCGGCCGCGTGATCGACACCGACGAGGTGAGCGGCAGGTCGGCCAGCAGGTCGGCGATTTGTTCGATCTTCAGGCGCATGCCGCCGTCGATCCACGGCTGCGCCATAAGGTGCTCGTACTCGGTGGAGAGGTTGATCGAGTCGATCACCTGGCCATCCGCATCGAGCAGCCCGCCCGTGCCGGTGAGGAAAACGATCTTGTAGGGCTGCAGCACGCGCACCAGTTCGTTGGCGGCGATGTCCGCGTTGATGTTGAGCAACTGGCCCTCGGTCGTCTCGCCCAGGCTCGCGATTACCGGAATCGCATTGGCCCGCAGCGCGGCCTCGATCGGCGCAAGCTCGATGCCGGTGGTCCTGCCGACCATGCCCAATGCCTCGCGGTCCAGGTAGTCGGACATGAACACGCCCGACGCCACCGACACCGCGCGCGTATCCATCGCATGCAGCGCATCGACCAGGCGCAGGTTCTGCTGCTGGAACACGCGGCGCACCACGCCCATCGCCTGCGGCGTGGTCACGCGCAGCCCGCCGACCGTCTGCTTGGCGATGCCGGCCGCGGCCAGTTCCTGGTCGAGCTGCGGGCCGGCGCCGTGCAACACGATCGGCGTCAAGCCGACCTGTTGCAGGAACGTCAGCGAGGAGGCGAGCGCCGGCAGGTCGTCGCGCAGCACGGCGCCGCCGACTTTCACTACCGCGAAGCGCTTGGCGTCGACCTGCGAGAAGCGCTTGAGATACTGCTGGATTTCCTTCGCGCTGCCCATTGCCGAAAGCAGGCGGACGATGGTTTGGCGGGTGTGCTTATGCGTTTCCACGGCTGACGATCCGGTAGAGGGTTTCTGCGTAGTGCTGGAGCTGGTCCAGGGCAACCCATTCGTCGGCGCTGTGCGCCTGCGCGATATCGCCCGGCCCATAGACGAACGCCGTGTAACCGGCGGCGGAAAACAGCGCAGCCTCGGTCCAGAAGTCGACCGCATTGCCGACGGGGATCTCCAGCTCGTCCGCCAGGTCGCGCGCTGCCAGGCGCCTTGCTTCAGCGCTCGCGGTGTCGCCAGCGGGCAACGAGTTGCCACGGAAGGTTTCCTCGAAGTGCGCCGGTGCGGCATCGCCCAGGCTGCGGAAACCTTCGAGCAAGCGGTCGGGCTCCATGGTCGGCAGCGGGCGGAAGCCGAAGCGCACCTCGGCAGCCGGTGCGACCATGTTGGCCTTGATGCCGCCTTCCAAGCGGCCGATGTTGAAGCGCAGTCCGGTCAGTCCACCGAAGCGTTCGTGCGACTGTGCAGCGACGAAATCGAGTGCCGCCGCACCCCAGCGCACCGCCTGGTGCAGCGCGCTGTCGGTCGGCTTCTGCTCGCCCGACGCATGGCCGGCCAGGCCTGCGAAGCGCATCAGTACCGACTGGATGCCGCGGTGTGCCAGCACCGCCTCGCCGCGCGTGGGCTCGGCCACGATCACGGCTTCGTAAGGGCTTGCCGGGAACGCGGGGAAAGCGCGCAGGAAGCCGGCGACGCAGCGCGCATCGTTGGCTTCCTCGTCGGTGGAAAACAGCAGCGCCAGCGGACCGTCGGTGGCCTTTGCCACCGCCAGCAGCGCCGCGGCCGCCCCCTTGATGTCGCAGGCGCCCAGGCCGATCGCGCGATCACCCTCGATGCGGAGCCCGTGCGGATCGGCGCTCCACGCCGGCGAGTCCGGCACGGTGTCCAGGTGGACGTTGAACAGCAGCCGGGGCTGGCCGCGCACGGCATGCAGGGTCACGGCGCCGCCGCCGTGATCGGTCAACGTCACCCCGAAGTCGGGCAACTGCGAACGCAGGTAGTCGAAGATCCCGCCCGTGCCGATGGCCCGCGGCGGGTTGCGCGTGTCGAAGGCGACCAGCGCGCGCAGGTGGTCCAGCGTGGCATCCAGCAACGCGCTCATGCCGTGCTCCCGCAAGGGCCAACGCTTTCCCCGAGCGAAGGGGTGGCGAGCGTGTTGCTCATCCCTTCGCGCTCCGGTTCACTTCCGCCCACAGCGTCGAGCTCATGCCGAACAGCTTGATGAAGCCCTCGGCCTCCTCCACGCCCCAGTCGGCCGACTGCGCGTAGGTGGCGCCCTTGGCGTTGAGGATGTTCGGCGACTCCACCGCCACCGCCTCGACCGTCCCGCCGTGGGTCTGCAGCGACACGACGCCGTCGACGGTCGCCTGGCTCGAGGCCAGGAAGGCTTCCAGGTCGGTCTTCAGCGGATCGTGGAAGAAGCCTTCGTAGACCACCTCGACCCACTTGCGCGCCACCTCGGGCTTGAAGCGGTTCTGCTGCTTGGAAAGCACCGCCTCCTCCAGCGCGCGGTGCGCGGTCAGCAGCGCGATCAAGCCCGGCGCTTCGAACACGATCCGTCCCTTGAGCCCGATGGTGGTGTCGCCGGTGTACATGCCGCGGCCCACGCCATAGCGCGCGAACAGCGCATTGAGCTTGGCCAGTAGTTGATGCCCCGGCAGGCGCTCGCCGTCGAGGCTCACCGCCTCGCCGCGCTCGAAGCCGAGCTTCACCGCCAGCGGTTCGGACGGCCATTGAGCGCGCGGCTTGCACCAGCCGCGCGCTCCCTCGCCGGGCGCCTGCCACTTGTCGATCTCGCCGCCGGACATGGTCACGCCGAGCAGGTTCTCGTTGATGGTGTACGCCTGCTGCTTGGCGCGCACGCCGAAGCCGCGCTCTTCCAGGTACTTCTGCTCGTAGGCGCGCGTCTGCGTGTGCTGCTTCTGGATTTCCCGGATCGGCGCCACGATGCGGTAGTCGCCCAGCGCCTTCACGGCCAGATCGAAGCGCACCTGGTCGTTGCCCATGCCGGTGCAGCCGTGCGCGATGGCGTTGGTACCCAGTTCGGCACAACGCGCGAGCGCCGCTTCCACGATCAGGTAGCGATCGGACACCAGCAGCGGGTACTGGCCCTGGTAACCCTCGCCCGCCCAGACGAACGGTTTGACGAAACCGTTCCAGATGGCGGGGCCGCCGTCGACGGTGCGGTGGCTGGTTACGCCCAGCTCGTGTGCGCGGTGTTCGATGAAGGCGCGCTCCTCGGCGTCCACGCCGCCGGTGTCGGCGAACACGGTGTGCACGTTCCACCCCTGTTCCTTGAGGTAGGGCACGCAGAAGCTGGTGTCGAGGCCGCCGGAGAAGGCGAGGACGATGTCCTTGGAGCCGTCAATCGGGAATCGGGAATCGGGAATCGTAGAAGCGTTGGACATGGTGGCACTCGTGAATTGAAGATGGGTGGACAGCTCTGGAACGATTCCCTATTTCCTATTCCCGATTCCCTGCTGCTCAAGCAGCGAGGCCATCACGGCCTTCTGCACGTGCAGGCGGTTTTCCGCTTCGTCGATGGCGATGCAATACGGGGCGACCATGACCGCATCGGTCGCCTTGACGTTGCGGCGCAATGGCAGGCAATGGCTGAACAGGCCATGGTCGGTGAGCGCCATCTTGGCCTCGTCCACCATGAAGTGCCGGTGCGCCTCGCGGATCGGCTTTTCCTGCTCCCAGCGGCCGAAGTACGGCAGTGCGCCCCAGCTCTTGGCGTAGACCACGTGGGCGCCGCTGTAGGCCTCCTCGATGTCGTGGCTGACTTTCAGCGAGCCGCCGCTGCTGGCAGCGTTCTGCCGGCCGGCCTCCATGTAGCGCTCGTCCAGCACGTATTCGGGCGTCGGGCACAACAGGGTCACGTCCATGCCGAGCTTGGTGGCGATCAGCAGCGCCGAGTTGGCGACGGCCGTGTTCAGCGGCTTGGGATGGTAGGTCCAGGTGAGGACGTACTTCCTGTTCTGCAGATCGCCCAGGTGTTCCTTCAGTGCCAGCGCGTGTGCGAGCTCCTGGCAGGGATGGGTGATCGTTTCCATGTTGATCACCGGCACGGTGGCATAGCGGGCAAAAGCCTTGATGACGCGGTCGTCGCGGTCGACCGCCCAGTCCTGGAACTTGGGGAAGGCGCGCACGGCGATCAGGTCGACGTAACGGCTGAGCACCCGCGCCACCTCGGCGATGTGTTCTTCCGCTTCACCGTCCATCACGGTGCCGGCTTCGAATTCGATCGGCCACGCGTCCTTGCCGGGCGAGAGCACGATCGCGTGGCCGCCGAGGTGGAATGCACCCAGCTCGAAGCTCGTGCGCGTACGCATCGAGGGATTGAAGAACAGCAACGCGATGGACTTGCCGGCCAGCTGTTGGCCGCGCGGCGAACGCTTGAATGCGGCAGCCTGCTCCAGCAGGGCGTCGATCTCTGCGCGGCTGTAATCCTGGGTGGTGAGGAAGTGTCGAAGGGCCATGCTGGAAGCTCCTTTGAGGAGTGCGGCCACGGATGGCCGCTTTTGCTTCTGCGCAGATCGACCTGCGCACAAGTACTGGGTCTGGGTGGACCGCGACGAGTTCCATGCAACAAAAAACCCGGCGCGGTGGCCGGGTTTGTTCGTCGTTGCGCTTGATGCGCGTGCAGCGACAGCCTACCCGGCCGAATGTCGGACCAGCGGTCGGCGCGCACGCGAGGTCATGCCAGCGGCCATGCGGGCACTGGTGAGCACGGTAGCGGTGTAGACGGCTGCGGACATGGGACTTCCGGGTAGGGAGCCGGCATCATGCCGGCATTCCTGTGGCGGCGCAACAACTTTTTCTGGACGTCCATACGAACGGACGTCCAAAATAAAACCGCCGCCCTGAAGGCGGCGGTTTGCGAGAGCTGCGCCCGTTATTCGGCAGGCGCCACGCTGACGCGCACCCTCAGGCGCTCGCCCGGGTCGTAATTCAGGCGCGAGACGTAAACGTCGCCGTGGTAGCGGTATTCGACGTCGTAGCCCATCAGACGGCGCTGCTCGCTGACCGAGCTGACCTGACGGCAGCGGGTGACCGTGTCGTCGTACTCTCGCCCGCCCCGACCGGCCACGCCGTGGCCGACCGCGCCGCCGGCCACCGCGCCGGCGACCGTGGCCGCCTTGCGGCCATCGCCCTTGCCGACGGTGTTGCCGAGCACGCCGCCGATCACCGCGCCCAGCACGGTCCCGGCGGTGGTATTGCCGCCGCCCTCGCGACGCACGACCGGCTCGTCGTAGCACTCCTGCCGCGGTACTTCGGTGCGGGCGACGCCGTACACCGGATCGACCCTCAACACGTCGGCCCAGCCGTAGTGCGTGTTGGCATCGTCGCCTTCGGCGTAACGACCGTCCTGCGCCTGCACGGCGCCGGTGGCGAGGACGAGCGCGAGGACAGGGAGCAACATCTTGTTCATGGGACCTCCAGCATGGTCCGAAAAGCGCTTCTGCGCGATTGTCATTGCAACAAATTCACGCTGAATCAACGCTTAGAGCTCCTGGGGGATGACCGACGGGGTTGAGTCCGTTCAGCGTCTGTCGGCTTCCTGGGGAGAACCCGCGCTTCCCATTTCTCCCGCGAGCCCCGGCCCGTCACCCCACTCCTCTCCCGGGCTGGGAGAGGGGGCATGAGGTGGCCTGCTAAGATGCGCGGCTTGGCCGCGCCACCGACACGTCCGATGCCGATCACCCTCTACAACAGCCTCACCCGCCGCACCGACACCTTCGTGCCGCTCGATCCGCAGCGGGTGACCATGTATCTGTGCGGGCCGACGGTCTACAACTACGTGCACATCGGCAATGCGCGCGGCCCGGTGGTGTTCGACGTGCTGGTGCGGCTGCTTCGCCGGCATTACCCGCACGTGGTCTACGCCCGCAACATCACCGACGTGGACGACAAGATCAACGCCGCGGCGCTGGCCCAGGGCACGCCGATCGGCACGATCACCGACCGCTTCACGGCCGCCTACCGCGAGGACATGGCGGCGCTGGGCATCGCGCCGCCGGACATCGAGCCGCACGCCACGGCGCATATCGGCCAGATCATCGCGATGATCGAAGCGCTGATCGCCAACGGCCACGCCTACGCGGCGGAGGGACACGTGCTGTTCGACGTCGGGACCTACGCCGCCTACGGCCAGCTCTCCGGCCGCGATACCGACGAACTTATCGCCGGCGCGCGTGTCGAGGTGGCGCCGTACAAGAAGAACCCGACCGATTTCGTGCTGTGGAAGCCCTCCACGCCTGAACTGCCGGGCTGGGACAGCCCCTGGGGCCGCGGCCGCCCGGGCTGGCACATCGAATGCTCCGCGATGAGCGCGGCGCACCTGGGCACGACGATCGACATCCATGCCGGTGGCGTGGATCTGACCTTCCCGCACCACGAGAACGAGATCGCCCAGTCCACCTGCGCCCATGGCGGCGAGGTGTTCGCGCGCTGGTGGCTGCACAACGGCATGCTCACCTTCGACGGGCGCAAGATGTCCAAGTCGCTGGGCAACGTGCTGCTGGTGCACGAACTGCTCAAGCGTCACCCGCCCGAGGCGCTGCGCCTGTTGCTGCTGCGCGGCCATTACCGGCAGCCGCTGGACTGGTCCGACGCCGCGCTCACGCAGGCAGTGAGCACGCTGGACGGCTGGTACCGCGTGCTGCGCGACCTGGCCGACCTGCGCGTCGAGGGCGAGCTGCCGGTACCCGTACGGGTGGAAGCGGCGCTATGCGATGACCTCAACACCCCGCAGGCGCTGGCCGAACTGGCCCTGCTCGCCGACGCGGCGCGGCAGAACGGCAATGCCGACGCCAAGGCTGCGCTGCTCGGCGGTGGCGCGCTGCTCGGTCTGCTCCAGCAGGAGCCGGAGGCATGGTTCAAGCCCGGCGACGATGTCGTGGATGCAGCCCGCGTCGAAGCCTTGCTGGAGGAGCGCCACGCTGCCCGCGCGGCCCGCGACTTCGCTCGCGCCGACGCCATCCGCAACGAGCTGTCGTCCATGGGCGTAGTGATCGAAGACGGCGCGCAAGGCACGCGCTGGAGCATCCAGAAGAGTTGAACCTGCGTAGGGTGGGCTTCAGCCCACCCTACGCCGCCCGCGCGATAATGGACGCATGAACACCACTACCCCGAGCGCCGAACAGGCGCAGCAGGACATCGCCGAAGAGTTCGCCTTCTTCGGCGACTGGTCCGAGCGCTACCAATACCTGATCGACCTGGGCAAGCAGTTGCCGCCCTTCCCCGAGGAGTGCAAGACCGAGGAGCACCGCGTGCACGGCTGCCAGTCGATGGTGTGGCTGGTGCCCAGCGGCGACGCGGCCAAGATGCACTTCGTGGCGACCAGCGACTCGGCGATCGTCTCCGGGCTCATTGCCCTGGTCCTGCGCGTGTATTCCGATCGTCCCGCGGCCGAGATCGTCGCGACGGAGCCAGCGTTCGTGCAGTCGATCGGGCTGGCGAAGCACCTCTCGCCGACCCGTTCCAATGGTCTGACCGCCATGCTGGCCAAACTCAAGGGTTACGCGGCGCAGGCGCTGGCCTGATACGACGATCTCTGTAGGAGTAGCGCACCCGGTGCGCGACCGCGGCGCATGGCAGCACGGGTGCGCTCCTGCATGGGGCCTCCTTGCCCGAGAGAAGCCGCAGGGCTTCTCTTCCAGACCGATGGACACATCGGGATTCCGCACGTCGAGGTGAGTGCCGGGCCGGGGTTTGCTGTAGGAGCGCACCTGTGCGCGACCGCGGCGCATGGCGGTCGCGCACGGGTGCGCTCCTACACGGGACCTCCTTGCCGAGAGAAGCCGCAGGGTTTTCTTATTCCGACGTCGAGGTGAGTGGCGGGCCAAGATTTCTGCAGGAGCGCACCTGTGCGCGACCGCGACGACGCATGGCTGGCGCGCACAGGTGCGCTCCTGCACGGGATTCTGCCCTCCTGAAACACGAAGCCCCGCAGGACGCGGGGCTTCGTTTCGATCGGAGCGCCGACCTCAGTCGCCCATCTGCTTCTGCAGATGCTCGCGACGTTCCTGCGCGTCGAGCGACAGCGTGGCGATCGGGCGGGCGTCCAGGCGCTCCAGGCCGATCTCCTCGTCGGTTTCCTCGCAGTAACCGTAACGGCCCTCCTCGATCCGGCGCAGCGCCTTGTCGATCTTGGAGATCAGCTTGCGGTAACGGTCGCGGGTGCGCAGCTCGAGCGAGTTCTCCGTTTCGCGGGTCGCACGCTCGGCCTCGTCGCCGACGTCGCGCACCTCGTCACGCAGGTTCTCCATCGTCTGGCGCGATTCCTCGACGAGCTGGTCGCGCCAGTCCCGCAGCTTGTTGCGGAAGTAGGCGAGGTGCCTGGGGTTCATGTACTCCTCGTCGTTCGAGGGACGGTAACCCTTCGGCAGGTCGATATTGATGGTGGAAGGCAGGGCGTAACGGCCATCCTCGCGGGTCACGCCATTGTCGAGAGTTGTAGCGGAATTATTCATTGAGGACTGCGGGGTCTTCTGTTTCTTGAGTGGGGTATGGCGCGCGGTGGCCGTGGCCACGCGTGGGGTCACCATGGCGACGGCACTCGCCACTTTGCCCTTCATGGGCGCAACGGCGGGTGATGGAGATGTTTGCTTGGCCGCGACTGCCGGCGACGCGGGCCGGACGGCCGCGGGCTTGGCGGGTTTGGCTTCCGGCTTGCTGACGATCTTGTACGGCTTGGGCGCGGCAGTGCCGGTAGGCTTGGGGCTGGCGGCCTTCTTGGCAGGCTTGGCCACCGGCCTGGCGGGTGCGGTCTTCTTCGGAGCCGCCTTGGCTGCCGGTTTTGCCGTTTTCTTCGACGCGGCTTTCGGTTGCGGCCTGGCAACCTTCGTGGTCGCGCCCTTCGGCTGCGGCCTGGCCTTGGTGGCGGCCGGGGCCTTCTTCACCGCAGGGGCCGGCTTGCGCGCAGCCTGCTTGCTGGCAGGTGCCTTGGCGGCAGGTGCCTTCCTGGCCGGAGCCTTCTTTGCCACGGTCTTGCTGGCGGACTTGGTAGCAGACTTGGCCACGGGCTTCGCAGCGGCCTTGCCGGCCACCGGCTTGCGCGCAACGGGCTTTTTCGCCGACGCCGGCTTGGCGGCCGGCTTGCGGGCTGGCGCAGCCTTTTTGGCGGTAGCGCTCTTGCCGGCCCGGGCACTGGCAGCAGCGACTTTGGGCTTGCTCGTCTTGGCTTCTTTCGCCTTGCCCGCAGCCTTCCCTTTCTGCGCCTTGGCGGCGGTCGAACTACGCGTCGTTTTCGCCATATCCCTTCACCGTTTTGGCCGTGGCGGCCGGGTGTTATAGCCCATGCGTCTTACACCATCAACAGGCATCTGGAATACTTCAAGCCACTACATGCCGCTACCCGTTTGGGCTGCGTGAACGAAAGTGACCCGATTCCTGCTCCTCCTGCTTCGCGCGTACAAACGCTTGCTGAGCCCCCTGCTGGGTCAGCGTTGCCGCTTCCACCCCAGCTGTTCCGATTATGCACGGATTGCCATCGTGCGCTTCGGTTCCCTCCGGGGCAGCGCGCTGGCGCTGTGGCGCATCCTGCGTTGCCAGCCGTTGTGTACGGGCGGGGAGGACCCGGTGCCCGAGCATTTCCACTTCGCCCGCTGCCGCTCCCACGAGGAACACTGAGCCCGGCGAGCGTTGGCCGGCAGAAGCGAAACGGGGCTAAGCCGCCGAGCCGTAGCCGCCGGGCACGCCCTTGCTGGCGTAGGCCACGGCATCGTGCGGGTGCAGGCTTTCCTGGTGTTCCAGGCGCACGTGGAAGTCGGCGATGCGCGGGTCGGCGTCGAGCGCCTTCTGGATGCGTCGCGCGGCATCCTCGCAGAACATCAGGTTGCCGCCATTGGCCAGCGCGAAGGCCTGTTCGTCCTCGCGCTTGACCGCCGTCTGCACCGGGGTGCCGAGCGCCTGCTCGACACGGTCCAGGGTCGAGATGAGGTTGAAGCCCTCGCCGTCGGCCAGCCGCACCAGCAACCGCGCGACGCTGCGCTGCGCGTGCGGCGTGGCGACGATGCCCTGCTCGCTGCCCAGCCACGCCATGATCGCGGCATGGTCCAGCGGTTGTGCGGGGTCGAAGTCGCGGGCGAACTGTTCCTGGATCATCTGCCGCGACAGCGCGGCCGACGCCGGGCAGGTCGAGGAGTAGACCACCTCGGTTCCGAGTTCGAGCTGGAAGCCTTCGGCGGAAAGGCTCGCCTCGATGGACACCGGATAGGCGCGCCAGCCGCTGTTGTCACTGCGCAATGCGGGCCGGCGGACCAGATGGTCGAAGCGGATGCTGATGCGCGCGCGGTCGGAAAGGTCCCTGTGGGATTCCAGAAACGCATGCAGCAGCGCTTCGATCATCCCCGCGTCCAGCGGCCTGGCGCTCAGGTGGCGGTCGACCAGCAGGTAGAGGCGCGACATGTGGATACCGCGCTTGTCCGGCCGGGTCAGGTTGACGAAGGCGCCCACCTGCGCGCTGGCGCGCTCCACGCTGCCGTCGCCGGCGTCGAAGCGCACCGGTACTTCGATGCCGTCCATGCCCACCCAGTCCAGCGCACCGGCCAGGTGCGGCTGCGCCTGGACGGCGACGTCGGGCAGCAGGCGGGCGGTGTTTTCGTGGCTGTGCATGGGTTGTCCTTGCGGCAGGCGGGGGCGCCGTGCGGCTTTCTATTTTGGGGCAGCGCGCGCGGGGGCAACAGGCACGCTGCGGAAACGCTGTGTTGAGTGCCCGGCGACCCCGTCCGCGGTCTGGTCAGGCGGCGACCGCGCGGCGCCACCGTCGCGCGGCCTGCCAGGCGGCCCATGTCGTCGCCAGGCCGCCGGAGGGACGGGCGCGCTGCAGGGCCTGCAACGGTTCGTCGGCGCCGGCCGCGTGCCGTACCAGGCGCTCGCCCTCGCGTGACTCGATCGCGCGGAACACGCTGAGCGGCCCAGGCAATCGCGAGGTTTCGCGCCAGGCGGCAGTGAGTTCCCCCAACTGGTCGCGTACGGCCGCGTTGCGCGCGGTGCCGGCGCGACGCAACTGGTCGCGGCTCAGGCCGTGACGCGCCAGCGACGCCATCGGCAGGGGTAGTCGGTCGCGTTCGGCATCGTCATCCAGGCGGCGCAGCGCGTGCAGCAGGTGGCCCAGCGCGGCAAGCCGCGCCGCGCGCTCCGGCGAAGCGGCCTCGCCAAACCACCAGGCCGTCTCCAGCGCCGCCAGCGCGCCATGCAGTTGCGAAGCGGCCGCCAGCTGGGCGGTGAAGTCGGCCGCCGTGCCCTCCTCGAGCTGGGCCATTGCCGCCAGCACCGGAGCCAGCCAGCGTTCGCTGCCCATGCGCGTGGCACGGTCGTCGTCGAACAGCACCTGGGTCAGCGGATGGCGCCCGCCGGTTTCCGCGGCGTGGGCCAGTTCCTCCGCCCACCAGTTGAGCTTGGTGGCGGCCACGTGCGGCTCGCGGATGCCGTAGGCGGCCGCGAGCAGCTCCTGCTCCAGCGCGGCCAGCGCGATATGGCCAGGGTGGCGCGCGGGATCGACGAAGGCCAGCGCCACGCGTTGCGCCGGCTGCGCGGCAAGCCATTTGTCCACGTAGCTCTGCAGGGCGTCGTGGCTGGCGTCCATCACGCCACCGCCTGGCCGCGGCGCAGCCAAAGGGCGAACTGCGCGGGCGTGTCCAGCACGGCGTCGGCGTTCCATTCGCGCGGATCGCCGCCGTCGAGGTAACCCCAGGCCACCGCGACGGTGTAGAGCCCGGCGGCGGCACCGGCCATGACGTCGCGGCGGTCGTCGCCGACGAACAGGCTGCGCGCCGGATCGATGCCCGCGCGCGCGCAGGCCAGGCGCACGGGCGCCGGGTCGGGCTTCTTCACCGGCAGGGTGTCGCCACTGACCACCGCCGCCGCGCGGCCGTCCCAGCCGATCCGCCTGAGCAGTTCATTGGTGAGGAACCCGGCCTTGTTGGTGACGATGCCCCAGCGCACGCCGGCGGCGTCGAGTTGGGCAAGCATCGGCTCGATGCCTTCGAACGGGTGCGTGGCCTGGCCCATGACTTCTTCGTACAGCGCCAGGTAGCGCTCCACGCGCGCCTCCACCGCGGGCTCGCCCAGGTGCCCGAAAGCGCAGCGCAATACCGCCCGCGCGCCACGCGAGACCACCTCGCGCACCGGCCCGTAGGGCGGCACCGGCGTGCCCTCTTCCCCGCACTGGCGCTCGAGCGCGGCGTAGAGGTCCGGAGCGCTGTCGAGCAGCGTGCCGTCGAGGTCGAACAGCACGCCCTCGATGATGTTCGGCAGCGGCTTCATGCCGGCCTGCGCGCGCACAACAGGTAGTTGACCGCGGTAATGCGGCTCAACGAGGCCTTGCGCGTGAGCGGGTTGTAGGCCAGGCCGGAAACGTCCTCCAGCTCCAGCCCGGCGTGGCGCAGCAGGCGGCCCAGCTCGGAGGGCTTGAGGAATTGCGCGTAGTGATGGGTGCCGCGCGGCAGCAGGCGCATCACGTACTCCGCGCCGAGGATCGCCGCGCCGAACGCGGCCGGGGTGCGGTTGAGGGTGGACATGAACAGGCGCGCGCCGGGCTTGAGCATCGCGGCCAGGTCGTTCACCAGCGCGACCGGGTCGGGCACGTGCTCGATCAGCTCCATGCAGCAGACCGCGTCGAAGCTTTCCGGCTCGCTGGCGGCGAGTGCGGCGGAGGATTGCACGCGGTAGTCGACCTGGAACCCGGACTCGAACAAGTGCAGCTTCGCGACCTCGATGACTTTCTCGCCCAGGTCGATGCCGGTGACCCTCGCGCCATGGCGGGCCAGCGCCTCGCTGAGCAGGCCGCCACCGCAGCCGACGTCGGCCACCTTCGCGTCGCGCAGGTCCACGCGGGCAGCGACGTAGGCGGCGCGCACGGGATTGAGGTCGTGCAGCGGGCGGGATTCGCCGTCGGGATCCCACCAGCGCGCGGCCAGCTTGTCGAAGCGGGCGATTTCGTCGCGGCTGACGTTGGTGGTGGTTTCGCTCATCGGAAAAGGTCCTTCGATTTCGCTTCGCTCGGGACGCACGCGCGCCAAGGCTAGTGGGCCTGCCATTCGTACACCGTCACTTCCCAACCGCCGCTGACGTGTGTCGGGTCGCGGTGGGCGATGGCCTGCGCCTCGGCCAGGTCCGTCGCGCGCAGCAGGTAGGCGCCGCCGGACTTGTCGCCGAACGGGCCCGAGCGCTCCACGCGGCCTTGCGTGCGCAGTTCGTCGAGAAAGCGCTGGTGCGCCGGCACCACCGCCGGGTCGAACTGCGGGCGGCGCATGACCATGACGAGATAGAGGTTCACGCGGGCTCCTTACGAAA
Organism: Frateuria sp. GZRR33; assembly: GCF_051900425.1. Classification (NCBI taxonomy): domain Bacteria; kingdom Pseudomonadati; phylum Pseudomonadota; class Gammaproteobacteria; order Lysobacterales; family Rhodanobacteraceae; genus Frateuria; species Frateuria sp. GZRR33. Next base: position 139,263 of record NZ_JBHZGK010000008.1, read on the forward strand.
ACGCGGCGATGCGCTCGCGCCAGGCATGTGCCTTGGCCAGGATCGCCGCCGGATCGAGGTCGACCAGTTCACGCGCCGCCAGCTTGCGGCGCCCGGCGATCCACACGTCGGTCACCTGGTGGCGCCCGGCGGCATAGGCCAGCTGCGAGGCGACGTGGAACAGCGGCTGCGTCTCGATGTCGCTCAGCCGCACGGCAGCGAGATCGGCCTGCTTGCCCGGCTCGATCGAGCCGATGCGGGCATCCAGGCCCATGGCCTTGGCGCCATTGAGCGTGGCCGCACGCAGAGCGTATGCCGCATCGAATGCCGCTGCGTCGGAGGCGACCGCCTTGGCGAGCAGCGCCGCGGTACGCATCTCGCCGACCATGTCCAGGTCGTTGTTCGAGGCACAGCCGTCGGTGCCGATTGCCACGTTGACGCCAGCGCGGCGCAGTTTCTCCGCCGGACAGAAGCCGGAGGCGAGCTTGAGGTTGGACTCGGGGCAATGCACCACCGATACGCCCGCTTCCGCGCAGGCGGCGATCTCGCCCTCGGTGAGCTGGGTCATGTGCACGGCGATCAGGCGATCGTTGACCAGGCCCAGCTTCTGCAGGCGCTGGAACGGGCGCAGGCCGGATTTCTTCTTCTCTTCCTCGACCTCGTGCGCGGTCTCGTGCAGGTGCAAGTGGACGGGGATATCGAGCTGGTCGGCCAGCACGCGGATGCGCTCGAAACTCCCGTCCGACACCGTATAAGGCGCATGCGGGGCGAATGCCGTACCGACCAGCCCGTCGGCCCGGAAGCTGTCGTGCACTTCGCCGGCACGCTCGAAATATTCGTCCTGGCTCTTGGCCCAGGCGGTCGGGAACTCGATCACCGGCAGGCCGACCACGGCGCGGAAACCCAGCCGCCGGTAGGTCGCGCCGATCACGTCGGGGAAGAAGTAGTTCTCGTTGGCGCAGGTCGTGCCCCCGCGCAGCATCTCGGCGACCGCCAGTTCCACGCCGTCGCGCACGAACTCCGGCCCGATCACCTTCGCCTCGGCCGGCCAGATGTGCTGCTGAAGCCAGGTCATCAGCGGCAGGTCGTCGGCCAGCCCGCGCAGCAGCGTCATGGGGTTGTGCGTGTGGCTGTTGACCAGGCCGGGGATCAGCGCGTGCTCGGAAAGCTCCACCCGCTCGCGTGGCATGTACAGGTCGCGGGCTTCCGCGATCGGCAGCACCGCCTTGATCTGACCACCGTGGATAGCCACCGCGTGGTGCTCCAGCACGACCGCATGCGGCTCGACGGGAACCACCCAGCGGGCTTCGATGAGGAGGTCGATCTCGGTGGTGGCTTCAGTCATCGCGGTCTCGTGTGGCGGTGGAACGAAAACGGCACGGCGCCTGCGCTGCCGTGCCGTCGGGCTTGCTGCAGCGGCGCTTACTTGCCGACGCGGCTGACGTACTCGCCGGTGCGGGTGTCGACCTTGATCACCTCGTCGGTGCCCACGAACAGCGGCACGCGCACCACGGCGCCGGTTTCCAGCGTGGCCGGCTTGCCGCCGCCGCCGGAGGTGTCGCCACGGACGCCCGGATCGGTCTCGGTGATCTTCAGCTCGACGAAGTTCGGCGCCTGCACGGTGATGATCTCGCCGTTGAACAGCGTCACCACGCACTCTTCCTCGCCCTTGAGCCACTTCGCGGCATCGCCCACGCCCGCCTTCGTGGCCTGGTGCTGCTCGAAGGTTTCCTGCTGCATGAAGTGCCAGAACTCGCCGTCGGAGTAGAGGAACTGCATGTCGGTATCGGTGACGTCGGCGACCTCGAACGAGTCGGACGACTTCATGGTCTGCTCGGTGGTGCGGCCCGTCTTCAGGTTGCGGATGAAGATGCGGGTGAACGCCTGGCCCTTGCCGGGCTTGATGAAGTCGGCGTCGGTGATGACCCACGGGTCGTTGTTGTGAAGGATCTTCATACCCTTCTTGACGTCGTTGAGACCGGCGGTCGCCATGCGCTTTCTGCTCCAGAGGTAAACACCGCCGTTCCGGCGGCTAAAATAGGGGTTTGCACGGGCCCGAAGCCCGCCTCAAGGCCCACCATGATAACCGCAAGCCCCGCCGCCCGCCTATCGCCGACCCTGCCCGACTGGCGCGAGCTGTGGCGGAACGCGATCACCGACGCCGGCGAGTTGCTCGATGCCGTGGGACTCGCGCACCTGGCCGATCGGCTGCCGCCGGCCGATGCCGGCTTCGCGCTGCGGGTGCCGCGGGGTTTCGTGGCGCGCATGCGCCCGGGTGATGCTCGCGACCCGTTGCTGCTGCAGGTGCTGCCGCAACTGGCCGAACTGGACTATGTGGCCGGTTTCGTCGCCGATGCCGTGGGCGACCTGGCCGCGCGCGAGGCGCAGGGCGTGCTGCACAAGTACCACGGCCGCGCGCTGCTGATCGCCAGCGGCAGTTGCGCGATCAACTGCCGCTACTGCTTCCGGCGGCACTTCCCCTACGGCGAAGAGATCGCCGCGGCCGGGCAATGGAAGCAGGCGCTGGCCCATCTGAAGGCCGACCCGTCGATCAGTGAGCTGATCCTGTCCGGCGGCGACCCGCTCGCCCTGGCGACCTCGAAGCTGGAAGAGCTCGGCCGTGGGCTGGCCAACCTGCCGCAGGTGACCCGCCTGCGCATCCACACCCGCCTGCCGGTGGTGCTGCCCGAGCGCATCGACGGGCCATTCCTGGCCTGGCTGGAAGCTTTGCCGCTGCAGAAGGTCGTGGTGCTGCACGCCAACCATGCCAACGAGTTCGACGCCGGCGTGGACGCCGCCTGCGCGGCCTTGCGCCAGGCCGGCGCCACGCTGCTAAACCAGTCGGTGCTGCTGCGCGGGATCAATGACGAGGCCGACACGCTGGCAGCGCTGTCCGAGCGACTGTTCGCCGCCGGCGTGCTGCCCTACTACCTGCATCAGCTCGACCGCGTGCAGGGCGCGGCCCATTTCGAAGTGGACGATGCGCGCGCCCTGGCCCTGGTCGAGGACCTGCGCCAGCACCTCCCCGGCTACCTGGTACCTCGGCTGGTGCGCGAGGTCGCCGGGGACGCTTCCAAGCGCCCGCTGTGACAATGCGAGCCGCCGGATGAGGCGGGCGTTGCCTTTGTGCGACTTGCCGCTGGCGCTCCCGGGGGGAATCCGTTACAAACCGTGGATGGAAGGTGAACGGCTGGAACCGGCTCGCCTTCCGGTCGCGGCGAGGGGCGCCAGCGATCCGGCCGATCCACGGGCAGCCGCCAGGGCTCAATGAAAAAAGACTCCGTCATCAAGATCCTCTTCGTCGAAAAATCGGTCGAGGATGCCGAACAGATCATCAGCCTGCTGCGCAACGCCGGCATCGCGGTCCGCCCGGCGCGGGCGACCCAGGCCGACCAGGTGCAGGCGGCACTGGACGAGCTGGAGCCGGACATTGTGCTGTTCGATCCCGCCGCCGGCCTGGAGCTGCGCGAGGTCGCCCACCTGCTGGACGCGCACGGCCGCGACGTGGCACTGCTGGCGCTGGTCAACCAGCTCGACACCCATAGCGTGGCCGAGATGTTCGCCGGCGGCGTGCGCGGCACCGCGCTGCGCACCCAGCCCAAGCAGCTGATCGCGGTGCTGCAGCGCGAGTTCGAGTCGCTGCACACACGCCGCCAGGTACGCCTGCTGGAAGCCGCGCTGCGCGAGTCCGAGCGCCGTTGCGACGCCCTGCTCGACTCCTCCACCGACCCCATTGCCTACGTGCACGAAGGCATGCACGTGCGCGCCAACCGCGCCTACCTTGAAACCTTCGGCTACGAGGAATTCGACGACCTGCTCGGGCTGCCGGTGCTGGACATGATCGGCACCGCCGACGCCGAAGCGTTCAAGAACCTGCTGCGCGCCCACTCCCGCAAGGAAAAGGCGGCCAACCAGGTGGAGCTGCAGGCGCGTCGCGCCGACGCCAGCACCTTCAAGGCCACGGTCGAGTTCGCCGGCGCCACCTTCGAGGGCGAACCCTGCCTGCAGATCGTGTTCCGCCGCCAGCAGGTCGACCCGGCGCTGATCGAACAACTGCAGCGCGACCCGGTCACCGGCCTGTTCAATCGCGCCCGCACGCTCGAGACCATCGACGAATCCGTGGCCGCCGCGGCCAAGGGCAAGAAGGGCCAGACCCTGCTGCTGATCGAACCGGACAACTGGCAGACCATCGTCGCCGGCATCGGCCTGGGCCAGGCCGATGAGCTGCTGGCGGCGTTCGCGGGCCGCATCAGCGCATTGCTGGGCGAGTCCGACATGGCCGGCCTGCTGGCCGAGCACACCATCGGCGTGATGCTCGATTCGCGCAGCGACGAGTCGATCAAGCAGTGGATCGACGGCGTGCTGCAGTCCATCGCCAGCGACATCTTCGATGCCGGCACCCGTTCCATTACGGTCACCGCCAGCATCGGCGGCAGCCTGCTGGGCGAGAAGAACGCCAACGCCGAGCTGCTGCTCAACCAGGCCAGCCAGGCGCTGCGCAACGCGCAGAGCCAGGGCGGCGGTCGCAGCGAGCTGCACGACCCGGCCGCCCGCGAGAAGGCCGAGGAAGAGCGGGAGCGTTACTGGCTGCAGCTGCTCAAGCAGGCGCTGGAGCAGGACAATTTCGTGCTCTACCACCAGCACACGATCAGCCTGCAGGACGCCGAGGGCGAATATTCCGAGGTGCTGCTGCGCATGAACGGTCCGCAGGGCGAGGTGCTGCCCGGCTTCTTCATGCCGATCGCCGAAAAACACGGCCTGACTCCGGCAATCGACCGCTGGGTGCTCAACCGCGCGATAGAAATGCTCAAGGCGCGCGACGGCCAGGGCGTGCAGACCACGTTTTTCGTCAAGCTCACGGCGCAGTCGATGCAGGAGGCCGCGTTCCTGCCCTGGCTGGAAGACCGGCTCAAGCGCGCCGGGCTGCGCCAGGGCCAGATCGTGCTGGAGATGACCGAGAGCAAGGTGGTGACGCTGCTGCGCCCGGCGCAGGAGTTCATCACCCGCTGGAAGAAGATGGGCGGGCGCTTCGCGCTGGAGCAGTTCGGCTCGGGCCTCAATTCGTTCCAGCTGCTGACCCACATCGACGCCGACTACCTGAAGATCGACCGTACGTACATGAACCAGCTGCCGCAGCATCCGGAGAACCAGAAGAAGATCGGGGAGATCTGCGTGCAGGCCCACGAGATGAAGCGACTGACCGTGGCCGAGTGGGTCGAGGATGCAACCAGCACCTCGCTGCTGTTCGCCTGCGGCGTGGATTTCGTGCAGGGCAACTTCCTGCAGGAACCGCAGCGGTTGATGTAGCCCCGGCCGGGCTGGACCTGTGCCGGCCCGCTGCAGGGCGGTCGCGCACAGGATGTGCCCCCTGCAGGCCCCGACTTTCCGGCGCGCAACGAAAAACCCCCGCGGATTGCTCCGCGGGGGTTTTTCGTGGATCGCTATGCCGGCGCTTACTCGGCGGCAGCAGCGGCCTTGGCGGCAGCCTTGGCAGCCGACACGGCGGCGATGTCTTCCTTGATGCGGGCAGCCTTGCCTTCCAGGCCGCGCAGGAAGTACAGCTTGGCGCCGCGCACCTTGCCCTTGCGCTTGACCTGCACCGAATCGATCGCCGGGCTGTGCGCCTGGAACACGCGCTCCACGCCGGTGCCGTGCGAGATCTTGCGCACGGTGAAGGCCGAATGCAGGCCGCGGCTGCGCTTGGCGATGACGATGCCCTCGAAGGCCTGCACGCGCTCGCGGTTGCCTTCCTTCACCTTGACGTTGACCACCACGGTGTCGCCGGGGCCGAATTCCGGCAGCTGGCGGGTGATCTGCTCGGCTTCGAACTGTTCGATGATCTTGTTCATGGCAACACCTGATTGAAATTTGCAATTACTGCGGCTTGACGGCCGCTTCGTCGTGCCGTTGCTGCTCTTGTCGAGCATGCTCACGGCGGAATTCTTCCAGCAATGCGCGGGACGTCTTGTCCAGCGCGCATTGCGCCAAAAGGTCGGGCCGGCGCAGCCAGGTACGTCCCAGCGACTGCTTCAGGCGCCAGCGGCGGATCGCCGCGTGGTCGCCGGAGAGCAGCACCTCCGGCACGTCACCCAGTGCGTCATGCACCGGCTTCGCGTAGTGCGGACAGTCGAGCAGCCCGTTCGAGAACGAATCCTGCTCGGCGGACTGCGCGTCGTTCAACGCGCCCTCCTGCAACCGGCCGACCGCGTCGATGACCACCGCGGCGCCCAGCTCGCCCCCGGACAGCACATAATCGCCGATGGAGAGCTCCTCGTCGACCTCGTGCGCCAGCAGGCGTTCGTCCACACCCTCGTAACGCCCACAGAGCAAGGCGATGCGCGGCGTCTTGGCCAGCGCTTCCACCCTGCCCTGCGTCAGCCGCGCTCCCTGCGGACTGAGGTAAATCACGTGCGCCGGTTCCGGCGCCGCCTCGCGCATGGCCTTCATGGCCGCCCGCAAGGGTTCGATCAGCATCACCATCCCGGGTCCGCCGCCGCAGGTGCGGCCGTCCACGGTGCGGTAGTTGTCGGTGGCGTAGTCGCGCGGGTTCCAGGTTTCCACCTGCAGCAACTGGCGCTGCTGCGCGCGTCCCACCACACCGACGGCAGCGCACTGGCGCATGAAGTCGGGAAACAGCGTGACGACGTCGATGCGCATCGGATCCTCGATTGCTAGAACTCCGGATCCCAGTCCACCACCATGCGCCCGCCGGAAAGATCCACCGAACGCACGTAAGTCCCCTGGACGAAGGGCACCAGCCGCTCGCGCGTGCCGTCCCTCACCACCACCACGTCGTTGGCGCCGGTGGCGAACAGGTGGCTGACCCGTCCGAGCACGACGCCCTCGGTGGTGACGACCTCCAGACCTTCGAGGTCGACCCAGTAATACTCGTCCTTGCCAGGCGGTGGCAGCAGCTCGCGGGCGACGTAGATGTCCTGCCCGACCAGCGCGGCCGCCGCATCGCGGTCATCCACCCCCGGCAACTGGCAAACCAGCCCCTTGCCCTGCGGATGTCCCTTGATCCCGGCGACTTCCCTGACCTCGCCCGGCGCCTTTTCGAGCAGCCAGGGCTGGTACTTGAAGATCTGCGTGCGAGGCTCGGTCCAGGATTCGATCTTGAGCCAGCCCTGCACGCCGTAAAGCCCGACGATGCGTCCGACCAGGACGCGCCGACCGGCTGTATCCATGCTTAGGCAGCAGCCTGCTGCTTGCCGGCTTCCTTGAGCAGGGCGGCGACCTTGTCGGTCAGCTGGGCACCCTTGCCCACCCACTCGTTCACGCGCTCGACGTTGAGCTCGAGGCGCTTGTCCTTGCCGGACGCGACCGGGTTGTAGAAGCCCACGTTCTCGATGCTGCGACCGTCGCGCTTGTTGCGCTGGTCGGTCACGACGACGTGGTAGAACGGGCGGCCCTTGGCGCCACCGCGCGAAAGACGAATCTTGACCATAAGTAAAAGCTCCAGAGGTGCCGGCCGCGCCGGCAGCACGCACGGGATCCGCGCGCGGTAAACGCGGCATTTTAGTGGAATTTCGGTAAAAGGGAAGACCTTGGCGGGGAGCGGGGTGTCAACCGCGGGCTCCTGCAAGACGGCATCGCCAGAACGAGGCGCCCGGCTTGGCCGGGAACGGCACCTTTCCTGTTCCCAGAGCCCGCCCCACCGCGAATCACCTCATCGGCGGAAAGCCGCCGCCCATCCCGCCAATGCCCTTCATGGCGCCGCGCATCTGCCGCAGCAGGCCCTTGGTGCCGCCCTTGGAGAGCTTGGACATCATCTTCTCCATCTGCATGTACTGCTTGAGCAGGCGGTTGACGTCGGCCGGCTGGGTGCCCGAACCGCGCGCCACGCGGGCACGGCGTGAACCGTTGAGCAGGTCGGGGTGGCGGCGTTCCTTCTTGGTCATCGAGCCGATGATCGCGACCATGCGCTTGATCTCGTTGTCGTTGACCTTGGACTTGACGTTGTCCGGCAGGTTGGCCACGCCCGGCAGCTTGTCCATCAGCCCGGCCAGGCCGCCCATGTTGTTCATCTGCTCGAGCTGGTCGCGCATGTCGTTCAGGTCGAAGCGCTTGCCCTTCATCACCTTCTGGGCGAGCTGCTGCGCCTTCTCCTGATCGACCTTGCGCTCGACCTCCTCCACCAGCGAGAGCACGTCGCCCATGCCGAGGATGCGCTGCGCCACGCGGTCGGGGTGGAACGGCTCCAGCGCGTCAGTCTTCTCGCCGGCGCCCAGGAACTTGATCGGCCGACCGGTGATGTAGCGGACCGAGAGCGCGGCACCACCGCGGGCATCGCCGTCCGTCTTGGTCAGCACCACGCCGGTCAGCGGCAGCGCCTCGCTGAAAGCCTTGGCCGTGGTGGCCGCGTCCTGGCCAGTCATCGAGTCGACCACGAACAGCGTCTCGACCGGCGTGATCGCGGCGTGCAGCGCCTTGATCTCGCCCATCATCGCTTCATCGATGTGCAGGCGGCCGGCGGTGTCGACCAGCAGCACGTCGACCACTTCGCGGCGGGCGGCAGCGATCGCGGCCCTGGCGATGTCGACCGGGTTCTGCCCTGCTTCGGACGGGAAGAACTTCACGCCGACCTGCTCGGCCAGCGTGCGCAGCTGCTCGATGGCCGCCGGACGGTAGACGTCGCAGCTGACAACCATCACCTTCTTTTTCTTGCGCTCGGTCAGGAAGCGGGCGAGCTTGGCCACGGTGGTGGTCTTGCCCGCGCCCTGCAGGCCGGCCATCAGCACCACCGCTGGCGGCTGCTGGGCGAGGCTGAGCTCGGCGTTGGCCGTGCCCATCACCTTGGTGAGCTCGTCGCTGACGACCTTCACCAGGGCCTGGCCGGGCGAGAGGCTCTTGAGCACCTCCTGGCCGACTGCGCGCACCTTCACGCGCTCGACCAGCGCCTGCACCACCGGCAGCGCGACGTCCGCCTCCAGCAGCGCGATGCGCACCTCGCGCAGGGACTCGCGGATGTTTTCCTCGGTCAGCCGTCCGCGCCCGCGCAGGCGGTTGACGGTGGTGGAGAGGCGTTGGCTCAGCGACTCGAACATGGCGGGCTACGGGTTCGGCAGGAACAAGCAGGTCAATATATCAGAGGCCCCGGTCCCCGGCCCTAAACGGCTCGCGCCTTCGGATCGCTTTCCGCACTCCCGCCTCCCGGACCGGCCCGGCGTACCCAAATGCGCCAAAGGCTCGTTCAACGCGACTTGGCCGTATGCGACACTTCCCGCTCATGCTGCCCGCCCTCTCGCTCACTGCCATCGTCTGCTACCTGCTCGCCGTCGGCCTGCTTGCCTGGCCACTGTTCGGGCGCGGGACGGCGAAGCCCTCGCCGGCCTGGCAACGCCCCGCCCTGGCGGTGGCGATGGTGGCCGTGCTGGCGCATGCCGGCGTGCTGCTGGGCATGCACCGAGGCGCGCTGGACCTGCATTTCTTCGCGGCACTCTCGCTGGTCGCCTGCGTGGTCTCGGCGCTCACGCTGTTCGTCAACCTGAGCCGGCCGGTTGCCGCGCTCGGCGTGGTGGTCTTTCCGCTGGCAGCGCTGTTTGTCCTCTTCGACATGTTTGCGAAGCCGACCGTACCGGTCGCCATGGACTGGCAGATAAAACTGCACGTATCGCTCGGACTGGTGGCCTTCGGCTTTCTGTCGATCGCGGCGGTACTGGCCATCGGGCTTGCGGTCCAGGAACGCGGCCTGCGCCACAGGCAGTTTGGCCCCTGGTTGCGTGCACTGCCGCCGCTTACGCTGACGGAAACGCTGCTGTTCCGCGTCATCGCTGCCGGCTTCGCCCTGCTCACACTTACGCTGGTAACCGGCGCGCTGTTCGTGGACAACCTGTTCGGCCAGCACCTGGTGCACAAGACCGTGCTGTCGATCGTCGCCTGGCTGGTGTTCGGCGTACTGCTCTACGGCCGCTGGCGTTTCGGATGGCGCGGGCGCCGCGCGGTCAACCTCACGCTGATCGGCATGGCTGTGCTGGTGCTGGCTTTCTTCGGTACGAAGTTCGTGCTGGAGGTGATCCTGCACCGACCGTTACCGCGCCTGTAACTCGACCCGGCCGCAGGGTGGGTTTCTGCCCTCCTTGCCGGTACCCAGGCAGATGGGCTGAGCCCGGCGGGCGTCAGGCGTCGCGGCAGGCGTCGATGGCCTGGGACAGGCGCTCCACGCCGATGACCTCCATTTCGCCCACCTTGCCCTTCTTCGGCGCATTGGCCTTGGGCACGATGGCCCTGCGGAAGCCGTGCGTGGCGGCTTCCTTCAGGCGCTCCTCGCCATTGGGTACCGGGCGGATCTCGCCGGAGAGGCCGACCTCGCCGAAGGCGATGGTCTTGTCCGGCAGCGGACGGTCGCGCAGCGAGGACAGCACCGCCAGCAGCACCGGCAGGTCGGCCGCGGTTTCCTGCACGCGGATGCCGCCGACCACGTTGACGAACACGTCCTGGTCGTAGGCCGCCACGCCGCCGTGACGGTGCAGCACCGCCAGCAGCATGGCCAGACGGTTCTGCTCCAGGCCCAGCGCCACGCGGCGCGGGTTGCCCAGCGAGCTCTGGTCGACCAGCGCCTGCACCTCGACCAGCAGCGGGCGGGTGCCCTCGCGGGTGACCATCACGGCGCTGCCGGAGGTCGGCCCCGCGTGCGCGGAAAGGAAGATCGCCGACGGATTGGGCACTTCGCGCAGGCCCTTGTCGGACATGGCGAATACGCCCAGCTCGTTGACCGCGCCAAAGCGGTTCTTGAACGCGCGCAGCACGCGGAAGCGGCTGCCCGACTCGCCCTCGAAGTACAGCACCGCGTCGACCATGTGCTCGAGCACGCGCGGCCCGGCGATGCCGCCCTCCTTGGTGACGTGGCCGACCAGGAACACGGACGTGCCGGTTTCCTTGGCGAAGCGGGTCAGCTTGGCGGCCGACTCGCGCACCTGGCTGACCGAGCCGGGCGCCGCGGTGAGAAGCTCGGTCCAGATGGTCTGGATGGAGTCGATCACCAGCACGTGCGGTCGCGTGGCGATGGCCTGTTCGAGGATGCGCTCGATGCAGGTTTCCGCCAGCGCCTGCAGCGGCTCCAGCGGCAGACCGAGACGTTGCGCCCGCGCCGCGACCTGGGAGAGCGACTCCTCGCCAGTGACATACACGCTCGCCAGGTGGGCACCCAGCGTGCCCAGCATCTGCAGCAGCAACGTGGATTTGCCGATGCCCGGGTCGCCGCCGATCAGCACCACCGACCCCTGCACCAGGCCGCCGCCAAGCACGCGATCGAGTTCGCCAATGCCGGTGTGGGTGCGCGCCTCGGTGGTTGCAGCCACGGCGGTGAGGGGTGTGACCCTGGCCGCCCCGGCTGCGTTGCCGGCGTAGCTGGAGCGCTGTGCCCCCACCGAGGCCTTCGCCGTGGTCGATGGTGCCAGCACGACTTCGCTCAACGTGTTCCACACGCCGCATTCGACGCACTGGCCCTGCCACTTGGAGTGCTCGGCGCCGCAATCGGTGCAGACGTAGGCGGTCTTGGCCTTGGCCATGGGGTGTTCCGGTAGTCGAAGGCGAGGAGCTTAGCCCGCCCCGCTCGCACGGGGCGAGACAGCGCGTGCCGGTTTCGCCTGTAGGAGCGCACCCTGTGCGCGACCGCGCGGCATCGCCGTGCATGGCGGTCGCTCGCACGAGGCGCTCCTACAGGGGGGCAACGGACCGCTCAACTTTCGTCTTCGACGAACAGCACGCGGCGGGTCATGCCGCAGGTGAGGTCGTAGCTGATGGTGCCGGCGTGGCGGGCGATGGTTTCCACCGGCAGGCTCTCGCCCCACAGCGTGACGCGATCGCCGACTTTCGCCTGCGGTGCGTCGCGCAGGTCCAGCGTGATCAGGTCCATCGACACCCGGCCGATCAGCGGCACGCGGGTGTCGCCGACCAGCACGGGCGTCCCGCTGGCGGCGCTGCGCGGATAGCCGTCGCCGTAGCCGACGGCCGCGACGCCGACCGGCATGTCCTCCGGGCAGCTCCAGGTGCCGTTGTAGCCGATGCGTTCACCCTTGGCGATCCGGTTGATGGCGATCAATCGTGTGGCCAGGGTCATCGCCGGGCGGAAGCCGAACTCGGCGCCGCTCTTGCCCTCGACCACCGACAGGCCATACAGCAGGCCGCCGGTGCGCACCCAGTCGGCACGCGCCTCGGGCCAGCCGAGCACGGCGGCGGAATTGGACAGCGAACGCGGGCCCTCCAGTCCACGCGTCGCTTCGGCGAAGCGCTCGATCTGCGCGCGGGTCTGTTCGCCACCGAAGACTTCCGAGTCCGAGAAATGGCTGAGCAGCCCGATCTCCGCATCCAGCCCGGGCATCGCGGCCAGCCGCGCGTGCACGCCGGCCACGCGCTCGGGGGCAAAGCCCAGGCGGTGCATGCCGCTGTCGATCTTCAGCCACACGCGCAGGCGGCCGCGTCCCGGCCGCGCCTCGGCCAACCAGTGGAGCTGGGTTTCGTGGTGAATGGCTGCGTCCAGTTGCAGGCGCTGCATTTCGGCGATGTCGCCGGCCTGGTCGGGGCCGGACAGGACCACGATCCGCTGGCGATGGCCGGCCGCGCGCAGGCGCAGCCCGTCGCCCAGGGCGGCCACCGCGAAGCACTCGGCCTCGGCATCCAGCGCACGGGCCACGCGCTCCAGGCCGTGGCCGTAGGCATCGGCCTTGACGACCGCCATCACACGCGCTGGCGCGGCCAGCGCCTTGATGCGCGCGAGGTTGTGGCGCAGTGCGCCCAGGTGAATGGTGGCAGTGGTGGTGCGGCTCATCGGGGTGGCGGAAACCGGGAATGGAAAATGGTTAATCGTTGAAAGCGAGGCAACGCCGGCAGCGCTTGCTGTTGCCCACGGACGATTCCCGATTCACGGCTTTCAATCGAACGACCCCACGAACGAGTCGGCCGCGTAATTCTCGAACTTCGTGTAGTGCCCCAGGAAGGTCAGCTTCACGGTGTCGGTCGGACCGTTTCGCTGTTTGCCGATGATGATCTCGGCCAGGCCTTTGTCCGGCGATTCCTTGTTGTAGTACTCGTCGCGGTAGATGAACATGATCACGTCCGCGTCCTGCTCGATGGCGCCCGACTCGCGCAGGTCGGACATCATCGGGCGCTTGTCGGCGCGCTGTTCCAGCGAGCGGTTCAACTGCGACAGGGCGATCACCGGCACGTTCAGCTCCTTGGCAAGGCCTTTGAGTGAACGCGAGATTTCTGAAATCTCGGTGGCGCGGTTCTCCTTGTTCCCGGGCACCTGCATCAGCTGCAGGTAGTCGATCACGATCAGGCCCAGGCCACCGTGCTCGCGGTGAAGGCGGCGCGCGCGCGAGCGCAGTTCCACCGGCGAGAGGCCCGGCGTGTCGTCGATGAAGATCTTGGCCTCGGAGAGGATCGCAATGGCGTTGGTTACGCGCGGCCAGTCCTCCTCGGACAGGTCGCCGTTGCGCAGGTGCTGCGCGTGGATGCGGCCGATCGAGGAGATCAGTCGCAAGGCCAGCTGCGAGGCGGACATTTCCATCGAAAAGATCACCACCGCCTTCTTGCCGCGCAGCGCGGCGGCTTCGGCGATGTTCACCGAGAAGGCGGTCTTGCCCATCGAGGGACGCGCCGCGACGATGATCAGGTCCGACGGCTGCAGGCCGGAGGTGAGCTCGTCCAGGTCGTTGAAGCCGGTGGAGATGCCGGTGAGCTGGCCGCGGTTCTCGTAGCGCTCGGTGAGCAGGCGGAACGCGTCCTTGACCGCGTCGCGCATGGACACCGAGTCCTTCTTGCCGCGCGCGCCCGACTCGGCGATCTTGAAGACCGCCTGCTCGGCGCTCTCCAGGACCTCCTGCACGCTCTTGCCCTCGGGCCGGTAGCCGTCCTCGGTGATGCCGGTGCCGGCATCGATCAGCTGCCGCAGGATCGACTTCTCGCGCACGATGTCCGCGTAGGCGCCGATGTTGGCCGCGCTGGGCGTGGCGTTGGCCAGCTCGATCAGGTAGCTCGCGCCGCCGACCATCTCGGCCAGGTCGTTGGCCTCGAACCAGTCGCCCAGGGTCACCGCGTCGCAGGGCATGCCCTTGTTGGCCAGCTCGTTGATGGCGCGCCAGATCAGGCGGTGGTCCTTGCGGTAGAAGTCGCCCTCGCCCAGCCGGTCGGCCACCTTGTCCAGCGCGTCGGGGGCGAGCATCAGGCCGCCCAGCACCGCCTGTTCGGCGTCGATGGAGTGCGGCGGTACGCGCAGCGCCTCGATGGCGGAGCCGTGGCCGCTCTTGCGCTCGGGGACAAAGGACATGGGTTGGGTTTCCTCGCAGACTGTGCCGTACCGCCGGCGACGGCGGGCACACGAGGGAAGAGGATACGCGGCAGGTTCTCAGCCGACGAGACAATAAGTCTGTGGATAAGCTGTGGGGGGCGGTGGATAACGCGCAGGGTCGGTGCGTCGCAGGGCTTCCCCCATCCGCCCTTCGGGCGCCTCCCCCACCGAGCGGGGGAAGGATCCAGGGCGCGGCGCGCACTCCGAGCCACCCCTTGAACGGAGAGCCCGCACTCCGAGCCTCCCCTTGAACGAAGAGCCCACACTCCGAGCCCCCCTTGAACGGAAAGCCCGCGCCCCGAGCCTTCCCCCGTGAACACGGGGGAAGGTGCCGACAGGCGGATGAGGGGGCGCCCTCGCCGGATACGCGCGCCCTTCGGAGACCCGTCAGCGGGCTGCCGTCTCCAAAGCCTGATAGTCCTCGTCGGACAGCGCCAGCTGCGCGGCCCCGACGTTCTCGCGCAGGTGCTCGACCTTGGAGGTGCCAGGGATCGGCAGCATCACCGGCGAGCGCTTGAGCAGCCAGGCCAGCGCGACCTGCCCGTTGCTGGCACCCAGGCGCTGGGCGATGCGGCTGAGCACCGAGTCGGGCGCGGCCAGGTCGCCGGCAGCCAGCGGGTACCAGGGAATGAAACCGATGCCCTGCTGCTCGCAATAGTCCAGCACTGCCTCGCTCTTGCGGTTGGCCAGGTTGTAGAGGTTCTGCACGGTCGCGACCGGAAAATGCCGGCCCGCCGCCTCGATTTCCTCCACACCGACTTCGCTCAGGCCCACGTGCCGGATCAGCCCTTCCCTGCGCATCTCGGCGATCACCTGGAACTGTTCCTCGCGCGGCACCTTGGGGTCGACGCGGTGCAACTGCCACAGGTCGATGCGCTCCACCCCCAGCCGACGCAGGCTCATCAGCACGCACTGGCGCAAGTACTCCGGTCGTCCCACCGGCGCCCAGATGTCCGGGCCGTGGCGGGTCAGGCCGCCCTTGGTGGCGATCAGCAAGCCGTTGTATGGATGCAGCACCTCGCGTAGCAGGTCTTCGCTCACGAACGGGCCGTAGCTGTCGGCGGTGTCGATCAGGTCTACACCCAGTTCCGGCAGGGCGCGCAGGGTGGCGCGCGCGCCCTCGGGATCGGCCGGCTCGCCCCAGATGCCCTTGCCGGTGACGCGCATGGCGCCGAAGCCCAGGCGGTTGACCGTGATGTCGCCGCCGATCTTGAACTGGCCGGCGGCCGCAGCGTTGAAATCGTGCATGGAAGCTTCTCCTGTCGGGCGCAGACCTCCGGTTATGGGGGCACGCGACGACGAGGCAAGCACGCCTGTCCGGTCATCCTTGGTGACGGCTCGCCCGGCAAGGAGACATAGATGGTTCCGTTGTGGTTGCAGGCAGCGTTCTGGGGCTTCGTCGCCGGCGCGGCGTTGCTGATCGGCGCGGCGATCGGCTATTTCGCCAAGGTGCCCCAGCGGGTGATCGCCAGCATCATCGCGTTCGGCAGTGGCGTGCTGATCTCTGCGCTCTCCTTCGAGCTGATGGACGAGGCCTACAAGCGCGGCGGATTCGACTCGACGGCGATCGGTTTTTTGGGCGGTGCGATCGTGTATTCGGCGGTCAACTGGTATCTGGCGCGCAACGGCGCCAAGCATCGCAAGCGCTCCGGCAACCAGCAGCCATCGGAGAGCCAGCAAGGCGGCAGCGGCCTGGCGATCGCCGCGGGCTCGCTGCTCGACGGCATTCCCGAGTCGATCGTGATCGGCCTGAGCATGCTCAAGGGCGGTGCGGTAAGCCTGGTGGCAGTCGCGGCGATCTTCCTTTCCAACATTCCCGAGGGCCTGTCCAGCGCCGCCGGCATGCGCAAGGCCGGACGTTCGATCGGCTATGTTGCCGGCGTGTGGGTAGGCATCGCGGTGATTTCGGGCATCGCTTCACTGGTCGGTTACGCGGTGTTCCAGCACTTCTCGGTCGAGGTGGTGGCGGCGACCACGGCGGTGGCCGCCGGCGCGATCCTGGCCATGCTGGCGGACACGATGATGCCCGAGGCCTTCGAGCACGCGCACGACCTGGCCGGACTCATCACGGTGGTGGGGTTCCTGGCCGCGTTTGTGCTCAGCAAGCTCGGCGGCTGAATGCCGCGGCTAGCGCAGCTGGCTGTCCTTGCTGCCGCGGCGGTTGTAGCCGCTCACCGCGCGCTGCGCCTTGTCCTGCGCCTCCTGGCAGGCCACGCACAGCCGCACGCCGGGCACGGCCTTGCGCCGGGCCTCGGGAATCGGCGCATCGCACTCCTCGCAGTGGCTCAGGCTCGGCCCCTGCGGCAGCATGCTGCGCGCGCGCTTGATCGCGTCCTTCACGGTCGCGTCGATCTGGTCCTGTACGGCGCCATCGCCGGCCCAACCGATCGCCATGGCGGTCTCCGGAAACAAGTCGGAGCACGAATGTTACCGTGGCGCCCGTGAACGCGGCCCCGGCAGCGGAGTCAAGCATGCCCCTCACCAGCGCCGGCATCCTGATGTACCGCCTGGACCAAGGGGTGCCGCAGGTCCTGCTCGCCCATCCGGGCGGTCCGTTCTGGCGCCGGCGCGATGAAGGCGCATGGATGCTGCCCAAGGGCGAGCTGCTGCCGGATGAGGACGCCGAGGTGGCTGCACGGCGCGAGTTCGGCGAGGAGCTCGGCGCACCCGCCCTGGGTCCGCTGCATCCGCTGGGACGCCTGCGCCAGCGCGGCGGCAAGTGGGTCGAGGCGTTCGCGCTGGCCGGCGACTTCGACACCGCCGCGTTGCGCAGCAACATGTTCGAGCTGGAGTGGCCGCCGCATAGCGGCCAGCGTGCCAGCTTCCCGGAAATCGATCGGGTCGCCTGGTTCACCCTGGCCCAGGCGCGCGGGAAGATCCTGCCCAGCCAGTCCGAGCTGATCGACCGCCTGGAGGCTCACCTGGGACGCGGGGGATAGCCACGGGCCGACACCGGCTCACGGCAATGCGCTCACGCCCCCTGGCCCGACGCTTCGCTTGAATGCGCCGATGGCGGCCAACGGCCAATCCCCGAAGCTGTTGTGTGACGGCATGCTCGCCGGCCTCGCCCGTTGGCTGCGGGCTGCCGGCTACGACACCGGGCTGGCGCCGGCGGGGGCCGTGGATCGGGCGGTGCTGGATACCTGCCGCACGCAGTCGCGCATCCTCGTCACCCGCGACCGGCACCTGGCCGCGCATGCCGGCCGCGGCATCGAGGTGGTGCTGCTGACGGCCGACGGACTCGACGCACAATCCGGGGAATTGTCCGCGGCTGTGTGCCTGAACTGGAATCGCGCGCCCTTCACCCGTTGCCTGCTCGACAACACGCCACTGCACGAGGCAACGCCCGACCAGCGCATGCGGTTACCACCGCGGGCGTGCGGGTTGCCCGGCCCATTCCGTGCCTGCCCCGCCTGTGGCCGGGTCTACTGGCCTGGCAGCCACGTGTGGCGCATGCAGGCGCGGCTGGAGCAGTGGCAGGCGCGTCGCCGGCCCTGGCCGGGCGATTGACGCTCGCCGCGCTCAGGCGACCACGACGCCTTCGCCCTGCTTCCCCGCCACCACGCAGTTGCGCCCGGCGCGCTTGGCACGGTAGAGCGCCTGGTCGGCATCCATGAGCAACTGGCGCAAGTCGTAGCCCGACTCGCCGGTACAGGCCACGCCGAAGCTTGCCGACACGGGAATGCCCGGGTCTTCCCCGTCGCTGAGGATGGCGACGCTGTGACGGATCGCCTCGGCGCGCTCGATACCGCTCTCCATCCCGCACTCGGGCAGCAGGACCCCGAACTCCTCGCCGCCTAGGCGGCCGAACACGTCGGTCGAACGCACGTGTTCCCGGCAGGCGGCCACCGCGCGACGCAGCACCTGGTCGCCCGTCGCATGGCCATAGGTGTCGTTGATCAGCTTGAAGTGGTCCAGGTCGATCAGCACCAGGCAGGCGCCGCGGGATGAGCGCTGGGCGTAACGCAGTGCGTATTCCGCCTCGCTCATGAAATGCTTGCGGTTGTAGATGCCGGTGAGGCTGTCGCACTGGGCCATGCGCATGAACGCGAGCTGCGAGCGCTTCAGCCGCAGCAGCCAAAGGCCGATCGCCAGCAGCCCCAACGCCAGTATGGCGATGTATAGCCGGCTGGCCTCCACCGCCTTGCGGTCAAGTGCCTGCTTCAGCTGCAGGATCCTGTTCTGCTTGTCCAACGCGTCGACCTGCACCTTCTTCGCCTGGACCTGCTGCTTGACGATCTGAAAGGCCAGCGCCTTGGCGCTGACGTCGTCGAGGTAGCCCTTGTCGGCCTCCATGTAGCGCCTGTGCCAGCCCAGGGCGGACTTGTAGTCGCCGCGCTGCTGATCGATCTGGTAGAGGGTCCTGCAGGCCATGCGCAGCGGATCGGTGAACTCTCCGGGCGCACTCGCCTGCACGGCCGCCAGGGCGTAGGTTCGCGCCTTGCCCGATTGCCCCATGGCCAGGTACGCCTGCGCAAGCAGCGCGTCGAAGCGCAGCGTGGTGATCAGGTAGCGGTCATGGCGCACGCTCGCATAGTGCTTCTCAAGCAGGGCTGCCGCCTCGGCCGGATGCCCGGCCTTGATCAGCACACTGGCCATGTCGGCGCGCAGCGCATTGGCGAACACCGACTCTCCAGCCCGGGCGCAGTCATCGATGGCGTCTTCCGCCTGCGGATCGTCCTTGCCCCATTGGCCGCTGCTGTAGCGCGCGTGCTCGATGAAATACGAGGCCTTGCACGCGGTCTCCCCCGGCGGGATGACGTCCAGCATCTGCCTGGCGTAAGCCTTGCCCAGATCGTACTGGCCCGCCGCGGTGAGCAACTGGGCGACCTCGCCGAGCCCCTGCCAGCGCAGTTCGCGGTCGGTGACGCGCGGCAGTTGCTCGATCAACTGGTTGAGCTGGACGAACGCGTCCTCGTAGCGGTGCACGGCGCCGAGCACGTTGATCAGCGTTGCCGTCGCACGGAACCGTAACCTGGCATCCGGCGCCTCGCGGATGATGGCCGTCAGCGAGGTTCGCGCCGCACGGTAGTCCCCCAGGTAGTCGAGCTGCCATGCGTCCAGGTACTTCAGGAGGAGGCGCTGCTCGTCGCTGAGCCTGGCTTCGCGCAGGTGCAACTGATCGAGAAGGGCAATGAAGGCCGGGTTGTCCGACGCCTTGAGGTGGTCCGCCCGCGCCAGCATCCGGCTGGCTTCGGCGGACTCGGGCACGCTGGACCCCATGACCTGGCCGAGGAAAAGCGCCAGGCAACACGCGACGCCCGGCAACCAGAGCCAGCTCCGACGAAAACCGGACGCGAGCGGGGCCACAACCGGACGTCGCAACCGATACCGGTCAGACGATGCCATCCCGATCAGGCGGCAGCTCCTCGCCTTCCTCCTCGTCGGCCGGCGCCTCTTCCTCTTCGCTCGGCATGATCACGCTGAACTGTGCCCCCGCACCCATCAAGGACTGGAGCTCTGCGCTATCGCCGGCCAGCATCGCGGCACGCATGGTCTCGTCGATCCGTTCCGCCGCCAGCACCCGCTCCAGCGTCTGCCGGGGCGCATCGCGCAACGCGGCGTCGCTCCCCAGCCTTTCGAGGAAATCGATCACGTCCGTCATAGGTGTCCCCATTCTCCGATAGCCGGCGCCCGGTACCGCCCCCGCAGCCACTGCACGCCCTTGCCGATCATATCCTGCTTCGCTGCCGTTGAGCGGCCGCCGGCAAAATGTCCTGGCGGCTAGGTCGCAGCCTGCGCCGAGGCGGCATCCAGCGCCGCCAGCCGCGCGCGGATCTCCTGGTCCGGCTCCATCGGCAGCGCCGGCCGTATGGCCAGGGTATCGGCCATGCCGAGCTGCGTTTCGGGCAGCGCGCGCAGCGTCGTGCGGTCGATCCGGGGCTGGCCGATCGGTAATGTCGCGGCCTGGTAGACGATCACCTCGTGCTCCAGCGGATAGTCGCGCGCCAGCACGTCGACCAGCACCTGCCGGTACGCCGCGCCGGTCGAGAAGCGCTTCAGCGAACGGTCGCCGGCAAGGCCGGCCTGCCACAGGATCAGCCAGGCGCTCGGATCGATGCGGCGGCGGTAGATGAGCAGCTGGCTCGCCTCGAAGTGCTGGCAACCGCAGGTTCCCGGGTCGATGCCCAGGTCCGCGTACAGGCAATCCTCGGCCGAGATGCCCGGCTCCATGCGTGCGTGATAGCCCTCGCTGCGCGCCGTCTCGATGGCTTTGTGAGGCACCCAGGCGAACACTCCGGGATGGCCGTAGAACACGCCGCACACGCGCCTGCCCGCGCGCACCTCGGCGAGCATCGCGTCCACCATCTGCCGGTACGTGCGCATGCGCGACTTGCCATGCGCGTAGTACGGCTGCAGGCTGCGCACGTCTGCGTGCATGCGCTGCAACCAGCGCTCGACCAGGCCGTCCGACACGCCGGCGAAGACCACGTCCGCCTGGTCGATGTAACTGCGCGCCAGCGGGCTGATGTGCGAGCCCAGGGTCATGCCGATGCCGACGCAGACCAGGCATCCGTCGGGTTGGTGCGTACCCATGCCCGGCTCCCCCGTCCGGCGGCGCAACGGCCGATGGCGCCGAGTGTGCCAAAACGACGCCAGGCGCGTCATTCAACGACGTACGCCGGCAGCGCCCGCATCACGCCCGGGTTCCTAAGGGGCCGCTTTTCCTTCCCGGGACAGCTCGCCGAGGCGCGAGGCGGATTCGCTCGTTGCGCCCGGGCGCATCGGCATCACCCCAAGCTCAGGCGAGCCATCGGGCTCCTGCCGCATCCGTGGCGGCGACCCGCCGTAGGTCATCCAGCGCCACAGCCATTCCAGCGGACCGTACCGGAAGCGCGCCAGCCACAGATGGCTCAGCAGCACCTGCGTACCGAAGATCAGAACGCAGGCGCCGAGCACACCGGGCATGCCCCAGCGCGGGCCCAGGCCCAGCCCGATGCCGTAGAACAGCCCCACGCCGAGCACGCTCTGCGACAGGTAATGCGTCAAGGCCATGCGGCCCACCGGCGCCAGCACGCGCAGCCGGCGCTGCCAGGCGGGGCGCTGGTAAAGGAGCACAAAGCCAGCCGCATAGCCGATGCCCAGGGCCAGCGGAGCCACGCCGTCGAGCAGGCGAAGAGCCAGTAACCGCGCGCCACCCTGGAGTTGGGGCAGCGATCCGTGCGGGGCCGTGCCCGCCCATGAAAGCAGCCACGTCGCCACGCCGAGCGAGAGGCCCCACAGGCACAGGCGACGCAGCAGCGGCAGATGCTCGAGCGGACGCTGCAGCAGGCCACGCCGCCCCGCCCAGAGGCCGAGCAGGAAGCGGCCCAGCACGAAGCTCACCAGCGCCAGGCTGGATACGCGCTCCCAGCCGGAAAACATCAGGTTGGCATGCAGCGCGCGCGTCCACGAGGTCGACGTGAACGCCTCGACGCTGGCTGCGGACACCTCGGCCGGACCCGGCATGGCCGACAGCAATGGATGCATCCACGGCTTGAGCAGCGAGGGCAACGCGACCGCGCTCAGGATGCCCAGTGCGGCCAGCACGCGGTCGGGCAGCCGCACGAACGCCAGCATCAGCAGGCCGACCACCGCATAGGTCAGCAGGATGTCGCCCCACCAGACGAAGAAGCCGTGCACGGCACCGATGACGGCCAGCACCACCAGCCGCCGCGCGTAGCGGGCGATGCCGCCGGCGCCGCGCGCCCGGGCGCGCTCGAGCTGCAGCGCAAAACCCAGGCCGAACAGGAGGGAGAACAAGGTGATGAACTTGACGTTGACCAGCAGCTCGGTCATCGCGACGGCCACGGCATCGAATGCCGCGGTCGGCAGCGCCGCCTGGCGCGAAGCCGGAAGCAGGGCGTAGAGGCTCAGGTATTCGAGATTGACCAGCAGCACGCCGGCCAGGGCGAATCCCCGCAAGGCGTCGACCACCGTGTAGCGTTCCTTCGGTGCGACCGGGCTTTCGAGCGATGCCTGCATGTGTGGCCCCTGAAGGTTCTCGCTTGATTCTGACACCTCGGGCTGCCCTTTTATCCAGGCATTGCCTCCGTGCGCGGGCGGTATCGGTGCCTGCGCAGTGCCATTGCCTTGCGGCTCGTCGATGTGCATCGGGGCGAGCGCCACAGGCCGGAACGTCCAGATGCCTTTCCGGAGGATCTGACGCTCGTTGGGGGGCTGGACGAAGGTTCGCAGTGCGTGCCCCCACGGTGCATCGGGCGGAGATCTTCCAGGGTTCACGGCTGTGCCACACCGGGGGATGTGCAATAGCCCAAATCGATCCGGAGACGCACCGTGGCCAACATCCTTGACACCCTCAAGACCGAACACGACCGCCTG
Source organism: Frateuria sp. GZRR33 (assembly GCF_051900425.1). Classification (NCBI taxonomy): domain Bacteria; kingdom Pseudomonadati; phylum Pseudomonadota; class Gammaproteobacteria; order Lysobacterales; family Rhodanobacteraceae; genus Frateuria; species Frateuria sp. GZRR33. Next base: position 161,854 of record NZ_JBHZGK010000008.1, read on the forward strand.
CGCGAGCTGTTCGCGCAGATTACCAAGACCGCCGACTCCGAGGCCGATGCCCGCCACGACCTCCTCAAGCAGATCGAGGCCCTGCTGATCCCGCACGCGAAGTGGGAGGAAACGGTGTTCTATCCCGCCTTCGAGGATCGCGCCGACCACGCACAGAAGCTGATCTACGCCGAGGCGATCCAGGAACACCGCGCGGTGGAACTTGCGGTACTGCCGGACATCCATGCCGCGGACGTCGATTCGCGGCAGTTCGCCGGTTCGGTGCAGGTTTGCGGCGAGCTCATCAAGCACCACGCGCACGAGGAAGAAACCAAGATGTTCGATGCGGTGCGCCAGTTGTTCAGCGCCGAGGAGCTGGCCGAGTTCGACCGCAAGTACGCCGACTGGAAGAACTCCTCCGGCGCCGACGCCATCACCAGCTACGCCAAGGTCAAAACCGCGGCGATGGCCTTCATGCGCAACCCGGATTCGCCGGCCTGATCGTCCGGCCGACCCGCCGTGGCCGCTGCGCGGGTGCGCCGGCGCGCGGCTTCTCGCGGGCGTCCGACCGATGAGCGAGTCTTTCGGAGCCACCGAAGCGTGGGTGATCCAGGCGGTGCAGTGGCTGAAACTGCTGATCGAGACGGTGGGCGCGGTCACCGTCGGCATCGGCATGTTGCTGGCCGTGTGGCAGTTCGCGCGCATGGTCGCCTTGCGCGAGGCCAACGATTACAACCGCATTCGCCTCACGCTCTCGCGCTACCTGGCGCTCGCGCTGGAGTTCCAGCTGGGCGCGGACATCCTCTCCACCGCCATCGCGCCGAGCTGGCAGGAGATCGGCAAGCTCGGCGCCATCGCCGTGATCCGCACGGGGCTCAACTGGTTCCTCTCGCGGGAGATGGTCGAGGAGCGCGAGGCGAACGCCGCGGTGGCACGCGCCCGGCACGCCGGATCGCCATGATGGAGGCGGTGAGCCGATGAGCGACCTGATCGACGCGCTGCAATGGCCGGCCATGGCGATCACCCTGGTGGCCGCCTGGCTGGTCGGTTCGCTGTCGCGGCGCAAGCGCACCTGGGGTTTCTGGTGCTTCGTCCTCAGCAACGTGCTGTGGGTCGCGTGGGGGTGGCATGACCACGCCTGGGCGCTGATCGGGCTGCAGGTGGGGCTGTTCCTGTTCAACCTGCGCGGGGTCTTCAAGAACGACGACGCGACGACGGGCTGACCACCTCGCCGTGCACCTGGGGCGGGCTTCAGCCCGCCGGCTCCTCGCCTGATGTGGCCGGTGGGCGAAGCCCTCCCTACGGGGCGCGTCTTGCCTGGCGCCGACGCAGCATCCACAACGCCAGCGCCGCGCCGGCCACGCCGAAGGCGGCGGTGCGCGCACGCGGCGAGCGGCGCACGTCGTCCAGCAAGCCTTCGGCCACGTTCACGCGGTCGGCCAGCAGCAGGAGCATCCAGTGACGCAGGTCGCTCTCGCTGCGCTGGAACGCACGACGGCGGATCCACCCGCTCACGCCGCTGGGCGGCACGCTGGTGCCGAACACCGGCGTGATGCCGGGCCGTTCGACCGAGTGGAACACTTCGACGGTACGCGGCTGCTGCGTGGGGCGGTCCCAGTGCACGCCTTCCAGCCGCGGCGGGGTGTGCTCCATCGGCACGGCCGGGCGCCGGGCCGGGTCGAGGTCCACGCCCCAGTCGGGGATGTGCGAATGGTCGGTCGCCTGGTTCATGGATCGAGGCCTCGTCAGTGCAGGTGGCTGGATGCCGGGGACACCGGCGCGGGTGTGTCGATGTGGGCGGCGCGCGGCGGCACCAGCACGGTCTTGATGCAGCCGTCTTCCTTCGCCGAGAAGCGGTGGTAGGCCTCGTCGACCTCTTCCAGCGGCACGCGATGGGTGATCAGCTCGCGCGGCTTGAGCCGGCCCGCGCGGATGTGTTCGATCAGGTGCGGCAGGTGGCGCTTCACGCTGGCCTGGTTCATGCGCAGGGTCAGGCCCTTGTTCATCGCGCTGCCGATCGGCACCAGGTTGAAGGTCGGCCCATACACGCCGACGATCGAGATGTTGCCGCCGCGGCGCGCCGAGTTGATCGCCCAGTGCAGCGCGGTGGCGGCACCGGCCTGCAGCTTCAGCTTCACCCCGGTCAACGTCTGCATGGCGTTTCCGTCGGCCTCGCAGCCGACCGCGTCGATGCAGACGTCGGCGCCCTGCCAGTCGGTCATCTTCTTGATGTGCACGGCCATGTCGTCCACCTCGCGGAAGTTGACCGTCTCGGCCTGGGCAAAGCGGCGCGCGAACTCCAGGCGATAGTCGTACTGGTCGACCACGATCACCCTGCCCGCCCCCATCAGCCAGGCGCAGCGCGCGGCCATCAGGCCGATCGGTCCGGCGCCGAACACCACCACGGTGTCGTTCTCGTGGATGTCGCCCATCTCGGCGGCCTGGTAGCCGGTGGGCACCACGTCGGTGAGCAGCACGGCGTCTTCGATATGGATGTCCGGAGGGATGACCGTCGGGCCGACGTCGGCGAAAGGCACGCGCACGTACTCGGCCTGGCGGCCGTTGTAGCCGCCGGCGGTGTGCGAGTAGCCGTAGGCGCCGCCGACCGCGGTCGCTTCGGGATTGACGTTTTCGCAGTTGCCGTAGAGCTCGCGCGAGCACGATGCGCAGGTACCGCAGAACACGTTGAACGGAACCAGCACGTGGTCGCCGACTTTCAGGTTGCGCACGTTTGCACCGACCTCTTCGACGATGCCGGTGAACTCGTGGCCGAAGATCGAGCCCACGCGCGTGTCCGGCACCAGCCCGTGGTAGAGGTGCAGGTCCGAACCGCAGATACAGGCGCGCGTGACCCGCACGATGGCGTCGTCCGGATGCTCGATCGCCGGCTCGGGTACATGGGCGGCCCGCACCCGGTAGGGCCGGCGATAGGTGGTGGCGAGCATGGCTTCTCCTCCGGGGGCGTGCGCTTCGATGCGCGGCAAGCTAACCATGCGCATGTCGTCGCAGCGGGAAGAGCCTGCGTGGATTTCCTCGCTGGAAGCAAGCGCCTGCCTGCTTGCCCATCAGGCAGGCAACGGCTGCGAAATGCTTGCGTCACTGTCACCAGCGCTGAACACGCGTCGCCCTATAAACAAGCTGAGCCTGCACCCCGGCAGGCCCGCAGGAGACACGCATGAACGACAACCGCATCGAAGGCACCGAGCACCAGGTCAAGGGCGCTGTGAAGGAAGGCGTCGGCAAGCTGACCGGCAACACGCCCAAGGAAGTCGCCGGCAATCTCGAAAAGAACGCCGGCAAGGTGCAGAAGAACGTAGGCCAGGCCCAGGACGAAATCGAGGACCTGGACGACTAAGAGCCCCCGAACCCGTCGCCCGCGCCCCATGAAGGGGCCGCGGGCGGCCCTGTAACAACCGACCCACGCAACCATCACCCGTGCGCGCGAAACATACGGTATGGCCACCGGCCATGCCGGTCGGGGCCCTACCGGGAGGCGCCCATGAAAACCCGCTGCGTGTTCAGCACCCCCGACCTCACCGCCGCGCGAGCCGCCATGGCGGCCGCCCGCCAGGCCGGCATCCCCGACGACAACATCTCGCTGATCGCGCGCGAGGACATCGAACTCCAACAGATCCCCGATCACCTGATGGTCGGCCGTACGGATTTCTATCCGGCCGCCGCCCGTGGCGCCGCCTGTGGCGGCGGCGCTGGCGTGTTGCTGGGGCTGATCGCGGTCGCGGTGCCGCCGCTGGGGGTGACGCTCGCCGGTGGCGCAGCCATCGCGCTGGCGGGTGCGGCGGTCGGTTGCTGGACCGGTGCGCTGGTCGGCACCGACGTGCCGGACGCCGTGCACCGCAAGTTCAAGGCCGAGATCGACGCCGGCCGCATCCTGGTCATCATCGATGCCACCCGTGACGACCTCACCGCCGCCTGCCCGGGCGTGCTCGCCACCGGTGCGAAGCACCTGCCGCTGCACGCGCACCCGGAGGTGCCGCAGCTGGCGGCCTAGATCATCGTCAGGCGCGGTGGTAAGGATGACCGGCCAGCAGCGTACTGGCTCGGTAGAGCTGTTCGGCCAGCACCAGGCGAACCAGCATGTGCGGTAGCGTGAGCGGACCGAGCGACCAGCGCTGGTCGGCACGCGCCAGCACCTCAGGCGCGTGGCCGTCGGGGCCGCCGATCAGGAAGGCCAGGTCGCGACCGGCCATGCGCCAGTTCGCCAGTTGGCCCGCCAGTTCCTCGCTCGACCAGGTCTTGCCGCGGCCGTCCAGGGCGATCACATGGGTGTCGCGCTGGAGCGCGGCGAGGATCGCCACGCCTTCATCGTGCATGGCGCGCACATCGTCGCGGCCCTTGCCACGGGCGCCGGGCTTGAGCTCCACCAGTTCAAGCGGGAGTTCGTGGGAGAGGCGCTTGCGGTATTCGGCGAAGCCCTCGGCCACCCAGCCGGGCATGCGTTCGCCGATGGCGATCATGCGCGCGCGCATGATCAGACGATGGAGGCGGCGCGCAGCGCCACCTTCGCTTCCTCTCCCCCATCCTTGATCAAAGACGGGGGAGAGGATTGAGTTGAGGGGACGGGGCTCGCGGGGATGTTCATGGGGAGGATGCTCTTAAAGCAGCACGCGCTTCGTAGCCGATGGATCGCAAGAGTGGCCCCTCACCCCAGCCCTCTCCCCGGAGGGGAGAGGGAGCAAAAGCTTGTGCTTCGTGGGCAATGACTCGCAAGAATGGCCCCTCACCCAACCCTCTCCGCGGAGGGGGGAGGGAGCAAAGGCTTGTGCTTTGGGGGCAGTGACTCGCAAGAATGGCCCCTCACCCCAGCCCTCTCCCCGGAGGGGGGAGGGAGCAAAGGCTTGTGCTTTGGGGGCATTGACTCGCAAGAATGGCCCCTCACCCCAGCCCTCTCCCCGGAGGGGAGAGGGGGCAAAAGCGCGCGATGGGTAGTAGACCGCGAGAGCGGGCCTCTCCTGGAGGAAGATGCGGCAAAAGCGTCAGCCAGCGCTCGCCGCATCCATCCCCGGCTCGCGGTCGCCCACCGTCCACAGGCGCTCCAGGCCGTAGAACTCGCGGATGCGCGGCAGCATGACGTGGACGATCACGTCGCCCAGGTCCACCAGGACCCACTCGGCTTCCTGCTCGCCCTCGACGCCCAGCGGCATCACGCCCGCCTTCTTGGCGAACTTGACCACTTCGTCGGCAATGGATTTGACGTGGCGGGCGGAGGTGCCCGAGGCGATCACCAGCAGGTCGGCGATCGAGGTTTTGCCGCGGACGTCGATTTCGCGGATGTCCTTGGCCTTGAGCTCTTCCAGCGCGTCGATCACGTGCTTGCGCAGGTCGGTGGTATCGGCCGCTTTGTTGGCGGCGAGGGAAGGCTGGCTACGGGAAGACGTACTCAAGCGGGGGTGCCTCGGGGCGTACTCAGGGCGCGGAATGGCGCCAGACCAGTATACCCGGCGCAACTCTATGGCACGTCAAGCGGGCGTGCAGCGGGCCGTGGCGTACTCCTCCATCAGCACGCGGACGAGCTCGGCGGCAGGCATCGGACGCACCCGCGCGGCGGCCTGGCCGCACCATTCCGAAAGCAGGTCGCCCCGCCCGGCGGCCGCGGCCGCACGGCGCAACGGGGCGGTCAGCGCGTTGAGGATCGGGTACGGCGGCAGCTCGGCGGCGAACGGCTGCATGGCTTCCACAAAACGGTTGCGCAGGCCCCGCGCGGCGCGGCCGGAGAAGCTGTAGATGGTGCCGATGCGGTGGTCCTGCGCCTGCGGCAGGTCGCGCTTCCACGCCTGTGCCGCGGCCGATTCCGGGCAGGCCAGGAACGCGGTGCCGAGCTGGCTGGCGTCGGCCCCGAGCAGCTCGGCCGCGCGCATGCCGCGCCCATCCATGATCCCGCCGGCGGCGATCACCGGGATGTCCACAGCCGCCACCGTGAGCGGCACCAGTGCGAACAGCCCGACCATCGCCTCCTCGGCCGCATGCAGGAACGTGCCGCGATGCCCGCCTGCCTCGGCGCCCTGTACGCACACGGCGTCGGCACCGCGCCCGGCCCATGCCCGCGCTTCGGCCACGCTGGTGGCGGTGCCGACCACGCGGATGCCCGATGCCTGCAACTCGCGCACCTGCGCGTGGTCGAGCACGTCGAAGGCGAAGCTCGCCACCGCCGGGCGCGCCTCGCGCAACGCTGCCAGCTGGTCGGAGAAGCGCGGCGCCCAGCGCGCGGGAAGCTCGGTGCGCACGTCCAGCCCCTCGCAGGCCATCAGCGCGTCGAGGCGCCGGCGCATCGTCGCCACCTGCGCCTCGTCGACGCTGAAGTCGTCGGGCAGGACGAACAGGTTGATGGCGAACGGGCGGTCGGTGGCGGCGCGGATCTGCGCGGCCTGGTCGAGCAGGGCCTGCGGTTCCAGGTAACCGGCGCCCAGCGAACCCAGCGCGCCGGCGCCGCTCACCGCGGCCACCAGCGCAGGCGTGTTGGAGCCGGACATCGGCGCCTGGATCAGCGGATGCACGACGCCCAGCGAGCGAAGGAAGACGGACATGGCGGACTCCTCGACGGCAGGCCGCCATTGTCGCGCCGGATCAGCCGTCGCGGTGCGGCTCCCCCGCCAGCGCGTACATGCGCTCGACTTCCCTTTCCAGCGCACCGGCCATCGACGCTCCGCGCTGGGTGAACAGGTCGGCGAGCAGCCGGTAGTAGGTCAGCGTGCCGTCGCGGCCGCCGGTGAAGCGGGCGAACACGCCGTGGCCCACTTCCGCACGCTCCAGGTCGCCGACGATCGCGCGGGCGTTGTGCAGCTTGTCGCAGCCGGACACCAGCAGCGTGTCGTCGGAGGCATGCGCCAGATGGTTCAAGTAGGCCTGCTTGCGGCGCAGCCAGTCGCGGCGGCGGGCACCGTCGTCGTCGAAGCCGGCCTTCGCCTCCGCCGTGGCATCGGTGCAGCCGAGCACCATGGCCTGCACGCGCTCGCCGAAGCGCTCGCCGATGGTTCCGGCATGCGCCTGTCCGCAATCCTCCACCACATCGTGCAGCAGGCCGGCGATCGCCTGGTCCTCGTCGCCACCGTGCTCGAGCACCAGGCTGGCCACGCCCAGCAGATGCTGGATGTACGGGATGGCGGTGCCCTTGCGGGTCTGGCGCGAATGGACGATGCGCGCGTAATCGACCGCGGCGGTAAAGCGTTCGCTGAGCATGGCTGTCCTCCCTGTAAAGGCGACAGCCTGTGCCTGGCCCGTCTCAGGAAGCGCGACGCATCGCGGGCGTGAGCAGGCGCCCACCCAGCGCGGCGTTCGCGCCGACCACCACGACGACCGCCAGTGCGTGCATCGCCAGGTCGGTCGCGGCCGCGTCGTATGCGTGGCAGATCTCCAGCAGGCTCGCCGACGCAGCGGCGCTGGCCAGGCCGACCATCATCGCGGTCAGCACTGGCCGCAGCGGGCAGGCGCGGCGCAGCAGCACCACCAGCAACGCCGAGAGCGGGACCGAGAAACCGATGATGAAGAACAGGCAGTCACCCGCCTCCGGCGCGCTGGCGACGTGCGTCGCCGGTGCGACCCAGCCGCGCAGGCAGCCCAGTCCACTGGCACCGATCCACAGCAGCGCCGGCGCCAGCGGCAGCCATGCCCACGCGACGCGGCGGCCCGGCACGCCCAGCGCGAAGGCGGCCCAGGCCGCGGCGATGGCGGTGAGCACGGCGCCGAGGCCTGCCCAGCCCAGGTCCGGCGCGCCAGCCCAGCGCGTCAGCATCGGCGCGCTGCCGTAATGGGCAAGCAAGGCGAGCGCGATGACCGCGACCACCGACAGCCAACCGAGCGTGCGCAACCACGGTGGGCGCAACCGGCGCACCGGCGCCAGCTCGGCGCCGAGCGAGGCGATCAGGTGGTCGTGGGCGTGCGGGTCGGCCATGACGTCAGTCGTCTCCGTGGATGCGGCCGCGCAGGGTCTTCAGCGCGCGATGCAGGTTGACCTTGAGCGCGCCGGTGCTGCGGCCGGTGCGGGCGGAAGCCTCTTCCAGCGAGAGTTCCTTCAGGCCCAACTGCTCGACCGCTTCGCGCTGGCCCGGCGGCAGCTCGGCGATCGCCGCGCGCAGGCGGCTCGCCTGCTGCACCCGGTCGCTCTCGCTGCTGGCGTCCCGTTCGTCCGGGTGCATGGCGACCGCGAGTTCGTCGCCGACCTCGCGGTGCGTCTGCCGGCCGCTGCGGCGCAGGCCGTCGATCGCGCGGCGGGCGGCCAGCGCGGACAGCCAGGCGTCGTAGGAACGGGACGGATCGTAGGTACGGCGCACGCGGTGGATGGTCAGCAGGGTTTCCTGCACGACATCGTCGAGGTGGTCGTGGGTCACGCCCTGGCGGCGCGCGACCGCGCGGATCAGCGCCACGGAATCGGCCAGCACGCGCTCGTAGGCACGCCGGTCGCCCGCCTGCGCGGCGGCCATCCAGGCGGCGCGTCGGCGTTCGGGAGTGTCGCTGGCAGGGTCGGCAGGCACGGCCGGGTCGACGCTCGCCCAGGGGGAAGAGCGCTCATCTAGGACCAGGGTGCCGGTGGCGGTCAAGCCCCGCATGGTGGGAACGCGTGTCGCATGCCCGGCATTCGCTGCATCCGTGGGTGCGGTTACCTCGTAGAACTTCGTGCAAGCGGCGCCGGGATGGTTTTCGGCAAGGCTTCCCCCGTCCGCCCTTCGGGCACCTTCCCCCGCCCACGGGGAAGGACCAGAGGGGCAACGCCACGCTACCGAGCCTTCCCCGTCCGCGGGGGAAGGACCAAAGCGCGGTGCCGCGCTACCGAGCCTTCCCCTGCGAACGCGGGGGAAGGTGCCGACAGGCGGATGGGGGCGCTCCTGGCCGGATGTAACCGCCCGCGTTTCGCGATCGAATACCTGGCATTCCTCCTCGGAAACCCACCCCATGCTGCTACTGATCCTCGCCTACCTGGGCGGCGTGCTGACCATCCTGAGCCCCTGCATCCTGCCGGTGCTGCCGTTCGTGTTCGCGCGCGCCGACCGTCCGTTCGCGCGCAACGGCCTGCCGATGCTGCTGGGCATGGCGCTCACCTTCGCACTGGTCGCCACGCTGGCGGCCGTCGGCGGTGGCTGGGCCGTGCGCGCCAACCAGTACGGACGCATCGTCGCGCTGGTGGTGCTGGCGTTGCTGGGTCTCAGCCTGCTTTCGAGCCGGGTGGCCGAGTGGATGACGCGGCCGTTCGTGGCGCTGGGCAACCGGCTCTCGCAACGTGCCGACAGCGAAGGCTCGGTGTGGTCCGCCGCCGGGCTGGGCATCGCCACCGGCCTGCTGTGGGCGCCGTGCGCCGGGCCGATCCTCGGCCTGCTGCTGACCGGCGCGGCGCTCAACGGCGCCAGCGTGCAGACCACGCTGCTGCTGCTCACCTACGCGGCCGGCGCGGCTACCTCACTGGCGCTTGCGCTGCTGATCGGCGGCCAGGTGTTCTCGTTGATGAAGCGCTCGCTGGGCGCCGGCGAGTGGGTGCGCCGCGCGCTGGGCGTGCTGGTGCTGGCCGGCGTGGCGGCGATCGCGCTGGGGTTGGACACCGGCCTGCTGACCCGCGTGGCGCTCGCCAACACCGGCGGGCTCGAGCAGAAGCTGCTCGACGCCACCCGCCCGCCGCCCCCGCCGGAGCCCGTGCACGCGGCCGGCACGCCACTGCCGGTGGAAGGCGAGATGCCGTCGCTGGCCGGCGCCACCGGCTGGCTAAACACGCCGCCGCTCACCCGCGAAGCACTGCGCGGCAAGGTGGTGCTGGTCGATTTCTGGACCTATTCCTGCATCAATTGCCTGCGCTCGCTGCCTTACGTGCGCGGCTGGTACGACAAGTACAGGGACCACGGGCTGGTGGTGATCGGCGTGCACGCGCCGGAGTTCGCCTTCGAGAAGGAGCCGGCCAATGTGGCGCGCGCGGTCAAGGAGCTGGGCGTGGACTATCCCGTCGCGCTCGATAACGACTACGCCATCTGGCAAGGCTTCGACAACCAGTACTGGCCGGCGCATTACTTCATCGACGCCAGGGGCGACATCCGCGCGCACCATTTCGGCGAGGGCGGCTATGCCACCAGCGAGGACCGCATTCGCGAGCTGCTCACCGAAGCCGGCTATCACGATCTTCCCGGCGGTTATGTGCAGCCGGGCAGCCGCGGCGCGCAGGCAGCCGGTTCGGGTGACCCGATGCGCTCGCCCGAAACCTACGTCGGCTATGCCCGCGCCGCGCACTTCGCCGGCGGCCAGGTGGCCCACGACGACGCCTGGGACTACCGCGCGCCGGCCACGCTGCTGCCTGGCCAGTGGTCGCTGGACGGTCGCTGGACCGTGCACGCCGAGAACGCGCAGCTCGAGCGCGCCGGCGGGCGCATCGTCTACCGCTTCCGTGGCCGCGACCTGCACCTGGTGCTCGGCCCCGGCGCCGACGGCAAGCCGGTGCGTTTCCGCGTCACTCTCGACGGCAAGCCGCCGGGCGCGGACCACGGCATGGATGTCGACGCGGACGGCTACGGCACGGTCACCGAGCAGCGCCTGTACCAGCTCGTGCGGCAGCAGCACGGCCGCGGCGAGCGGCTGTTCGAGATCACCTTCCTCGATCCGGGCGTGCGCGCGTACGCCTTCACGTTCGGCTGATCCGCTGGAGGTCGCCATGTCACGCACCGACGACATCGTTGCCATGGAACGGCGTCGTTTCCTGGGCGCCGCGCTCACCGGCGGCGCGCTTGCCGCGGTGGGCGGCGGCGTGCTGATCCCGCGGCTGTCCGCCCGCTCCGCGCCGGCCGCGCCGGTCGCCGCGAACGGCAGGGAACTGCTGCTGGAATGCTTTGCCGACGACGGCCATCACCTCGGGCCCTGCCACGTGCGCAAGCTGGTGCTTACCGATGCGCAGTGGCGCGAGCGCCTGCCGGAGGCCTCGTATTACGTGATGCGCCGCAATGGCACGGAACGCGCTTTCAGCGGACCGCACGAGCGGCCGCCGGTGCCCGGCCTGTTCCGTTGCCTGGCCTGCGACACGGCGCTCTACGACGCCGCTACCGAATTCGACTCGGGTACCGGGTGGCCCAGCTTCTGGCAGCCGATCGCGAAGCAGAACGTCGTCGAGAGCACCGACCGCATGTTCGGCTGGGAGCGCACCGCGGTCAGCTGCGCCGGCTGCGACAGCCACCTGGGCCACGTCTTCACCGACGGCCCCGAGCCGACCGGGCTGCGCTACTGCATGAACTCGGTGGCGCTGCGCTTCGTGCCGCGCGCCGGTTGACGGGCTTTCGGGCCGGAAACGTGACCGGCCACCAGCAACCCGGGGGCCGAGGCAATGCCCCCCCTGTCCGCCCTGCAGGCACCCTCCCCCGTGAACGGGGGCAGGAACGGAGGCTCGCGGGTCCGGTACAAAAGAGGGGGCGGCCGAAGCCGCCCCCTTCCACACGAGCCCGGCTCAGAACTTCTGCGTGTAGCCCACGTACCAGTAACGGTCCAGGTCGAGATTGGGATCGACCGAAGAGGCACTGTTGTAGCCCAGGCTGTTGGCCTGGTAGTTGATCGACGGCTGCCTGTCGAACACGTTGTTGATGCCAACGCGGAACTGCCCGTTCCACGGCGCGTTCCAGCGGAACTGCACGTCGTTGAAGGCGGTGGCGCCGTGCCGGTTGGCACCGACCTGGCCCCAGCTCGGGCTGGTGTAGGTCGGCTGGTTGCACTCGATGCCGGCGGTGGCATCCCAGCACAGGTCGCGCACGGCGCTGTAGTAGCGGAGTATCCAGGTAAAGCCGAAGTCGCCCCTGGACCAGTCCAGCGACAGGTTGGCGCGGTTGCGGTAGTAGGGCCACTGCCCGACTTCCTTGGCCACCACGGCATCGGGGCTGCTCTGCGACTCGTAGTCGGTCACGTAGGAGCCTTCCAGCGAGGCCACCAGCTGGCCGAAGGCGAATTCCGGCAGGCGGTAGTGCACCGAATAGTCATAGCCGGCCGTCTCCAGGTAGCCCAGGTTGGCGTTGCCGCGGTTGAGGTTGACCACCTGCAGCGTGGCCGGGTCGCGGCCGAACTGCGCGCAGTAGGTCGGCGAGCCCTGCTCGTAGCACTGCTGCAGCACGTAGTCCGCGCTGATCGGCGAGATCAGGTTGTCCACGCGGATGTGGTACCAGTCCAGCGACAGGTCCAGGCCGGCCACGTAGCCCGGGCTGTAGACCAGGCCCAGGGTCTTGGTCACCGCCGTTTCCGGCTGCAGGCCCGCGTTGCCGGCGCCGGCGTTGAACGCGGTCAGGCTCTGCGCGCCACCCGGCCCGGTGATCGGCGTCTTGTTCTGCTGCAGCTGGCGGAAGCCGCCGGGCACGCCGTCGGCAGCGCAGCGGGCCGCCACCGCGGGATTGGTCGCGGCCGAACCGTAGGCGCTGTCACAGGGGTCAAGGAAGGTGTCGAAGCTCTGCGAGCCGCCGCCGAAGGTGTCGTCCAGCGTCGGCGCGCGGAAGCCCTCGGCATAGTTGCCGCGGACCAGCAGGTCCTCGATCGGTTTCCAGGTGAAGCCGTACTTGTTGTTCGTGGTGCTGCCGAAGTTGCTGTAGTGCGAGTAGCGGCTGGCGACGTCGACCGACAACGATTGTGCGCCGGGCAGGTCCTTGAGCAGCGGCGCGTTGAATTCCACGTAGACCTCGTTGACCCGGTAGCGGCCGGAGGTGGAGTTCGCCGCGAGGTCCGTGGTGTTGCCCGACTGGCTGGCGAGGTCGGGGTACAGGTAACCCTTTTCCTCGCGGCTCTCCACCCCGCCGGCGAAGGCGAACTCGCCGGCCGGCAGGTCGAACAGGCCGCCGGTGATGTTGGCGGTGAAGGCGCGCTCGGAGGAGCCGAAGCGGGTGCTGGTCAGCGCGTTGACGAACTCCAGCGCCTCCGGCGTGGACGCCGACGGACCGCCCGCGATATCGAACGGCGTGCACTGGCCCTGGTTCAGGCTGGTGCCCAGCGGCAGGGGTGCATCCGGCGTCCCGCACTGCACGACCCCGTCGGCGTTGAGGAACGAGGGGCCGAGTGCCAGTTCCATGGCCTGCCGGTTGAGATTGCCCGAGCCCGCCAAGGTGCCTTCGTTGCGGTTGTAGGACAGGCCCACGTCCCAGTTCCACTCGCGCTCGCCGACGTCGAACCAGCCTTCCAGGCCGGCGTCCAGGTGCAGCGTGTGCGTGCTGTTGCGGGTCTGGCGCGGCAGCTCGATGGTGCGCCGGTAGACCTCGAAGTCGGTGCCCGGGTAGGGATTGAAGTAGCTGTCGCCGGACAAGTACACCGGCGTGGAGAACGCGCCCGAACTGAACGGGTAGCCGGCGATCTGCGAGAACGCGCGGCGCTCGGAGTACATGCCCGTGGCCTTGAACGCGATGTTGTCGGTCAGGTTGTAGGTGCCGTGGGTGAAGACCGAGTTCAACGTGGTCGGGGTGCGCTCCAGCATCTGGCTCGAGGCGTTGAAGCTGTCCTCCGGCGCGCCCGTCCACGCGTGGTAATTGGCCGGATCATTGGAGGGGCTGGCGCCGGTGGTGGCGTCGTGGTTGAGCACGATGTCCAGGCCCGAGGCCGGGTCATAGAGCTCGCCCCAGGGCCCCAGGAACAGGCGTCCCTCGTGGTTCGGGCCGTAGTTGCTGGCGGTCAGCGGACGCGAGCGCGCCCAAACCGGACTTTGCTTGTTGTAGGTGTAGTTGAACACCACCGAGCCCCTGTCGCCCTTGGCACCCAGCGTGAGCGCGTAGTTGGTCGTCTCGCCGTCGCCCTTCTCGTTCTGACCGTAGGTGGCGTCGAACTGGGCGCCGGTGAAATCCTCGTTGAGGATGAAATTGACGACACCGGCGATCGCGTCGGAGCCGTACACCGAGGAGGCGCCGTCCTTGAGCACCTCGACCCGCTGGATCAGCGCGGCGGGAATGTCCGAGACATCGGTGTAGCCCGACACGCTGGTGGACCAGCGCTTGCCGTTGACCAGCACCAGCACCCGCTGGGCGCCGAGGTTGCGCATGTCGATGTAGGAGCCGCCCTGCTCCGAGTTGGACGCAAGCACCGAGGCACTGGTGAAGGCCGGGGTGCCGACCACCGTCATGCGCTGGACGATGTCGCCGACCGTGGTCAGGCCGGTCTTGCGGATGTCTTCCTGGCTGAGCACGAACACCGGCTGCTGCGTCTCCACGTCCACGCTGCGGATGCGCGAGCCGGTGACAGTGATCGTCTGCAACTGCTGGGCCTGCTTCGCATCCGGCTGCCCCTGTGCCGCCGGCGGATTCTGCCCCGTGGCGCTGCTGCTGCCGGTGGGCGCGTCCTGCGCGAAGGACGCCGTGCCGAGTACGGCGCCGGCGAGGGCCAAACCAAGTCTTACCGCCAATGCAAGTTTGTTCGAAACCAATGTCATGCAAGCTCCCCAGTCAAACGGATCGTTCCCCTGCTTTCGGTCGGACGGCGGCTCGCGACGGAATTCACGTCGCACCAACGGTCTTCTTTCGTCCGTGCGAACGGGATAACCACCGCGGCGTAACGATCGCGTCAACCAGCCGCCCGGCCGGGGGCGACGCGCATGGATGAGACCGTCACTGGAATAGCGATCGATGCCTAGTCGGGGCTGCCCGACTACGCAACGCGCTCACGCATCCGTAGCAACCGCGCGCTGGCAGGTTGGACGCGGTTCTGACGCGGCGCCAACGGAAGCATCCGGATTGCGGTCGTGCCTGCCCAACCACCACGTCTGGCGGCCGGAGGGCACGCCGGCTAGCGCTCGCGGTAGTCGTCGAGCAGGGCGGGGGCGTCCAGGATGCCCGGTGGCAGCAGCCAGCGCGGATCGCGCCCGGCCCGCAGCAGGTCGCGGATGCGGGTGGCGGAGATCTCCAGCGGCGTGACCTCGAGCGCCACGACCATGCCCGCCGGTGCCGCGTGCAGCCGTCGCGGGTCGGACACCAGACGGGGCCCGATTTCGCGGGCGAGTTCGCCAGGCCACTCGCCTCCATGCCCCGGGCGGGTCAGTACCGCGATGTGTGCAAGCCCGAACAGCGCCTGCCATCGGTGCCATGCGGGCAACCCGGCAAAGGCGTCGGCGCCGACCAGCAGCACCAGCGGCCGGTCGCCCACCTCACTGCGGAGCTCCGTGAGCGTATCGACCGTGTACGAGGCACCGCCGCGGGCCAGCTCGCGGGTATCCAGGCCCAGACGATCCTGGCCCTGCAGGGCCGCACGCAGGAGGGCGACGCGGGTGGCGGCATCGGCGATGGGAGGGGGGCGGTGAGGCGGGACCGCGGCGGGCATCAGCCGCACCTCGGCGTCGAGCAGCTCGGATGCTTCCCACGCCACCGCCAGATGGGCGATGTGGACCGGGTCGAAGGTGCCGCCGAGGATGGCTAGGGGACGCATGGGAGCCCTGCTCCCTCTCCTCGCCGGGGAGAGGGTTGGGGTGAGGGGCCACGCCACGTCGAAGCGGGCATCGGGCGAGGGACGATCCGGCTTTGCGGCTTGGCGTCAATCGACACCACCGCGAGCCCCGACCCCTCGCCCCAGCCCTCTCCCCGGCGGGGAGAGGGAGCAGAGCGCGCGTTCATCCCAGCGCCGCGGCGGCGCGCGGCTCGGCGATGGTGGCGATCAGGCGCTCGGCCTCCAGCCACGGCTCGCCCCACTCGCGGCCCTTGGCCATGCGGTCGATGCGCGAAGCGCGGGCCAGGCAGGCCAGCCAGTGCTCGCGCGGGGCGCGGCGCAGGGC
>NZ_JBHZGK010000009.1:0-144387 GCF_051900425.1 Frateuria sp. GZRR33
GCCTGCTTGAGGATCGAGACGATCTGCGTCTCGGTGAACTTCGACTTCTTCATGGAACCTCCTGGCTCGGGAACGATGCCAGAAAGTTCTACTTTCGAGATGTCTGCCTAACGGGGGAGCTTACGGGCGTACTTCGACACTCGACGATCCCCTGAAAGATGGCTGCGCAGGCAGCTACCCGGCATTGAAACAGATGTGACCGGCAGGCCCAACCCGCGCGGTGCACGCTTGCGATCTGACCGGGCTAGAGCCGCTCCTTCGCCGCCAGGTAGGCCAGGCCCCGCTCGCGCTTGCCGACCGCCACCACGGTCACCACCAGCACCTTGTCCTGCACCTGATAGACCAGCCGATAGCCGGAGGCGCGCAACTTGATCTTGTAGCAATCGGGCATGCCGTGCAGCCGCGCGGCGGGCACGTGCGGGTGCTCCAGCCGTTCGGTCAGTTTCTTCTTCAGTTGCGCGCGGATGTCGGGGGAAAGCTTGCGCCATTCCTTGAGCGCGGACTCGACGAACTCCAGGCTATAGGTCATCGAGCTTGACCTTGACCCGGCGCTCGCCCTTGCGCTGGCGCACCAGTTCGGCCAGCTCCAGGTCTTCCAGGCGGTCCAGCAGGCGCTTGTAGGTTTCCGCAGGGACCAGATAGGCGCTGGGCTTGTTGTGCACCAGCACGGCGACCGACTCGCCGTCGGCCGCCTCGATCACGGCACTGGGGTTGCGCTTGAGCTCGGTGATGCTGATGCTTGCGCCGGCCAGGATGGCTTCCATATTCGTCTCCAAATTCGGGGACGAATATGGCACGCAGACGGATGGGCTTCAAGTGGCGGCCAGGCATGCTGACCGCCGCAAGGGAGCGCGGGGCTCAGATCATCGGCAGGTTCAAGCCCTGCTCGTTTGCGCACTCGATGGCGATGTCGTAGCCGGCATCCGCATGACGCATCACACCGCTGGCCGGGTCATTCCACAACACCCGCGCAATCCGCTTGTCTGCCGCCTCGCTGCCATCACACACGATCACCACCCCCGAGTGCTGGCTGTAACCCATCCCCACCCCACCACCGTGATGCAGCGAAACCCACGTCGCCCCACCGGCGGTATTGAGCATCGCATTGAGCAACGGCCAGTCGGACACCGCATCCGAGCCATCCTTCATCGCTTCGGTCTCCCGATTCGGACTCGCCACCGATCCAGAGTCCAGATGATCCCGCCCAATCACCACCGGAGCCTTCAATTCCCCCTTCCGCACCATCTCATTGAACGCCAGCCCCAGCTTGTGCCGCTGCCCCAGCCCCACCCAGCAAATCCGCGCCGGCAGCCCCTGGAAGCTGATCCGCTGCTCGGCCATGTCCAGCCAGTTGTGCAGGTGCTTGTCGTCGGGGATTAGCTCCTTGACCTTCTGGTCGGTCTTGTAGATGTCCTCGGGGTCGCCCGAGAGCGCGACCCAGCGGAACGGGCCGATGCCCCGGCAGAACAGCGGCCGCACGAACGCGGGCACGAACCCCGGAAAGGCGAAGGCGTTCTCGCACCCTTCGTCCTTGGCCATCTGGCGGATGTTGTTGCCGTAGTCGAAGGTGGGAATGCCTTTTTCGTGGAAGGCGAGCATGGCTTCCACGTGCTGCTTCATCGAGCGCTTGGCGGCGTCGCGGGTGCCGTTGGGGTCGCTCTTGCGGCGCTCGAACCACTCTTCCACCGTCCAGCCGAGCGGCAGGTAGCCGTTGACCGGGTCGTGCGCGCTGGTCTGGTCGGTGACGGCGTCGGGGCGCACGCCGCGGCGCACCAGCTCGGGCAGCACCTCGGCCGCGTTGCCCAGCAGCGCGATGGATTTGGCTTCGCCCGCCTTGGTGTACTTCTCGATGCGCGCCAGCGCGTCGTCCAGGTCGGTGGCCTGCTCGTCGACGTAGCGGGTCTTCAGGCGGAAGTCGATGCGGCTCTGCTGGCATTCGATGGTGAGCGAGCAGGCGCCGGCCAGGCTCGCGGCCAGCGGCTGCGCGCCGCCCATGCCCCCTAAGCCCGCGGTGAGGATCCACTTGCCCTTGAGGCTGCCGTTGTAGTGCTGGCGGCCCATCTCCACGAAGGTCTCGTAGGTGCCCTGCACGATGCCCTGCGATCCGATGTAGATCCAGCTTCCGGCCGTCATCTGGCCGTACATCATCAGGCCCTTCCTATCGAGCTCGTTGAAGTGCTCCCAGTTGGCCCAGGCCGGCACCAGGTTGGAGTTGGCGATGAGCACGCGCGGGGCGTCCGGGTGGGTCGGGAACACGCCGACCGGCTTGCCGGACTGCACCAGCAGGGTTGCGTCGTCGTTGAGCTCGCGCAGGCTGCGCAGGATGGCGTCGAAGCATTCCCAGTTGCGCGCGGCGCGGCCGATGCCGCCGTAGACCACCAACTCCGCCGGGTTCTCCGCCACCTCGGGGTCGAGGTTGTTCTGGATCATCCGGTACGGCGCCTCGGTGAGCCAGCTCTTGCAGGTGAGCTCGCTGCCGCGCGGGGCGCGGATGGTGCGGGTGGTGTCGATGCGGGTGGGGGCGTTCATGGCCGGCTCTCCTTGAGGCAGATGGCCGAGTATAGCCAGCGGGGCTGGGGGTGCTTTCGGGGGTGACGGGCGGCACGGGGTGGTGGGCGAACGCGGCGCTAGACTCGCGCGGCAGGCTGTCGATCGTTCCTCCCCGGAGACGCGCATGTTGCTTCGATCCGCTATGCCCTGGCTCGCGCTGCTGGCGCTGGCGCCCGCCGTGAGCCGCGCCGATGCGCCGACGATCGATGCCACCCTCGCCCACCGCTATTTCGACGAGGCCGCGCAGCAGTGCCGGTCCGATGGCGCATGGCTGTGGGGCAAGTCGCTGTGCGGGCCGATGCTGCTGGTGGAACCGGCATCGCGGCGCGTGGTGGCGAACCAGGCCGATGGCGAAGGCCGCCTGCATGCCAAGGGCGGCGTGTACGTCGGCGCGTTGCCCACGAGCCAGACCATCGCAAACACCGCGCTGGACTGGGCGGGCGTGCACTGGAGCGAGATGCTCTGGCCGCTGCCGGAGGAGGCGCCGGTACGCCGCACGATGATGGCGCACGAGGCGTTCCATCGGATCCAGGACAGCCTGGGCTTGCCCGCGGGCGGGCGTGATGCCCCGCACCTGGACACGCTCGGAGGCCGCTACACGGTGCAACTGGAGTGGCGTGCGCTCGATGCGGCGCTGGCGGCGAAGACCGATGCCGAGCGCCGTGCGCGGGCCGCCGATGCGCTGGCCTTCCGCGCCGCGCGCTACCAGACGTTTCCCGAGGCCGAGCAGGCCGAGACGGCGCTCGAGCGCAACGAAGGCCTGGCCGAATACACCGGCGTGATGGTCGGCAACCGCACGCCGGCCGAACAGGTGGCGATGGCGCATTGGGACCTCATCTGGCATCCGAAGAACGATGCGACGTTCGCGCGCTCGTTCGCGTACCCCAGCGGGCCGGCGTACGGCATCCTGCTGGATCGCTATCGGCCCGGCTGGCGCAAGGCGATCGTCAAGGGCGGCTCGCCCGCGCGCATGCTGGCGGAGGCCTTGCATGTGGACATGCGCGCCACGCCGGACGTCCAGAAGCTGGCCGCGCGCTACGACGGCCCTGCCCTGCTCGCCAGCGAGCATGCGCGCGCCGAAGCCCGTGCGCGGCAGGCGGCGAGGTACACCGCGCAACTGGTGACCGGGCCGGTGCTCAAGCTGCCGCTCAAGCACATGAAGGTGCAGTTCAACCCGAGCAACCTCGTGCCCCTTGGTGATGCGGGCACGGTGTATCCCACCATGCAGGTGATCGACGACTGGGGCTCGATCACGGTCGATGGCGGCGCCTTGATGGCGCCCGACTGGACGCTGCTCACCGTGGCCGCGCCCGAGGGCGAGCCGGGGGATGACGAGCTGCACGGCCAGGGTTGGACGATGAAGCTGGCAGCGGGTTGGCGCGTGGCACCCGGCCCGCGCAAGGGTGACTGGACCGTTGCCCGGGGCGGCCACTGACCGATCGGGATCCACGCGGGTCGCACGGTCGTCGTCAGCCCACCGTCTCATCGCGCGAGGGCGATGGTGCGCGGAAGGCCACCTGTGCCGTCGCGGGCTGGGCACATTGCGCGGCGGAGGTTTGCGGTTCGCGCGGGTGGCGGTGCCGGTGCACGCAAAGATAACCGTGCCGTCCGCCAGGGTGACCCGCGCCAGCCCGTGGCTGCTCGATCGCCGGTTTGCCGCGGCCATGGCTGTCATCGAACCCTTCCATGGAAGTCGCTCTCAGCCACTGCGCGGCGATGACGACGGACGGCGCGATTTCCTTGTCCACCGCCATTCGCCGAATCGGCGGGGACCACGCCCGCGGCCAACCAGGCAGCCGTTCGGCCGGAAAGCTGTCTAGACAGCGAGCTGAACATGAACGTACGCAAAACGCTCACGGAATCCGAAGCACTATTCCGCGCCGCCAGAACACCCGTGGCGATCCGAGCCCGACAGGGAGCCCGCGTTTGAAGCGGGACGGACCAGACCGCACGAGCCGAACCAGGGGGACTACCGCAAGGGAGCATCACCCATGAAAAACCATAAGCTTGCCGGCTCCATCTGTGCACTTCTGCTCACTGCCCTGGGCGCGTCGACCGCTGCCGCACAGACCTCCACCGCCTCGATCCTCGTCACCCGGCCGATCTACCGCTTCGACGGCGCCCACGGCAGCCAGCTCTACCGCGTGCAGCCGTCCGGCCAGGGCCTGACGACGCTGGTGCCGGTCACCTACGGGGTCGACATCGCCAACCCTTCGTGGTCGCCGGGTGGCTCCTCCGTCGTGTTCGAGATGGGCGCACGGGAAACAAACGACAGGTACAGCGGCGCGCATCTGTACGTAGTCAACCGGCAAGGCGGCTCACCGCGGCAGCTGACGACCGGCGACGGCCTGCAGGTGAGCCCCTGGTGGGGACCGAAGGGCGTGATCGCGTTTGTCACCCAGAAGGGCCATGGCCAGTGTCTGGCGACCGTCCGCGGCGACGGCACCGGCCAGCACATCGTGTTCTGCCCGGTCGGTGTGCCGGGCGAGTCCTGGAGCATCTGGGTGCACGTGTTGCGATGGACGGCCAGCGGCAACGGCGTCCTGCTGGAGGCCGAAGCGAACGAAGGCGGGCTCGAGCCGGAAAAGTGGTACTCGGAGAT
This sequence comes from Frateuria sp. GZRR33, assembly GCF_051900425.1. Classification (NCBI taxonomy): domain Bacteria; kingdom Pseudomonadati; phylum Pseudomonadota; class Gammaproteobacteria; order Lysobacterales; family Rhodanobacteraceae; genus Frateuria; species Frateuria sp. GZRR33. The sequence continues at coordinate 5,153 of NZ_JBHZGK010000009.1, forward strand.
TTACCGGGTCAATGTTTCCACCGGCGCGGCCGTCAAGCTCACCTCGCACGTGTTCGACGGGGGCGAGAGGGACCTGGCGATCTCGCCTGATCGGGTACACGGTGTGTACAGCGGCGCCCCGATGCAAGCCATCGACCTGACGACCGACACGCTGACGCCGCTTCCGACCGATGGCCTGCATCAGGTCTATTCACCCGACGGCGCAAAGATCGCGTTTCTCAAGTACGAGTCCGATATCCAGACGTGGCGGATCTACATCATGCGCGCCGATGGCAGCAACGTTCACCGGGCGCCTGCGCAGACGACCCGCTCCGACGTCTACAACAATTCGATCTCCGACTGGTCAGCCGATGGCTCGCGCCTGTTGTTCAACCAGGTCGGCAACAACCAATGGGTGCGCATGATCGACCTGCGCAACAAGACGTCTAGGAACGTCACCAACGGCGTGGCGGACGAGCGCGCCTGGTTCCATCCGTAAGCCGCTTGCCGGGGGCGGCTGCCAGGTCGCCCCCACTTCGCTGGCCGAACATCCGTGCTGATCCAGCCCGGCAGGGGAGCCTGCGTTTGCGGGCCGGACGCGACCGCACGCCCCGAATGAGGGGGACTAACGTCCGGGAGCATCAACCATGAAAACCAACAAGCTAGCCAGTTCCATCTGTGCCGTTCTGCTCACTGCCCTGGGTGCGTCGTCCGCGTTCGCACAGACTTCCACGGCCTCGATCCTGTTCACCCGTCAGGTCTTCCGCTTCGATGGCGCCCTTGGAAGCCAGCTCTACCGCGTGAAGCCGTCGGGGCAGAACGTCGTGACGCTGGCGCCGGTGACCTACGGATTCGACATTCATGGCGCCAGCTGGTCGCCCGGCGGCGCCTCGGTCGTGTACGAGCTGATCCACCAGGCGATCGGCAGCCCGACCTATACATCCCAGCTTTACGTGGTCAATCGCCAGGGCGGGTCGCTGCATCAGATCACCACCGGCGATGCCCTGCACTCGCAGCCCTCGTGGGGGCCCAACGGCGTCATCGCCTTCGCGCTCGGTAGTTGTCTCGCCACGGTTCGACCCGATGGCACGCAACAGCACGTGGTGTTCTGCCCGCCACACGAATCCGGGCAGCACGGGAGCATCCTGCTTTCGCTCTTCCACTGGACGCCCAGCGGCAACGGCATCCTGATCGAGGCGGCCGGTGACGAGGGCGGACTCGAGCCGGTGATGTGATACTCGAGCATCTATCGGGTCAATGTTTCCACCGGTGCGGCGGTCAAGCTCGCCGCGCAGGTCTTCGACAACTCGTACGACCGCGATCTTGCCATCGCACCTGACAACCAGCATGGGGTGTACGGCGGCAACCCCATGTACACGCTCGATTTCGTCAGCAACACCCGCACGCCGCTCTCGACCTTTGGCGGCGACCCGATGTATTCGCCGGACGGCTCGAAGATCGCTTTCCTCCGTGGCGACACCTTGGGCTCGAATGCCCGCGTTTACCTGATGCGCGCGGACGGGAGCAACGTGCATCCGGCGCCGGCGCAGACGAATCCCGACGTGAGCATCACGGCTATTTCCGACTGGTCTTTCGACGGCACGCGCCTGTTGTTCGATCAGGTCGGCAACAACCAGTGGGTACGCATGATCGACCTGCGCGACAGGACCGCCAGGAACGTCACCAACGGCGTCGCGGACAAGCACGCGTGGTTCCATCCGTAAATGGTTCGACGGGGCGGCGGCCTCCCGGCCGCCCCGCCTTTCCCGCCAGCGATGGGCTGGATCCCAATGCGGTCCGTGCCGGAGCGCGCTATTCGCCGTGGATGCCGCCGCGGGTCAGCGCGGTGGGGTCCAGCAACTTCTTCAGCTCGTCCTTCGACAGGCCGGTGGTTTCCAGCGCCACGTCCATGATCGGGCGCTTTTCCTTGTAGGCCTGTTTGGCGGTGGCCGCGCCCTTCTCGTAGCCGATCACCGGATTGAGCGCGGTGACCAGGATCGGATTCATCGCCAGCGCCTGGTTGACGCGCTCGCGGTTCACCTTGAAGCCGGCGATCGCCTTGTCGGCGAGCAGGCGGCTGACGTTGGCCAGGATGTCGATCGACTGCAGCAGGTTGTAGGCGATCATCGGCAGCATCACGTTGAGCTGGAAGTTGCCCGACTGGCCGCCAAGGGTGATCGCCGCATCGTTGCCGATGACCTGGGCGGCGACCATGGCGGTGGCTTCCGGGATCACCGGATTGACCTTGCCGGGCATGATCGAGGAGCCCGGCTGCAGCGCCGGCAGTTCGATTTCGCCCAGGCCGGCCAGCGGGCCGGAGTTCATCCAGCGCAGGTCGTTGGCGATCTTCATCAGCGCTACGGCAAGCGTCTTGAGCGTGCCGGAGAGTTCGACCGCCGCGTCCTGCGAAGCCATGCCTTCGAAGAAGTTCCCGGCCGACTCGAAGCGCACGCCGGTCAGGGTCTTCAGTTCGCGCGCCACAGCGGGACCGAACTTGGGATCGGCGTTGATGCCCGTGCCGACCGCGGTGCCGCCCTGCGGCAGGCGGCGTATGCGCTTCAAGGCATCCTCGATGCGCTCGATGGCCGAACCGATCTGCGCGGACCAGCCGGAGAGCTCCTGGCCGAAGGTCACCGGCATCGCGTCCATCAGGTGGGTGCGGCCGGTCTTGGGGACGTTCTTCAGCTCGCGGGAGCGCTTGTCGATGGCCTTCTGCAGGTGCCTGAGCGCCGGCAGCAGGCGCTCGCTGGTGGCCAGCGTGGCGCTCACGTGGATCGCCGTGGGGATCACGTCGTTGGAGCTCTGGCCGTAGTTGACGTGGTCGTTGGGGTGCACCTTGGCGCCGCCCTGTGCGGCGAGATGGGCGATCACCTCGTTGGCGTTCATGTTGGTGCTGGTGCCGGAGCCGGTCTGGAACACGTCGATCGGGAACTGGGCGTCGTACCGCCCTTCCGCCACCGCCAGCGCAGCCTTGCGGATCGCCGCCGCCTGCCCCTTCTTCAGGTGGCCCAGCGCCAGGTTGGCCGACGCCGCGGCGGCCTTGATCAGGCCCAGAGCGCGGATGAAGTCGCGCGGCAGGGCCAGGCCGGAGATCGGGAAGTTGTCGATCGCGCGCTGGGTCTGGGCGCCGTAGAGCGCGTCGGCGGGGACCTTGAGTTCGCCCATGCTGTCGTGTTCGGTGCGGAAGTCGGCCATGGTCAATTCCTCGGGAAGTCAGGCCACTATAGGTTGGGCCGCGTGGAGTCGGGCACAACAACTCTGGACAAACACCGGGCCCTGTAGGAGCGCCCTTGGGCGCGACCGCCATCCAGGTCGCGCCCAAGGGCGCTCCTACAGACGCGAGGGGAAGAACCGCGGGCACCCATGGAAAGCGGGATGTAAAATGCCCCGTTTCCCCTTGCCGGAACCCATGCCGATGTCCACCCACGCCCTTACCGCCCTGTCGCCGCTGGATGGCCGTTACGCCGGCAAGGTCGAGGCGCTGCGCCCGATCTTCAGCGAGTTCGGCCTGATGCACCGGCGCGTGCAGGTGGAGATCGAATGGTTGCTGGCGCTGGCCGCCGAGGGCGCCATCGTCGAGCTGCCGCCCTTCTCTGGCGCCCAGGTCGATCAGCTGCGCGCGATTGCCAATGACTTCAGCGTGGCGGACGGCGAGCGGGTGAAGGCGATCGAGGCGACCACCAACCACGACGTCAAGGCGATCGAGTACTTCATCAAGGAGCGCATCGGCGCGGACCCGGCGCTGGCGCAGGCCAAGGAGTTCGTGCATTTCGCCTGCACCAGCGAGGACATCAACAACCTGTCCTACGCGCTGATGCTGCGCGATGCGCGCGAGGGCGTGCTGCTGCCGATGTTCGATCGTCTCATCGCCCGCCTGCGCGAGATGGCCCACGCCAACGCCGGCCTGCCGATGCTCTCGCGCACGCACGGCCAGACCGCCTCGCCCAGCACGCTCGGCAAGGAGCTGGCGAACGTGGTGGCGCGCCTGCAGCGCCAGCGCGCGCAGCTGGCCGGTGTCGAGATTCCCGGCAAGATCAACGGCGCGGTGGGCAACTACAACGCCCACGCGATCACCTATCCCGAGCTGGACTGGCGTGCGTTCTCGCGGCGCTTCGTGGAGAGCCTGGGGCTCGACTACAACGCCTACACCACGCAGATCGAACCGCATGACGGCGTGGCCGAGTACTGCGATGCGGTGCGCCGCGCCAACATCATCCTGATCGACCTGGCGCGCGACATCTGGGGCTACATCTCGCTGGGCTACTTCAAGCAGGCGTTGAAGGCGGGCGAGGTCGGCTCCTCGACCATGCCGCACAAGGTCAACCCGATCGACTTCGAGAATGCCGAGGGCAACTTCGGGCTGGCCAATGCGCTGCTGGGGCATTTTGCCGAGAAGCTGCCGATCAGCCGGTGGCAGCGCGATCTGACCGATTCGACCGTGTTGCGCGCGCTGGGTACGGCCTTCGGCCATACGGTGGTGGCGCTGGAGTCGCTGCAGAAGGGTCTGGGCAAGTTGACGGTGAATGCGGATCGCCTGGCTGCCGATCTCGACGCGAGCTGGGAAGTGCTGGCCGAGGCGGTGCAGACCGTGATGCGCCGCTACGGGTTGCCGGAGCCGTACGAGCAGTTGAAGGCGCTAACGCGTGGGCAGGGCATCACGCGGGAGTCGATGCGGACGTTCATCGAGGGGCTGGCGTTGCCCGCCGAGGCGAAGCAGCGGCTGCTGGAGCTGACGCCGGGCGGCTATGTCGGGCTGGCCGAGGGGTTGGCTCGGGACGTTTGATCGCTCCCCCGGCGCGCTTCGCTACGCCCCGGGCGGCTTTGATAGCCGCCCTTACTAGGGGCAGGATCGACTTCACCTGGGCAGGGTCAGCAAAAAACCCCTCTTCCGCCGGAAGAGGGGTCCGGTGACCGGTCGACCCTCGCGCGCTGCTCGCCACAACCCGCCGTTTCCTTCCGGGCGTGTCGAGCGAAGTCGGGGGACGCGTTCCCCCGACCAGCAACGCTCAGGCGGCCGCGGTGGCCCGACGCGCAAGCCCTTCGAAGTCCATCGCCGCCTGCACCGCCGGCCGCTCCAGCATACGGTGCTGGAACGCCTGGATCGCCGGGAAGTAGGACAGGTCCAGCTTCACGTGACGCGCCCAGTTGGTCACCGTGAACAGGTAGGCGTCGGCCACGGTGAACTGCTCGCCCAGCAGCCACGGATGCGTCGCCAGCGCGCTTTCCAGCAACGCATAGCGCTTGCGCAGGTACTCCTTGCGCTCCTCACGCGTCGCCTCGGGCGTGTCCGGCTTGAACAGCGGGCTGTAGGACTTGTGGATCTCGGAGTTGATGTAGCCGAGCACTTCCTGCAGGCGGTAGCGCGCCAGCGTGCCGTTGGCAGGCGCCAGGCGCGAGGCGGGCTTGAGGTCGGCCAGGTACTGCACGATCGCCGGCCCTTCGGTCAGCAACTGGCCGTCGTCCAGTTCCAGCGCCGGCACGTAACCCTTGGGGTTGATCGCCAGGAAATCGGCACCGTCCTCAGTGCGCTTGGTCGCACCGTCGACCTTCACCAGCTGAAGGTCGATGCCGGCTTCGCGCGCGACGATGTGCGGGGAAAGCGAGCAGGCGCCGGGCATGTAGTAGAGCTTCATGGATGACTCTCCTTCGTGGGGTGGGACGTCCTTGGACGTGGCGCGCATCCTAGCCCTTGAAGGTTACTGATGGATACCACCTAACCATGGATTAGTGCCAGAATGTGGTATCTCCACGGTTACCGAGGACACGCCTCCATGGGCCTGCCCGTACGCAAGAGCAAGGTCGCCGCGCCGCCGCCGGCGTGCCCGCTCACCGAAAGCCTGGCGCTTCTGCGCGGCGCATGGGCGCCGAACGTGATCTGGTACCTGAGCGCCGAACCGCGTCGCTTCGGCGAGTTGCGCCACGACATCCCGCGCATCTCCGCGCGCGTGCTCAGTGCGCGTCTGCGCGAGCTGGAATCGCGTGGGCTGGTGACGCGGCGAGTGCTCGATACCTCGCCGCCCTCGGCCGAGTACGCACTGACGCCGCTGGGACGCGAACTGCTGCCGGCGATCGAGGCATTGGCGCGCGTGGGTCGCAAGCTGATCGATCAGTGGGAGCTGGGGGCACGAAGCACCAAGGTGCGGGGACGCCGGGCTGCCTGAAGTGGGCTACTGGCATTGCACTGCAGCTCTCTCTCCCCCGGGGAGAGGGTTGGGGTGAGGGGCGGCGCTTGCGCGGATGGCTCGTTTCCTGCCAGGCCGACGGCACCGCTTTCCGACCACCCGAACGGTCGGGCGAGCCCCGGCCCCTCACCCTGCCCTCTCCCCGGAGGGGAGAGGGTTCAAGCTCGCGGCGTTGCATTCCCTCTCCCGGAGGGGAGAGGTTCAAACCCGGGACCGGGCGGCGTTGCACTGCGGCTCCCTCTCCCCGGAGGGGAGGGTCCAAGCTCAACGCCGCGCTATTCGAGCGTCCAGCTCCCTCGCCCTTGGGGAGGAGGATCCAAGCAAGAGCACGCGTGGCAGCGGTGCCTCGACCTCAGGCCGCCGTGGCCTTTGCGGCAAGCGAGGAGCCTGCGCCCTCCACCTCGTCCGAGCCCTCGTTGACACCCTCGAACAGGAACGTCGACAGGTAACGCTCGCCGGTATCGGGCAGCATCGCCAGCAGCACCGAGCCTTCCGGCGCGCCCTTGGCCGCCTGCAGCGCCGCCGCCAGCGTGGCCCCGGACGAGAGGCCCACGAAAATGCCTTCCTGCTCCGCCAACTGGCGCGAGGTGTCGCGGGCAAGCGTGTCGTCCACCGGCAGGATCTGGTCGACCACGTCGCGGTTGAGCACGCCAGGGACGAAGTCCGGAGTCCAGCCCTGGATCTTGTGCGGCTGCCACTCCTTGCCCGAGAGCATGGCTGCACCAGCCGGTTCGCTGGCGATGATCTTGACCTCGGGACGGGCCACCTTGAGCACCTCGCCCACGCCGGTGAGGGTGCCGCCGGTACCCCAGCCTGTGACGAAGTAGTCCAGCCGGCGACCGGCGAAGTCGCGCAGGATCTCGGCCGCCGTGGTGCTCCGGTGGTAGGCCGGGTTGGCCGGGTTCTCGAACTGGCTGGCGAGGAACCAGCCGTGCTTCTTCGCGAGCTCGGCCGCCTTCTCCACCATGCCGGTGCCGCGGGCCGCCGCGGGCGTGAGCACGACCTTGCCGCCGTAGGCGCGGATCAGCTTGCGCCGCTCGATCGAAAAGGTTTCGGTCATCACCGCCACGAACGGGTAGCCACGCGCCGCGCATACCGCGGCCAGCGCCACGCCGGTGTTGCCAGAGGTCGCCTCGATCACGGTCTGGCCGGGCTTGAGCGTGCCGCGCTGCTCGGCGTCCAGGATGATCGCCAGCGCCAGGCGGTCCTTCACCGAGCCGGCGGGATTGAAGGCCTCGACCTTCACGTAGAGCTCGACGTTCTTCGGGGCGAGCCGGTGCAGCTTGACGATCGGCGTGTTGCCGATGGTGTCGAGGATGCTGTCGTAGATCATGGGTACTGACTCCTGGAAGGGTGCCGGCGAGCGCCGGCGAAGGGTCATGCCTGGTGGAGCGCGGCGAGCACGTCGTCCTGGCGTGCCGGTGGGCGAGTGCGGGCGGCCCTGCCCGCTTCGCCGATGTCGTGGACGCTTGCCCCCAACGGGGGCGCACCGAACCACGCCAGCGAATCCGCCAGCGCGGCGACCTCGCCGAGTATCAGCAGCGCAGGTGAACGAACCGCATGGGCCGCGGCGCGTTCGGCGAGCTGGGCCAGCGTGCCGGTCACCACCCGCTGTCCGGCGCGCGAGCCGTTCTCCACCAGGGCGAACGGGGTGGCCGGCGCGCGACCGTACTCGAGCAGTTTCGACTGCAGCGTGGCCAGTTCGGCGACGCCCATGTAGACCGCCAGCGTCTGCTTTTCCTGGGCCAGCGCGGACCAGTCGAGCGTGTCGCGCGAGGCCTGGCAGTGCGCGGTGAGCAGGCGCACCGACTGCGCGTGATCACGGTGGGTCAGCGGTACGCCGGCGTAGGCGGCGCAGGCCAGCGCGGCAGTGATGCCCGGGACGATCTCGTACGGGATGCCGTGGGCGCGCAGGAACTCCAGTTCCTCGCCGCCACGGCCGAACACGAACGGGTCCCCGCCCTTCAGCCGCACGACCCGGCGACCGGCGCTGGCGTGCTCGAGCATCAGGTCGTGGATCTGCGACTGCGTGGCGTGGTGGTTGCCCGCCTGCTTGCCGACCTCGATACGCTCCGCATCGCGGCGCGCCAGCGCCAGCACCTCGGCACTGACCAGGCGGTCGTGCAGGATCACGTCCGCTTCGTTGAGCGCGCGCAGGCCACGCAGGGTAAGCAGGCCCGGATCGCCGGGGCCGGCGCCGACCAGCACCACGGATCCGGTGGAAGTTCCGGGCTCCTCGGCCAATGCACGCTCGGCGGCAAGGCGCGCCTCGGCCTCGCGGCCCTGGCGCAACAGGGTCGCCACCGGGCCGGCGAACAGCGTCTCGTAGAAGCGCCGCCGCGCGGCCGGCTGGCCGAAACGCAGGCGTATGCGCGGTCGCAGCCGGGCCGCCAGCGTGGCCAGCGCCCCCAGCGAGTGATCCAGCAGGGTCTCCAGCCGCTCGCGCAGCAGGCGCGCCAACATGGGGGCCTGGCCGCCGCTGGAGATCGCGATGGTCAGCGGCGCGCGGTCGATGACCGCGGGCACGTGGAAGCTGGACAACTGTGCGTCGTCCACCACGTTGACGAACAGGCGCCGAAGACCGGCCAGCTCGGCGACCAGGGCGTTGGTCGCTCGGTCGGAGGTGGCTGCCACCACCAGCCACACGTGGTCGAGCCAGGTCTCGCGGAAGGCTTCCGGACGATAGGCTACAACGCCCTGTTCCACCCATTGGCACAGTAGCGGCGTCAGCGCGGGGGCGTTCACCGTCACCTGCGCGCCGGCATCCAGCAAGGCCACCACCTTGCGCTCGGCCACGGCGCCGCCGCCGACGACCAGCACGGCGCGACGCGAAAGATCGGCAAACAGCGGGTAGAGCTTCAAGGGAGCAGCCTGCGGGAGGAGTCCGGCCACGCTAGGCGGCCGCTTCGGAGGCGACAAATGATTTGTCGCCAGCCACATATGCCTTCACGGCATGTGGACCGGAGCGGCGGCTACATTGCCTTGACACGGTGCATCATTGGACGTATAGACGTCCAAATATGTCAAACGAACGACAGCCGCCACGCAATCATCACGACCCGCGCCTGCGAGCGTCCGGGCGATGTAGCCGTGATTCGTCCGCATCCATCCCTGCTGGCCGAACGAACACGGGTACCCCGCCATGACCCTCGTCCAACTCCGTTGCCTGGTCGCGATCGCCGACGCCGGGCTCAACATCACCCTGGCCGCCGAGCGCGTCCATGCCACGCAGCCCGGCCTCAGCAAGCAGCTCAAGCAGCTTGAGGACGAGCTGGGCTTCAAGCTCTTCGTGCGCAAGGGCAAGAGCCTGGATGCGGTCACCCACGCCGGGCGGCAGGTGCTCGAACGCGCGCGGGTGATCCTGGCCGAGGCGGCCAACATCCGGTCGATCGCCGCTAACCTGCGCAACGAGGCGCACGGCGAGTTGCGCATCGCCACCACGCACACCCAGGCGCGCTTCGCCCTGCCCGGCTCGATCGCCGCGCTCAACCTCGCCTATCCGCAGGTCAGCGTGCACCTGCAGCCGGGCCAGGACGCGGATGTGCTGGCGCAACTGGAAGCCGGCCGCGTGGACGTGGCGGTGATCAGCACCGCCGGCGCACCACCGTCGGTTGGTATCGCCCTGCCCGCCTACCGCTGGCATCGGGTGGTCGTGGCGCCGAGCGGCCATGCCCTGGCGCGGCGGGCGCTGCCGCCGACGCTGGCCGAGCTCGCTGCCGAACCGCTGATCAGCTACGACTCCTCGCTGAAGCCCGAGTCCTCGCTGCGGCGCGTGTTCGAGACGGCGGGGCTGGAACCGCAGATCGCGATGACGGCGGGCGATGCCGATCTCATCAAGACCTACGTGCGCGCGGGCATGGGCGTGGGCGTGCTCGCCGAGATGGCCATGCTGGCGAACGACGCGGACCTGCACGTGCTTCCGGCCGATCACCTGTTCCCGCAATGCACGACGTGGATCGTGCTGCGGCGGGAAGCGGTGGTACGGGAGTTCGTGCTGGAGTTCATCCGGCAATTCGCGCCGCACCTGGATCGGCGGAACGTGGCGCGTGCGCTGGCCGGCGACGACGCGCCGGCGGACTGGCCGCAGGCGCCGCACTGGCGCGAGCGGGCCGTGGCACTTCCGGACGCTGCCTGAAGTTCGCTTCGCCCGACACGCTCCAGCTCCCCCCAGGTTTTATGGCGCGGCGGATGCCGCTCGCGCAAGCGGCAGTTCGCACGGCGCCTGAGGCTCCGCCCCCCGCAGGACACGCTCCAGCTCCCTCTCCCCGGAGGGGAGAGGGAGCCAGGTTTACGGCGTGGCGGATGCCGCTCGCGCAAGCGGCCGTTCGCACGGCGCCTGAGGCTCCGCCCCCGCAGGACACGCTCCAGCTCCTTCTCCCCTCCGGGCAGGGGGGAGCCTGCCTACGGCACCTTGGGCGGATGCCGCTCGCGCAGGATCTTCACCACGTCGGGGAAGGAGAACCACTCCGGGATCTCGCTGCCTTCGCGCAGGCGCCGGCGCAGTTCGGTGCCGGAGATGTCGCGCACCTCGTCGCTGGGCTCGATCTCGGTCGCCGGGATATAGGTGTCGCGGTTGACCGCGTACACCATGGCCGGAAACGGCACGATCCGGATGCCAAGTTCTTCCTGGTGCCGTTCCAGCAGTTGCTGGGCCTCGTACGGGCCATAGAACGGCTTGCCGCTGGCGTCCTTGCCCGGTCCCGCGTGGTCGCGCCCGACGATGAAGTGGCTGGCGCCGTAGTTCTTGCGGATGAGCGCGTGCCACATCGCCTCGCGCGGGCCGCCCATGCGCATGGCCAGTGGCAGCAGCGACAACTTCGCCTGCCCCTCCGGATAGTGCGAGAGCAACGCGCGGTAGCAGCGCACCCGGGTGGAGTAGTCGACGTCGTCGGGCTTGGTGCGCCCGACCGAGGGCTGGATCAGCAGGCGGGCGCCGACCTGCTCGGCCGCGCGCAGGGTCAGTTCGCGATGCGCACGGTGCATCGGGTTGCGCGTCTGGAAGGCGACGATGCGGCGCCAGCCATTGGCTTCGAACCACGCCCGCAGTTCCCGCGGCGTGTCGCGCAGCTCGGCGAAATCCGGATGCGCGGGCCGTTGCAGGCCCCGCACGCGACCGCCCAGGTAGACCGGGCCGGTGCGGTCGAGCAGTTCGGCCACGCCCGGATGCGTGCGGTCGCTGGTGCCGAACACGCGCAACGCTTCGTGCAGGCGGTCGGGCCAGTAGATGTCCTCCACGTCGAGCACCGCCAGCGCCACGCCCTCGCCATCGCGCAGCACCACTTCGCTGCCACGCGAGAGTTGGGCCGAGAACGCCTCCTCCACGTCCAGCGTGATCGGCATGGGCCACAGCGTGCCGTCGGAAAGGCGCATCTCCTCGACGACCCCGTTGTAGTCGCTGCGGCCAAGGAAACCTTCCAGCGGCGAGAACGCGCCCGAGAGCAGCAATTCCAGGTCGCACAACTGGCGGGTATTGAGTGACAGGGATGGCAGGCCCCCGGCGCGCGCGCCAAGCGCCTCGGCCTCCGCCGGTGGCAGGTAAAGGTCCTTGAGCACGCCGCCGTGCGGGGCGATCAAGCGATCGGTGGCAGCCGTGTCGGCAGCGAGCGCAGTCACGTTCATGTGGCCCTCCTCCAGTCGCTGGGCGACTAGGCTAGTCCAAGGCTCAGAGGATGTTGTGCAGGCCGCATTCACGCGTGAGACCGAAGAAGCGGGTGTCCTGCGGATCCATGCCCGGCTCCCAGCGGTGGCTGGTGTGCACGTCGCCGATGGAGGTATAGCCCTGCTCCCACAGCGGGTGATACGGCAGGCCGTGGCGCTTGAGGTAAAGGCCGACGTCGCGGTCGGTCCAGTCGGCCAGCGGGTGGAATTTCCAGCGGCCGTTGCGGTGTTCGGCGAACTCCACGCCGGCGCGGGTGCTGGCCTGGCTGCGACGCAGCCCCGCGAACCAGCCGGCGGCGCCCAGTTCGGCCAGCGCGCGTTGCATCGGCTCGACCTTGCGCATCTGGTTGTAGCGATCGATGCCCGCGACGCCCTGCTCCCACAGGCGGCCATGACGGGCTTCCATCCAGGCCGGGCTGATCGCGGCCCGGTAGACCTTGAGGTTGAGGCTGAGGCGGTCGGTGAGCGCGTCGACGAACCGATAGGTTTCGGAAAACAGGTAACCGGTGTCGATCAACACCACCGGGATCCACGGCCGCTGGCGCGTGACCAGGTGCAGCGACACGGCGGCCTGCGCGCCGAAACTGGACGAAAGCACGTGCTCGCCCGGCACGTGTTCCAGCGCCCAGGCCACGCGTGCCTCGGCATCGAGCCCAGCCAGGTGGGCGTTGATGTCGGCCAGCGCCTGCGGTTCGCCGACGGCCTGGCGCAGCAACGCTGCGCTCATGCAACCACCTCGGCGGGAATGCGGCGCGGGGGTGCCAGCACGCCACTGCGCTGCAGGAAGTCACCGAAACCCTCCTCCTGCACCCGCTCGGCCGCATAGCGCGCAAACAACGCATCGAGCGCGTGGAGGATCGCCGTCTCGTCGACGTTCTCGCGATAGGGACGATTCAACCGCCGGCCAGCGAAATCCGCGCCCAGGCGCAGGTCGTAGCGGCCGGGCGCGCGACCGACCAGCGCGATCTCCCCGAGGTACGGCCGCGAGCAGCCGTTCGGGCAGCCGGACAGGCGCAGCAGGATCGGCGCATCGAGCAGGCCGTGGCGGCCCAGTTGCGCTTCCAGCTTGTCGAGGATCGTGGGCAGGTAACGCTCGCTTTCGGCCATCGCCAGGCCGCAGGTCGGCAGCGCCACGCAGGCGATGGCGTGGCGGCGGATCGCGCTCTGCTGGCGGTAGTCGTCCAGGCCATGCGCGGCGACGATCGCGTCGATGCGCTCGCGGTCGGCCGCTTCGACGTTGGCGACGATCACGTTCTGGTTGCAGGTCAGGCGGAAGTCGCCGTTGTGCACCTTGGCGAGCTCGCGCATGCCGGTCAGCAGCCGGTGGTCGCCGCGATCGGTGAGCCGGCCTGATTCGATGTGCAGCGTCAGGTGCCAGCGGCCGTCCTGACCCTGCAGCCAGCCGTAGCGGTCGCCGTTGTGCTCGAAGCGGTACGGGCGCGCGGGTTGCAGGGCGAAGCCCAGGCGCCGCTCCAGTTCCGCCTTGAACGCATCGGTGCCGCGGCGGTCCAGCGTGTACTTGAGCCGCGCGTGCCTGCGCTCGCCACGATCGCCCCAGTCGCGCTGGATGGCGATGACCTGCTCGGCGGCGTCGCGCAACTGCTCCGGCGTGACGAACCCGATCACCTCGGCCAGCCGCGGGTAGGTCGTGGGATCGCCGTGGGTGGCGCCCATGCCACCGCCGACCGCCAGGTTGAAGCCGGCAAGCCGGCCGTCCTCGGCGATCGCGATCAGGCCGAGGTCCTGCGCGAACACGTCGATGTCGTTGAGCGGCGGGATCGCCAACCCGATCTTGAACTTGCGCGGCAGGTAGGTGCGGCCGTAGAGCGGCTCGGGCTCCGGTTCGCCAACCAGCTTTTCCCCGTCGAGCCAGAGCTCGTGGTAGGCGGTGGTTTTCGGCGCCAGTTCTTCGGACAGTTTGGCGGCCCAGGCGTAGGCCTCGGCATGCGCCGCGGACTGCACCGGCAACGGCGTGCTCACCACGTTGCGCAGTACGTCGCCGCAGGCCGCGATCGTGCTCGCCATGGCGTGGTGGATCGCTGCGATGGTGGGTTTGAGGTCGTGCTTGAGGATGCCGTGCCACTGGAAGGTCTGGCGCGTGGTGATGCGCAGGCCGCTGCTCGCGTAGTCGCGGGCGAGCCGGTCGAATACCAGCCATTGCGCCGGCGTGACCACGCCGCCGGGCAGGCGTGCGCGCAGCATGAAGCTGTAGAGCGGCTCCAGTTTCTGGCGGCGGCGCTCGTCGCGCAGGTCGCGGTCGTCCTGCTGGTAGCTGCCGTGGAACTTGAGCAGCTTGGTGTCGGCCTCGGCGATCGCACCGGTGACCGGATCGGCCAGGCCGTCGGCGATGGAGCCGCGCAACTGGCGGCTGTTGTCCTTGAGGTGTTCGAGTTCGGAGAGCGCTGGCATGGTCAGTACACGTCGCGGGCGTAGCGCCCCTGGGTGAGGAGATCGGCGAGCCACTCGCGGGCTGCGTCGGGGGAATGGCCGCCATGCGCGACGGCGATGTCGATGAGAGCCCCGTGCACGTCCTTCGCCATGTGGTTTGCATCGCCGCACACGTACAGGTGGGCGCCGCCTTCGAGCCAGGCGTAAAGTTCCCTGCCCTGCTCGCGCAGGCGGTCCTGCACATAGACCTTGTGCGCGCCGTCGCGCGAGAACGCCAGGTCGAGGCGGTGCAGCGCGCCGCCCTTCAGCGCCTCCTGCCATTCGACCTGGTAGAGGAAGTCGCGGGTGAAATGACGGTTGCCGAAGACCAGCCAGTTGCGGCCGCGCGCACCGGTCTCGCGACGGTCCTGCACGAAGGAACGGAACGGCGCCACGCCGGTACCCGGGCCGATCATGATGATGTCGCGGCTGTCGTCGGCCGGCAGACGGAAGCGCTCGTTGGCCTCGATGAACACCGGCACGGTGGCGTCGTCCTCGGTCGAGGAAAGAAAGGCGGAGGCCGCACCCAGGTGCGGCAGGCCGAAAGCCTCGTACTCGACCCGCGCGACCGTGAGGTGCACCTCCTCCTCGCCTACCGCACGCGGGCTGGATGCGATCGAATACAGGCGCGGCGTGAGCGGACGCAAGGCAGCGACGAGATCATCGGCGCGCCACGGCACCGGATGGCGGCGCAGCAGGTCGATCGGCTGGTGGCTGGCCAGAAGCTCGGCGAAGGACGCGGCATGCTCCTTGCGCAGTACGCGCATCAGGTCCGCATGCCCGCTCGCGGCCGCGTGAGCAGCGACGAAGGCGCGGGTGAGCCGGGTCAGTTCGCGCTCGCGGCCCAGCCACTGCGCGAGCGGCAGCGTGCGGCCCTCGTGGGTGATTTCCTGGGCGCCATCGAGGCGCAAGGCCTGCAGCCACTGTTCGACCAGCGCGGGCGGGTTGGTCGGCCAGATGCCGATCGCGTCGCCGGGCGCGTAGCGCAAGCCGGAGCCCCCCAGCGAGAGCTCCAGGTGGTGCACGGCGCGTTCGCTGTCACGCGACACGATGCGCTGGTTGGCCAGCACGGTGGCGGCGAAGGGTTGTTCCCGCGAATGCATGCTGCGCGTGGGCAGCGCATGCACGGTGGCGCTGTGTGTCGCTGATGGAGACGACATCTTGCCCAGCGCCTCGCGCGCCTGCTCCAGCGCCTCGGCGGACCAGGGAACGGCGACCTGGTCGATGTCGACGTCCGCTTCGCCCATCGGTGCGAAACGGCTCGCGCCAAGCTCGGCCAGCCGCGCATCGAGCAGGCCGCCGATCGCGCAGAACTGCGGGTAACTCGAATCGCCCAGGCCCAGCACCGCGTAGTGCAGGTCCGCCAGCCGGGGGGCGCGTTTGCCCAGGACGAACTCGACGAAGCCGCGGGCGTCATCCGGCGGCTCGCCCTCGCCCTGGGTGCTGATCACGATCAGCAGGTGCGTTTCCCTGGCCAGTTCGCGCTGGGGATAGGCGTCGGCGCGCACCAGCCGCACCGGCAATCCTGCCGCTTCGCCGCGGGCGGCCAACTGTTCGGCCAGCCGCTTTGCGTTGCCGGTCTGGCTGCCATAGAGGATGGTCAGCCGCTGCGCCCGGGCTGTTTCCGCGGGGTTACCAGGGTGCGACGTGCCTTGCCGGGCGTGGCTGGCTCGCGCGGCGCTCCAGGCGGCGACCCAATACAATTGCTCCGGTGCCAAGCCATCGGCCAGCCTGGCGAGCAAGGCCGTCTTTTCCGCATCGAGAATGACGGGCAAGGGCTCCGGTACCGCCAGGGCGTTCACGTAATCTTGTCCTTTTGGACGTCCAAATGTAGGGCCCGGACAATCTAGGGCGCGGTGGCCGCGCCAGGGAAAGGACAGCTCGGCATGTGGATATACCAGCCCCTTATTTCCGCGCGTGGGCAGCGCCTTCGATACTCCAGCCAGCCTTCCGCCCGGGCGTATCGATGATGATTCCCGCCGAGTTCCTCACCTTCGCCGCCGTCGGCGCGCTGGCCCAGCTGGTCGATGGCGCGCTGGGCATGGCCTATGGCGTGGCGTCCGCGGCGATGCTGCTGGGCCTGGGCGTGCCGCCGGTCACCGCGACCGCGAGCGTGCACCAGGCCGAGGCGTTCACCTGCGGGGCTTCCGGGCTGAGCCATTGGCTTGCCGGCAACGTGCGCTGGCGCCTGTTCTGGGTACTGGCCATTCCGGGCGTGATCGGCGCGGTGATCGGCGCGGCGGTCGTGGTCCATGTACCGGCCGACTGGATGCGGCTGGCGCTGACACCATACCTGCTGGGCATGGGCGTGTTCCTGCTGATGCGCGGCGCGCTGGGCCGCCCGCCCGGCCCGGACGTACCCCGCGGCACGCCCGTGCTCGGCCTGGGCGCGGGCTTTGCCGACGCGGTGGCCGGCGGCGGCTGGAGCGCGCTTACCGTCACCACGCTGGTCGCGCGCGGCGCCACGCCGCGGATGGTGATCGGCACGGTGCACCTGGCCAAGTGCGTGGTGAGCATCGCCGCCAGCGTGAGCTTCCTGCTGATGATCGGCCTCAGCCACGGCACGGCCGTGTTGGGCCTGATCGCCGGGGGCGTCGTGGCCGCGCCGGTGGGCGCGATCTTCGCGCGGCGCATGCCGGCACGGGTGGCCACGGTGCTGGCGGCGATCGCCGTGCTGGGGCTGGGCGTCAACAACGTGGTCAAGGCGTTCGGCTAGCCCAACACCTTGCAGGAGCGAACCCTGTGCGCGACCGCCATGCACCGGTCGCGCACGGGTGCGCTCCTACAGGACCCTCGCGCTCTTACAATGGCGCGATGAACGCTCATCCCATCGAAGTCCGCGGTTCGACGAAACAGCCCTTGGGCATGCCACCCGCGCAATTCCTGCGCGACTACTGGCAGAAGCGCCCGCTGCTGATCCGCAACGCGTTTCCCGATTTCCAACCGCCGCTGCGACCGGATGACCTGGGTGGCCTGGCCTGCGAAGAGGGCGCGCTGTCGCGACTGATCATCCACGACGAGGCGCGCGAGCGCTGGTCGGTGAAGACCGGCCCGCTGGACGAGGCCGACTTCGCCCGTACGCCCGACGGCAACTGGACGCTGCTGGTCCAGGACGTGGACAAGTGGGACGCCGACGTGGCGCAGCTGCTGGAGCATTTCCGCTTCCTGCCGAGCTGGCGCATCGACGACGTGATGGTCTCCTACGCCGAGCCGGGCGGTGGCGTCGGCGCCCACGTGGACCAGTACGACGTGTTCCTGCTGCAGGGCCTGGGGCAGCGCCACTGGGCGATCAGCACCGATCCGTCCGCGCCGATGGACTTCCGCCCGGACATCGAACTGAAGCAACTGGTGCATTTCGAGCCCACCCACGAATGGCTGCTCGAACCAGGCGACATGCTCTACCTCCCGCCGGGTGTGCCGCACGACGGCGTCGCCTTCGGCGGTCCGTGCATGACCTTCTCGGTCGGCATGCGCGCGCCGTCGCAGGCGGAACTCACCGGCGACCTGGCCGATTACCTCGCCGAACGGCTGGACGAATCGCAGCGCTACACCGATCCCGACCTCGCGCCCGCGCGCTCGATCGGCGAGATCGACACCGCCGCCCTCGAACGCCTGCGCAGCGCCCTGCCCTTCGCCGGCGCGCTCGACGAGGACAGCCTGCGCGACTGGTTCGGCCGCTTCATCACCCGCTACCGCAACGCGCAAACGCCCGCGCCGCCTGCCAGACCACTGACCCTGGCCGCGCTGCGCAAGCGCCTGGAAGGCGGCGCCACGCTGCTGCGCCATCCCTGGTCGCGGCTGGCCTGGAGCCGCGGCCGGCGCGCAGCCGCGCTGTTCGCCAACGGCCAGGCATATGCCGCCCCGGCCGACCTGGCCCGGCGCCTGTGCGCCGAGCGGTCGCTTTCCTTCGAAGCGGTGCCCGGCGACGACACCCTCGCCTTGCTGCTGACGCTGGTCAACGACGGTCACCTCGTTCCCCACAAGGGTCGCCGGTGACGGATCATGCCGCCCCGGACGCCACCCTGCCTGCCGGCAACGCCGCCGAACTGGCGGCCGCGCGGCTGGCACTGCTGGCGTCGGCGCGTCGCCAGGTGGACATCCGCGTACCGCGCCTGGATGACTCGCTCTACGCCAGCGCGGAAGACATGGCCGAGCTACGCCGCATTGCCACTTGCGGGCGCGGCGCGCAGATCCGCCTGCTGCTCGGCGATCCGGGCATGGCCCTGCGCGACGGCCACCGGCTGATCCTGCTGATGCAGCGGCTGCCCAGCGTGATCCAGGTGCGCATGCCGGTCGACGAGATCGACCTGGGCAACCCTTCCGCCTGCCTGCTCACCGATGGCGGCGGCTACCTGTTCCAGCCGGACGCCGAGCGCCCGCAGGGCCGCGCGGCAAGCATCGACCGCCCAGGCTGGGCTCCGCTGCGCCAGCAGTTCGACGAGATGTGGGAGCGAGCCGAGCGGGCGCGCGTGCTGCAGCCGCTGGATCTGTAGCGGACTGCAGGGCGGGCTTCGGCCCACCTTCGTGACTTCCGGGAAAAAGCGGCGAGAGAAAGCCCCGCCGCGGGACCTACAGGACCTTCCGGTTCTTGCGGCCGATCGCCACGATGATGATGGCGAACGCCGCCAGGCGCACCAGATAGGCGGCGCTGCGGTCCTCGAAGTAGACGTTGGTCATCGCGATGACGATCTGGGCCGCGCCCAGCAGGCCGAATGCCAGCGAGAAGGCGAGAAACAGCTTGTCGCCGGTACGCCGCCAGAACCTGAGGAAGAACAGGCCGCCGACGAAGAAGCCGAGCGTGACCGCGCCGGAGAGGAAATAGATCAGAAGCGTCATTCCCCTTCCCCGTTCCAGATGAAGCCGAACAGCAATGTCGCGACCGCCGCCAGCGACAGCAGTGCGCGCGGCACGGCCAGGTCGACCGAGCCCGTGAGGACAATCAGGTCAAGCACCAGCAACAGGTTCTGCAGTGCCAGCAGCAGGAAGCACAGCGCGCTCCAGAACAGCAGCCCGGCCCGGGTACGGTGGAAACTGCGACCGAGCATCACCGCACAGACCGTGCTGGCCAGGAAGCACAACAGGTAAACCGCCGGTGCGAAGTATTGGGACACGCGCTAATCCTTACGGAATCGGAAGGCGTCGGCGAACGCGACGAGGTTGTCGGATCGCGACCGCATGATCAGCCGCAGCACGGCGTCGGGAGAACGCACGTACAAGGCCCGGGAAGCTTCGACGAGTTCGTGGAGGTCTTCAGAGGCCGGGCCGTAGCGGATCAGATCGTCGCTCTCGCGCACGATCAGTCCCGCGGCGTGGAGTGACTCCACGGCCTGGCTCACGACCAGTTCGCTGGCTCGCAGCGCATCGACCAGTTCCGGGGAAGACCAGCAGCGCGCGGGATCACGCAGCAGCAGGAACAGCAGTTCCATCGACCAGATGGACCGGAATGTCGACCGCAGGAAACCGGCTACATCCTTCTCCAATGGCATTCCGAAGTTCGCCCCCTTGTCTGGCGGATCACGCGGGCCCCCTTTAAACCCCCAAAAGCCGATCCCCCAAGCGGAGCGACCTGCTGCAGTTAGCCGCCCGCATTCTATGGACTCTTTCGCGCGAAGCCAACCCGCCACCATGCTATGTTGCGGCGGCGCCGGAAGGCCGGATGCGGCACCTGGAACGGGGTGCCGGTGGGGAAGCGTTGACCTGGACACCATGGCGCGGGCCGCGCCGTGACACGTCCGTGTCGGTTGCGCCCGCCCATCGTGTTGACCGGTTGAAGCATGGGTTCAGTGTGGAAAGCGCACTCTCAACGGCTTGCGCCTCGATGGTCGGGGCCAGCCACGTATCCATGACTCGACCCTGGACAGGACGAGCTGTCACCACAGGAGACTCATGTGAGCGCCGAAATTCGCCAGGAGCCGCTGGACCGTACCCAGCTCATCGCCGCGCTGCGCAGCCTGCGCAGCGGCGACTTCAGTGTACGCCTTCCCGAAAGCGGCCCGGGCGCCGACGTCGAAGTGGCGCGCCTGTTCAACGAAGTGGTCGGCTTCAACCGGCAGCTCACCGATGAACTCGAACGCCTGTCGATCGTGGTCGGCAAGGAAGGCCGCATCAACCAGCGTGGCCGGGTCAAGTCAGCCACCGGCGGCTGGGAAAGCGCGATCCGCTCGGTCAACGACCTGATCGAGGACATGGTGCAGCCCACCGCCGAAGTGGCGCGCGTGATCGGGGCAGTGGCCAAGGGCGACCTCTCCCAGACGATGACCGTCGAGATCGACGGGCGCCCGCTGCGCGGCGAGTTCCTGCGCATCGGCAAGGTGGTGAACACCATGGTGTCGCAGCTGGCCTCGTTCGCCTCCGAGGTGACCCGCGTGGCCCGCGAAGTGGGCACCGAGGGCAAGCTCGGTGGCCAGGCGACCGTGAAGGGCGTTGCCGGCACCTGGAAGGACCTGACCGACAACGTCAACGCGATGGCCACCAACCTGACCGGCCAGGTGCGAAACATTGCCGAGGTGACCACCGCGGTGGCCTCCGGCGACCTGTCAAAGAAAATCACGGTGGAGGTCAAGGGCGAGATCCTGGAGCTCAAGAACACCATCAACACCATGGTGGACCAGCTCAACTCGTTCGCCTCGGAAGTGACGCGCGTGGCGCGCGAGGTGGGTACCGAGGGCAAGCTCGGTGGCCAGGCGCAAGTGCCCGGCGTCGCCGGCACCTGGAAGGACCTCACCGACAACGTGAACCTGATGGCCGACAACCTCACCGGCCAGGTGCGAAACATCGCCGAGGTGACCACCGCGGTGGCCTCCGGCGACCTTTCCAAGAAGATCACGGTGGAGGTCAAGGGCGAAATCCTGGAGCTCAAGAACACCATCAACGTGATGGTGGACCAGTTGAACTCGTTCGCTTCGGAAGTGACGCGCGTGGCGCGCGAAGTGGGTACCGAAGGCAAGCTCGGCGGCCAGGCGCAGGTGCCCGGCGTCGCCGGCACCTGGAAGGACCTCACCGACAACGTGAACCTGATGGCCGACAACCTCACCGGCCAGGTGCGAAACATCGCCGAAGTGACCACCGCCGTGGCGCGCGGCGATCTCTCAAAGAAGATCACGGTAGAGGTGAAGGGCGAGATCCTGGAGCTCAAGAACACCATCAACGTGATGGTGGACCAGCTCAACGCGTTCGCCTCCGAGGTGACCCGCGTGGCCCGCGAGGTCGGTACCGAAGGCAAGCTCGGCGGCCAGGCGACCGTGCCTGGCGTGGCCGGCACCTGGGCCGACCTCACCGACAACGTGAACCTGATGGCCGACAACCTCACCGGCCAGGTGCGAAACATCGCCGAGGTGACCGTGGCGGTGGCGCGCGGTGACCTTTCCAAGAAGATCACCGTTGACGTCAAGGGCGAGATCCTCACCCTGAAGGACACCATCAACGTGATGGTGGACCAGCTCAACTCCTTCGCGTCCGAGGTGACCCGCGTGGCGCGCGAGGTGGGCTCGGAAGGCAAGCTCGGTGGCCAGGCGCAGGTGCCGGGCGTCGCCGGTACCTGGAAGGACCTCACCGATAACGTGAACCTGATGGCCGGCAACCTGACCGGCCAGGTGCGAAACATCGCCGAGGTGACCACCGCCGTGGCGCGCGGCGATCTTTCCAAGAAGATCACCGTGGACGTCAAGGGCGAAATCCTGGAGTTGAAGAACACCATCAACGTGATGGTCGATCAGCTCAACTCCTTCGCCTCCGAGGTGACCCGCGTGGCGCGCGAGGTGGGTTCCGAAGGCAAGCTCGGCGGCCAGGCCCAGGTGCCCGGCGTGGGTGGTACCTGGAAGGACCTCACCGACAACGTGAATGCGATGGCCGCCAACCTCACCGGCCAGGTGCGAAACATTGCCGAGGTGACCACCGCGGTGGCGCTGGGCGACTTGTCCAAGAAGATCACGGTGGACGTCAAGGGCGAGATCCTCGAGCTCAAGAACACCATCAACACGATGGTGGACCAGCTCAACTCCTTCGCCTCGGAAGTGACCCGCGTGGCGCGCGAGGTGGGTACCGAAGGCAAGCTCGGCGGCCAGGCGCAGGTGCGCGGCGTAGCGGGCACCTGGGCGGACCTCACCGACAACGTGAACCTGATGGCCGACAACCTCACCGGCCAGGTGCGAAACATCGCCGAGGTGACGGTGGCGGTGGCGCGTGGCGACCTGTCCAAGAAGATCACCGTGGACGTCAAGGGCGAGATCGCCGCCCTGAAGGACACCATCAACGTGATGGTGGACCAGTTGAACTCCTTCGCCTCGGAAGTGACCCGCGTGGCGCGCGAGGTGGGTACCGAGGGCAAGCTCGGCGGCCAAGCGCAGGTGCCGGGCGTCGCCGGTACCTGGAAGGACCTCACCGACAACGTCAACCTGATGGCCGGCAACCTGACCAGCCAGGTGCGTGGCATCGCCGACGTGGTGACCGCGGTGGCGCAGGGCAACCTGAAGCGCAAGCTGTCGGTGGACGCCAAGGGCGAGATCGCCGCGCTGGCCGATACCTTCAACGGCATGATCGACACGCTCGCCACCTTCGCCGACCAGGTGACCAACATGGCGCGCGAGGTGGGTATCGAGGGCAAGCTCGGCGGCCAGGCGCGCGTGCCCGGCGCCGCCGGCCTGTGGCGCGACCTCACCGACAACGTGAACCAGCTCGCCGCCAACCTCACCAACCAGGTGCGCTCGATCGCCGACGTGGCGACCGCGGTGACCAAGGGCGACCTCTCGCGTTCGATCGCGGTGGCCGCCTCGGGCGAAATGGCCGCGCTGAAGGACAACATCAACGAGATGATCCGCAACCTCAAGGACCAGACCTTGAAGAATGCGGAACAGGACTGGCTCAAGACCAACCTCGCCCGCTTCTCGCGCATGCTGCAGGGCGTGCGCGACCTGGCCACGGTGTCCAACCTCATCATGTCGGAGCTCGCGCCGCTGGTGAACGCGCAGTACGGCGTGTTCTACGTGGCCCGCCGCGAGGACAACGAAACGGTGCTTGACCTGGTCGCCAGCTACGGCGCCGAGAGCCGCGACCAGTTGAAGCCCACCTTCAAGCTGCGCGAGGGCCTGGTTGGCCAGTGCGCGGCCGACAAGCGGGCGATGCTGATGACCGACATCCCCGAGAACTTCATCCGCATTGGCTCCGGCCTGGGCCACGCGCCGCCGGCGAACGTGGCGATCCTGCCGGCCCTGTTCGAGGACGACGTCAAGGCGGTGATCGAGCTGGCCTCGTTCAACCGCTTCAACGAGACCCACCAGAACTTCCTCGACCAGCTGATGGAATCGGTCGGCATCGTGCTCAACACGATCGCAGCGACGATGCGTACCGAGGGCCTGCTCAAGCAGTCGCAGCTGCTCACCCAGGAGCTGCAGGCGCGCCAGACCGAGCTCACCACCAAGCAGGAAGAGCTGCACGCCACCAACGAGGAGCTGCAGGAAAAAGCCCAGCTGCTGGAAAACGAAAAGAAGCAGGTGGAAGCGAAAAACTTCGAGATCGACATGGCCCGCCGCGCGGTGGAGGAGAAGGCCGAACAGTTGGCGCTCACCTCCAAGTACAAGTCCGAGTTCCTGGCCAACATGAGCCACGAGCTGCGCACGCCGCTCAACTCGCTGCTGATCCTCTCGCGCCTGCTGGCGGACAACCCGCAGGGCAACCTGAGCGAGAAGCAGACCGAGTTCGCCCGCACCATCCACTCGGCCGGCTCGGACCTGCTGAGCCTGATCAACGACATCCTGGACTTGTCCAAGATCGAATCGGGCACGGTGTCGATCGAGATCGGCGACATGCCGATGAGCGGGCTGAAGCAGCACATGGAGCGCACCTTCCGGCAGCTCGCCAGCGACAAGAACCTCGAGTTCAAGGTGGAGTTCGACCCGGGACTGCCCGCCTCGATCCGCACCGACGAGAAGCGCCTGCAGCAGGTGGTGCTCAACCTGCTCTCCAACGCCTTCAAGTTCACCGGCGAAGGCAGCGTCACGCTGGCCGTGCGCCCGGTGTCCAGCGGCTGGAGCACCAACCACCCGGTGCTGCGCTACGCCGAGCGCGCGATCGAGATCGCCGTCACCGATACCGGCATCGGCATCCCGAAGGACAAGCAGAAGCTCATCTTCGAGGCGTTCCAGCAGGCCGACGGCACCACCAGCCGCAAGTACGGCGGCACCGGCCTGGGCCTCTCCATCAGCCGCGAGATCGCACGCCTGATCGGCGGCGAGCTGCAGGTGCGTTCGACACCGGGGGTCGGCTCGACCTTCACGCTGTTCGTCCCGCTCGAAGCAGTCACTGCCACCCCCCTGCCCGTGGGCAGCACCACCGCCCGCTACGACAACAGCGGCGCCATGGTGCCGGGGGCCCTGCCCGCGCCGATGGAAGTCACCGACGACCGCGACGCGCTGGGCGACGCGCCGTTCGTGCTGATCGTCGAGGACGATCCGACCTTCGCCTCGATCCTGCTGGACATCGCCCGCGAAGCCGGCCTCAAGGGCGTGGTTTCCACCGCCGGCGCCGGCACGCTGGCGCTCGCGCGCAAACTGCAGCCGCACGCGATCACGCTCGACCTGGGTCTTTCGGACATCGATGGATTCGTGCTGCTGGATCTGCTCAAGCATGACCCGCAGACCATGCACATGCCGATCCAGGTGATCTCCGGCGCCGACAAGCTCGGTTCGGCGCTGAGCCTGGGCGCGTTCGGCGTCACCGAAAAGCCGGCCGCGCCCGAGCAGCTCGGCGAGGTATTCACGCGGCTGGCCAGCCACATCCGCCAGGCGCCTGCGCCGCAGCCGGTACCGGAAGCCGCCAGTGGCATGGGCCCGGTACCGGAGCTGGGCGGCGCGCGCATCCTCATCGTGGACGACGACATCCGCAACATCTATTCGCTGACCAGCGTGCTGGAAAGCCACGGCGTGGAGGTGATGCACGCCGAAGGCGGTCGCGAGGGCATCGCGATCCTGGAGCAGACGCCCGGGATCGACATTGCGCTGATCGACATCATGATGCCGGAGATGGACGGCTACGAGACGATGCAGCAGATCCGCGCGCAGCCGGCCCTGGCCGACGTGCCGCTGATCGCGGTGACCGCCAAGGCGATGAAGGGAGACCGCCAGAAGTGCCTGGACGCGGGCGCTTCGGATTACATTGCCAAGCCGGTGGATATCGAACTGCTGCTGGCACTGCTCCGCGTGTGGCTTGCCCGCTCGCGCGAGCGGTCGCCTGCCATTGCGCTGTAGCGCAGAGCCCAAGAGCCATGAACGTACCTGTTTCCCGCCAATCCCTGTCCGCCCTGCGGCGCGGCCGTCCGGCCGAGCCGCCCGAGCGGGCACGCATCCTCATCGTCGACGACGACGAGCGCAACCTGCTGGCCATTCGCACCGTACTGGAAGACATCGCCGACGTGGTGCTCGCCCGTTCCGGCGAGGACGCGCTCAGGCAACTGCTCAAGGGCGAGTTCGCGGTGATCCTGCTGGACGTCTACATGCCCGGCATGGACGGCTACGAAACCGCGCAGATCATCCGCGCGCGCGAGCAGACCAAACGCATCCCGATCATCTTCCTCTCGGCGGTGAACAAGGAGACCGAGCATCTGATCCGCGGCTACGCGATGGGCGCGGTCGACTACGTGTTCAAGCCGGTCGAGCCGGTGGTGCTGCGCTCCAAGGCCGCGGTTTTCGTCGACCTCTACATGATGACCCGCGAAGTGCGCCGCAAGGCGAAGCAGGAGCAGGAACTGCTGGATGCCAACCTTCGCGCGAACGCCGAACGCCTGCGCGCCGAGCAGGAGCTGCGCCTGGCTGAACAGCGCCAGGCGGCGATCATCCAGTCACTGCCGCTGGTGCTCTACCTGGAGGACCAGGACGCGATCCCGCGCCTGCCCAAGTTCGTCAGCGGCAACTTCAGCGCCGTCACCGGCTTCAGCTACGACGACGTGCTGGCCACCCCGACGCTGTGGCTGGACCGGCTGCACCCGGACGACCGCGACCGCGTCGCCGATGCCCTGCGCGCGCGCCGCCAGGGCCGCGCCTATGCGGTGGAATACCGCTGGCAGTGCGCCGACGGCACCTACAAGCATTTCCTCGACCAGGCCGTGCTGCTGCGCGACGCCGACGGTCGCCCGCTGGAATACGCCGGCACCCTGCTGGACGTCACCGACCGCAAGAACCTCGAGACCCAGCTTCTGCACGTGCGCAAGATGGATGCACTGGGCCAGCTCACCGGCGGCATCGCGCACGACTTCAACAACCTGCTGGCGGCCGTGCTCGGCGGGCTGGGCCTGATCGAGCGCCGCGTCACGCTGGCCGACGACCAGCGCAAGGTGCTGGACATGACCCGCCACGCCGCCCAGCAGGGTGCGGAGCTGGTTTCGCGGCTGCTCGCCTTCGCGCGCAAGCAGAAGCTCGAGCCGGCGCACATCGACATGATGGACCTGTCCGGGACCGTCACCCAACTGCTGGGGCACACGCTGGGCGGACTGGTCGCGCTGGAATGGGAACTGCAGGACGGCCTGTGGTCGCCCTACGCCGATGAGACCCAGCTCGAGCTGGCGCTGATGAACCTGGCGATCAACGCGCGCGACGCCATGCCCCAGGGCGGCAAGATCCGTATCGCCTGCCGCAACGTCAGTGTCGTCGGCGGCGACGAAGCGGCTGCGGGCGACTACGTGGTGCTCGCGGTTTCCGACACCGGCTGCGGCATCCCGCCGGACATGCTCGAGCGCGTCACCGAGCCGTTCTTCACCACCAAGGCCGTCGGCAAGGGCACCGGCCTGGGCCTCTCCATGGTCTACGGCTTCGCCCAGCAGTCCGGCGGCACCATGCGCATCGAGAGTCACCTCGACGAGGGCACCACGGTCGAGCTGTGGCTGCCACGTGCACCGGAGGCGGCGCGCCGTCCGGCGCTCGTCCCGACCGACGGTTCGTCCGCGGTCAACCGTACCCGTCACATCCTGCTGGTCGATGACCACGAGGGCGTGCGCGCCACCACCGCCGCGATGCTCGAAGACCTGGGGCACAGGGTGACCACCGCTGCCGATGGCGAGCATGTGAGCCAGCTGATCCAGGACGATCACCTGCAGGCGATCGACTTCATCATCAGCGACTACGCCATGCCGCTGGTGTCCGGCTCGGAGGTGATCCGCAAGCTGCGCGCGCTGAAGCCAGGGCTGCCGGGCATCATCATCAGCGGCTACGCGGACAAGGCGGCGATCTCGGGCGCACCCGAAGGCGTCATCGTCGTCTCCAAGCCGTTCACGCCCGCCCAGTTGCAGGACGCGATCGCCGCAGCGGCGCACGCGCGGCCCTGACGCGTCCCTCCCGCCCCGCGCGGAAGGCTCGGACCGGTTCGGACCACCCTTCACCCGCCTCGCGGGCGAAGGTACCGGAGGGCGGATGCGGAAAGCCGAGCGTACGGCCTGGCTGGCCCGGTTCGCGGCTGCCCGAGGCCAGGCTTCCTCCATCCGCCTGCCGGCACCTCCCCACCATCAAACGGGGAAGGACGCGCAGCCAACCTTCCCGCGCCCATCAACGGGCTTGCGACAGCCAGCAACTGAACGAAGGCTGCATCCCGTGCCCGTGGCCATCGGTCACCCGCGCATGCCCCCATCCACCACGCCATGCCAATCCTCGCGTGCGCGCCCTTGAAATCCGCGCCCGCACCGCGACCTCGAAGGGGTTGTCCGGCTTGCCGCGGCGCAGCAGGCCCGGCGTATAATCGTTAAGATTGCATACGGCCCTTCGTCCTCCCCAGTCGAGCGGCCGCAAAGCCTCCCTTCCCTGCCGGTGGTGACGTGAGCACGAACCTGATTCGCGAGTTTTCCGAGTCCTCCCAACTCGCTGGCGGCAACGCCGATTACGTCGAGCAGCTGTACGAATCGTGGCTCGCCGACCCTGCGTCGGTAACGGCCGACTGGGCTGGTTACTTCGAATCGTTCAAGGGGCGCGGCAGCGATACTGCGCATTCGGCCGCCATCGCCCGCATCGAGGCGGCGCAGAAGCAGCGCCGCACGGCCGGCGCCCCGGTCGACGACGCCCACGCCCGCAAGCAGGCCGGCGTGCTGCGCCTGCTGACCGCCTACCGCTCGCGCGGCCACCTGGCGGCGAACCTGGATCCGCTGGGCCTGGCCAACAAGATGGAGGCGCCCGACCTGGGCCTGGCCTTCCACGGCCTGTCCGACGCGGACCTCGACACCGAATTCGACTGCGGCACCTACGCCGGCGGTGGCCAGCGCATGAAGCTGCGCGACCTGCTGGCGCGGCTGAAGAAGACCTACGCCGGCACGATCGGCGCGGAATTCATGTATATCTCCGACCATGCGCAGCGCGCGTGGATCTACACCCGGCTGGAGCAGGCCAACGGCAGCGCCGGCCTGGACGCCGCCGGCAAGAAGCGCGTACTGGCGGGCCTCACCGCGGCCGAGGGCCTGGAGCGCTACCTGCACACCAAGTACGTCGGCCAGAAGCGCTTCTCGCTCGAAGGCGGCGACAGCCTGATCCCGATGGTCGACGACGTGGTCACCTCCGCCGGCGACAACGGCGTCAAGGATCTGGTCATCGGCATGGCCCACCGCGGCCGCCTGAACGTGCTGGTGAACATCCTGGGCAAGCCGCCCAAGACCCTGTTCAACGAGTTCGAGGGCAAGTTCGAGCACCCGGACGACCCGGCGCACTCGGGCGACGTGAAGTACCACATGGGCTTCTCCGCCGACGTCAGGACGCCCAAGGGCAACGGCGTGCATGTCGCCCTGGCGTTCAATCCCTCGCACCTGGAAATCGTCAACCCGGTGGTCGCCGGTTCCGTGCATGCGCGGCAGATCCGCCGCCACGACGGCGAGCGCACCCAGTCGATGGCGGTGCTGATCCACGGCGACGCGGCCTTCGCCGGCC
Organism: Frateuria sp. GZRR33; assembly: GCF_051900425.1. Classification (NCBI taxonomy): domain Bacteria; kingdom Pseudomonadati; phylum Pseudomonadota; class Gammaproteobacteria; order Lysobacterales; family Rhodanobacteraceae; genus Frateuria; species Frateuria sp. GZRR33. Next base: position 34,287 of record NZ_JBHZGK010000009.1, read on the forward strand.
AGGGCGTCAACATGGAACTGTTCCAGATGTCGCAGGCGCGCGGCTTCCGCATCGGCGGCAGCCTGCACATCGTGATCAACAACCAGGTGGGCTTCACGACCTCCAACCCGCAGGACGCGCGTTCCACGCTGTACTGCACCGACCTGGCCAAGATGGTCAACGCGCCGGTGCTCCACGTGAATGGCGACGACCCGGAAGCGGTGATCGAGGTCACTCGCCTGGCCTACGACTTCCGCAAGCAGTTCCGCAAGGACGTGGTGATCGACCTGGTGTGCTACCGCCGCCACGGCCACAACGAGGCGGACGAACCGTCCGCCACGCAGCCGGTCATGTACCAGATCATCAAGAAGCGCCCGACCACGCGCGACCTCTACGCGCAGCAGCTGGTGAAGGAAGGCGTGCTGGCCGAGGGCGACGCCCAGAAGGAGCTCGACGCCTACCGCGACCGCCTCGAAGCCGGCGGTTCGATGACCGCGCTCGACTCGGACCCGCAGCGCGACATCCACGTGGACTGGAGCCGCTTCGTCGGCGGCAAGCTCTCCACCCGGACCGACACGGGCGTTCCCAGGCAGAAGCTGCTGGAACTCGCCAAGAAACTTCTGGATCTGCCGGCCGACCTCACGCTGCAGCCGCGCGTGGCCAAGATCTATGACGACCGCCGCAAGATGGCGTCGGGCGAACACCCGGCCGACTGGGGATTCGCCGAGAACCTGGCCTACGCCACGCTGATCGACCAGGACTACAACCTGCGCCTGGTCGGCCAGGATTCCGGCCGCGGCACCTTCTTCCACCGCCACGCGGTGCTGCACGACCAGAAGGACGGCCACACCTACATGCCGCTGGCCACCGTGCGCCCGGGCGCCGACGTGGAGATCATCGACTCGCTGCTGTCCGAGGAAGCGGTGATGGCGTTCGAATACGGCCACGCCACCACCGATCCTCAGACCCTCGACATCTGGGAAGCGCAGTTCGGCGACTTCGCCAACGGCGCCCAGGTGGTCATCGACCAGTTCATCAGCTCCGGCGAGGCCAAGTGGAACCGCCTGTGCGGCCTGGCGCTGTTCCTGCCGCACGGCTACGAAGGCCAGGGCCCGGAGCATTCCTCCGCCCGCCTGGAGCGCTTCCTGCAGTTGTGCGCCATGGACAACATGCAGGTGTGCGTGCCGACCACCCCGGCGCAGGCGTTCCACATGATCCGCCGGCAGATGGTGCGCCCGGTGCGCAAGCCGCTGATCGTGATGACGCCCAAGTCGCTGCTGCGCCACAAGCTGGCGGTGTCCACGCTGGACGAACTGGCCGGGGGCGAGTTCCAGGTGGTAATCGGCGAGCACCGCGACCTGCCGGCAAAGAAGGTCAAGCGCGTGGTGCTGTGCTCGGGCAAGGTCTACTACGACCTGCTCGAAGACGCAGAGAAGCGCGGGCTGACGGACGTGGCCATCGTGCGCGTCGAGCAGCTGTATCCCTTCCCGCGCCCGCGCGTGGTCGAGGAGCTGGCCAAGTACCCGTCGGCCAAGGAAGTGGTGTGGTGCCAGGAAGAGCCGATGAACCAGGGCGCCTGGTTCCAGATCCGCCACCACCTGCAGGCCTGCGTGGGCACCAAGCACAGCCTGTCCTATGCCGGCCGTGGCCGCTCGCCCGCCCCGGCCGCCGGCCACCTCAACACCCACATCGCCGAACAGACGGCGCTGGTCGAGCAGGCGCTGGTCGCACCGGTCGGCGACGACCAGGCGGCAGAGTAAACTTTTCGGATCGTGCGGCCAGGATGGCCGCTTTGTGCCGCGCCAGGACCGGCGCCCACCCTTAAGGACCCGTCATGTCCATCGAAGTCAAAGTCCCCGTCCTGCCCGAGTCGGTTTCCGACGCCACTATCGCCAGCTGGCACAAGAAGGTCGGCGAGGCGGTCAAGCGCGACGAGAACCTGGTCGACCTTGAAACCGACAAGGTGGTGCTGGAAGTGCCCTCGCCGGTCGACGGCGTGCTCAAGGAGATCAGGCACCAGGCCGGCGACACGGTGAACAGCCAGCAGGTCATCGCGATCCTGGAGGAAGGCGCCGCTGCGCCGGCCCCCGCGCCCGCCGCGAAGGAAGAGCCGAAGGCTGCTGCTCCGGCGCCCGCGAAGGCCGAAGCTCCGCAGTCCGCCGGCAAGGGCGTGGAAGGGCTCTCCCCGGCCGGCCGCCGCGTCGCCACCGAAGAACACATCGACCCGTCCAAGGTCGCCGGCACCGGCCGCGACGGCCGCGTGACCAAGGAAGACCTGGTCAATTACGGCAAGGGCGGTGCCGCCCCGGCCCCCGCCGCGCCGGCCGCCAGGCCGACGCCGGGTTCGCGTCCGGAAGAGCGCGTGCCGATGACCCGCATGCGCGCCAAGATCGCCGAGCGCCTGATGCAGTCGAAGAACTCGATCGCCATGCTCACCTCGTTCAACGAGGTGAACCTGGCCGAGGTCGTGAAGATGCGCAAGTCGCTGGGCGAGCAGTTCCAGAAGACCCACGGCATCAAGCTCGGCTTCATGAGCTTCTTCGTCAAGGCCGCCGCCGAGGCGCTCAAGCGCCACCCGGTCATCAACGCGTCCGTCGACGGCAACGACATCATCTACCACGGCTACCAGGACATCTCGATCGCCGTGTCCACCGACAAGGGCCTGGTGACGCCGGTGCTGCGCGATGTGCAGGACATGGGCTTCGCCGACATCGAGAAGGGCATCGCCGACTACGCCAGGAAGGCCCGCGACGGCAAGCTCTCGCTGGACGACCTGCAGGGCGGCACGTTCACCATCACCAACGGCGGCACCTTCGGCTCGCTGCTCTCCACGCCGATCGTCAACCCGCCGCAGAGCGCGATCCTGGGCATGCACACCATCAAGGAGCGCGCGATCGTCGAGAACGGCCAGGTCATCGCCGCGCCCATGATGTACATCGCCATCTCCTACGACCACCGCATCATCGACGGCAAGGATGCGGTGCTGTTCCTGGTCGACATCAAGGATCAGCTGGAGAACCCGCAGCGGATGCTGCTCGGGCTCTGATCGCATGTGAGCGCCCTCGCTCACATGCTATAGGCACGAAGCTCTGGCGGCGAGCAGTGGAGCAACCCATGTCCGCCGGACTCTTCCCCGCGTCACCCTGACGTCCATACGACGGCACGCAGCAAGGAACAACCCATGAGTGACCAACAATTCGACGTCATCGTCATCGGCGCCGGCCCGGCCGGCTACGTGGCCGCGATCCGCGCCGCGCAGCTGGGCCTGAAGACCGCCTGTGTCGACGACTTTACCGGCAAGGACGGCAAGCAGGCGCTGGGCGGCACCTGCCTCAACGTGGGTTGCATCCCGTCCAAGGCGCTGCTCGACTCCTCGCGCCAGTTCTGGAACATCTCGCACAACTTCCCGGTCCACGGCATCAGCGTGGAGGGCGCCAAGGTCGACCTGGGCACCTTCATCGGCCGCAAGGACAAGATCGTCAAGCAGTTCACCGGCGGCATCGCCCAGCTGTTCAAGGCCAACAAGGTCACGGCCTTCTATGGCAAGGGCAAGCTGCTGAAGGGCAACCAGGTCGAGGTGACCGGCAAGGACGGCGCCAAGCAGACGCTCAGTGCCACCAATGTGATCCTGGCTTCCGGCTCGGTGCCGATCGAGCTGCCGTTCGCCAAGTTCAACGGCAAGACGATCGTCGACAACGCCGGCGCACTCGACTTCACCGAGGTACCCAAGCGCCTGGGCGTGATCGGCGCGGGCGTGATCGGCCTCGAGCTCGGCAGCGTGTGGAAGCGCATGGGTGCCGAGGTCACGGTGCTGGAGGCGCTGCCGGATTTCCTGGGCGCCGCCGATGCGGACGTCGCCAAGATCGCACTGAAGGAATTCACCAAGCAGGGGCTCGCGATCAAGCTCGGCGCCAAGGTCTCCAAGGCCGAGGTCAACAAGGACGGCGTGCACCTGAGCTACACCGACAAGGATGGCGAGCAGTCGCTGGTCGTCGACAAGCTGCTGGTCGCCGTGGGCCGCCGCGCCTACACCGACGGCCTGCTGGCTTCGGATACCGGCGTCAAGCTGGACGAGCGCGGCCGCATCGTGGTCGACGAGCACAACCACACCGGCGTCGATGGCGTGTGGGCCATCGGCGACGCCGTGCGCGGCCCGATGCTCGCGCACAAGGGCTCCGAGGAAGGCGTGGCGGTGGCCGAGTGGATCGCCGGCAAGGCTGGCCACATCAACCTCGATACCGTGCCCTGGGTGATCTACACCGAACCGGAAATCGCCTGGGCCGGCAAGACCGAAAAGCAGCTCAAGGACGAAGGCGTGCCCTACAAGGTCGGCACCTTCCCGTTCGCCGCCATCGGCCGTGCCGTGGCGATGAACGAGGCGATCGGCCAGGTGAAGATGCTCGCCCACGCCGAGACCGACCGCATCCTGGGCGTGCACATGGTCGGCCCGGGCGTCTCCGAGCTGATCGCCGAGTGCGTCGTGGCGATGGAGTTCAAGGGTTCCTCCGAGGACCTGGCGCGCATCGTCCACGCTCACCCGACCCTTTCCGAGGCCGTGCACGAGGCCGCGCTGTCGGTCGACAAGCGCGCCATCCACAAGGGCAACTGACCGCCCGCTGGACGGCCGAACGGCCCGCTCGTGGCGACATGGGCGGGCCGTTTCGTTTCATCATCCCTGTCGGAGCCCACTTGTGGGCGATGCTCCTCGCCGCATGCGCCGCAGAGCAAGACATCGCCCCGCAAGCAGGCTCCTGCAGGCAAGCACGCATACCGGATACCCATGCCCCAACCCACCGCCCTCTGCGTCTATTGCGGCTCCAGCAGCGGCAGCCACCCCGAGTACGTCGAACAGGCCCGCGCCTTTGGCACCGAGATGGCCCGCCGCGGCATCGCGCTCGTCTACGGTGGCGGCAAGGTCGGCTTGATGGGGACGGTCGCCGATGCGGTACTGGAAGCGGGCGGCAAGGCAATCGGCGTGATTCCGCGCCAGCTCGTGGATCTGGAGGTCGCCCACCCCGGCCTGACCGAACTGGTGGTGGTCGAGACCATGCACCAGCGCAAGACGCGCATGTACGAACTCTCCGACGCCTTCGCTGCCCTGCCCGGCGGCTTCGGCACCATGGACGAGATGTTCGAGATGCTGACGTGGGCGCAACTGGGCTTGCACCGCTACCCCTGTGGCTTCCTCGACGTACGCGGCTACTACACGCACTTGCGCGCGATGATGGACCACATGGTCGCCGAGCGCTTCGTGCGCCCGGAACAGCGCGAGGACGTCTGGTTCGGCGATGACATGGTCGCGCTGTTCGACTGGATGGCAAGCTACGAGGGCCGTTACCTGCCCAAGTGGGTCGACGACCGCAGCATCGACGCCTGAGTGCAGGCAAGGAGGCAAGCATGAGCCCGTCCAACGCGTTCCGCGCCATGCGCATCCACAGCGACCCGGCCGGCTATCGCAGCGGCATCGAACGCATCGATACCGACGCGCTTACGCCGGGCGAAGTGCTGGTGAAGGTCGCCTGGTCGTCGGTCAACTACAAGGACGCGCTGGCCGGCACCGGCAAGGGCAAGATCCTTCGGCAGTACCCGCTCAACGGCGGCATCGACCTGGCCGGCCACGTGATCGCCTCGACGGACCCGGCTTTCAAGGAAGGCGACGCCGTGCTGTGCACCGGCAGCGGCCTGTCCGAGACGCGCGACGGCGGGTATGCCGAGTGCGCCAGGCTGGACGCGCGCTGGACCGTCCCGCTGCCGGCGGGCCTGTCCCTGCGCGAAAGCATGATCCTCGGCACCGCCGGTTTCACCGCGGCGCTGGCCCTGCTGCGCATGCAGGACAACCGGCAGACCCCCGACCTCGGCCCGATCGCCGTCACCGGCGCCAGCGGCGGCGTCGGCATGCTCGCGATCGACATCTTCAGTCGCGCCGGCTATGAAGTGCACGCAATCAGCGGCAAGGCCGACCATTTCGACTTCCTGCAGGGGATCGGCGCCAGCCAGTGCATCGACCGCCACCAGCTCACCTTCAGCGGCAAGCCGATGGACTCGGCCCGTTTCGGCGGTGCGCTGGACAACGTCGGTGGCCCGATGCTCGCGGGCCTGCTGCCGCTCGTCGCGCCCTACGGCAACGTGGCGATCTGCGGCAACGCCGGCGGCATCGCCTTCGACAGTACCGTGATGCCTTTCATCATCCGTGGCGTGAGCCTGCTCGGCATCGCCTCGGCCGGCACCGCGCGCGACCTGCGCGAAACCCTCTGGCAACACCTGGCCGACGACTGGAAGCCTCGCCACCTCGACCGGATCGCGACCGACGAGGTCACGCTGGAGGAGCTGCCGGCCGTGTTCGAGCGCATGCTGGCCGGGCGCTCCTTCGGCCGTACCCTCGTGCGCGTCGGCGGCGCCTGAAGCCCGCGCTTGGAAGCGCTCCGCGCGCGGCATAGAATCCACGACAACTACCAGGAAACCCCCACCTCATGGCACGAATCCTCATCGTCGACGACTCCCCATCGCAGCTGCTGGGCCTCAAGCGCATCGTCGAGAAGCTCGGCCATGAGTCGCTGACCGCCGAAGATGGCGCGGCAGGCGTCGAAGCGGCCAAGCGCGAACGCCCCGATCTGATTCTCATGGACGTGGTCATGCCCAACCTCAACGGTTTCCAGGCCACCCGCATCATCAGCAAGGACCCGGACACCGCGCACATACCGGTCGTGCTGGTCACCACCAAGGACCAGGAAACCGACCGCGTGTGGGGCATGCGTCAGGGTGCCAAGGCCTACGTGACCAAGCCGATCAAGGAAGACGAACTGGTCGCCACCATCAAGCCGCTGCTGCCGGCCTGACATTTTCTTTCGCCCTCCGCTTCCCTCGGAGGGTTGCCGCCATCGCGCCCATGTGTGATGGCCCGGCTTTTCACGCAGCGGGTTCCCCCCGCAAGAGCGACCCCCACCCCAGCCCTCTCCCCGAAGGGGAGGAGCGGGTCTGTCGCACGTCCGCTCTCCGAAAGCCCGCCCGCCTTCGAGCCCTCCCTCTCCGAGGAGAGGCTGGGTGACAGCCGCGGGCTAGCCAACGTCCACCGTCCCTTTGCGCGTCGGATTTCCGAGCGCGATCAGCGGCTTCCGGCAAGAGCACCCTCACCCCAGCCCTCTCCCCGGGGGGGAGAGGGAGCGGGGCTGTGGCAAGTCCGGTTCTGCGAAAGCCCGCCCGCCTTCGAGCCCTCTCCCCTCCGGGGAGAGGGTTGGGTGAGGGGCCGGGGCTCGCCAGCATCTTTCACCGTTGCGCCTCGGTTTCCTGAGAGCGACAGCAGCTCCCTGCCAGAGCGCGCCTTGCGCAGGGTGCGGCAACGGGATCTCAGGCGCGCGGGTCGTACCCTTCGAACTGCTTGCTCAGGGCCTCGTAGGCTTCGCGCTGGGCATCGCTCTCGATGGCCGGTGCTCGGATCGACAGTTCCACCAACTGGTCTCCCGCCGGATTGCCAGGCAGGCCACGACCTTTCAGCCGCAGCTTGCGACCGGACTGCGAGCCGGCCGGAATGCGCAGGTCGACCGCGCCGGCAAGCGTCGGCACCGGCACGGTCGCGCCCAGGGCCGCCTCCCATGGCGCCAGCGGCAGCACATGCAGCACGTTGCGCCCTTCCAGCTTGAAGCGCGGATCGTCGCGGATCGCCACCTCCAGCATCAGGTCGCCGTTGGGACCGCCAGCGGCGCCCGGCTGGCCCTGGCCGCTCAGCCGGATGACCTGGCCGGGCAGGATGCCGGCGGGGATCTTCACCTCCAGCACGCGTTCGCTGCCGCTGCCATCCTGCAGCGCCAGGCGCGTGCGCCCGCCGTCGAAGGCGGTCTGCAGGTCGATCTGCACCTGCGCCTGCACGTCGCGGCCACGGCGCGCGCGTGGTTGGGCGCGCGGCCCGCCACCGGCCCGGCCGAACAGGCTTTCGAAGAAATCGCTGAAATCGCCGTCGCCGGCGCCGCCAAAGTCGAAACCGCCGCCCTGCCCCCAGCCCGGCGGCGGGCGGAACTGCTCGCCACCGCGGTAGCCGCCGGCGCGCAGCTGGTCGTACGTACGGCGCTTCTCCGGATCCCGCAGCGCCTCGTTGGCCTCGTTGATCGCCTTGAAGCGCTCCTCGGCACCAGGTTCCTTGTTCTTGTCCGGGTGGTACTGCCGCGCCAGCTTGCGGTATGCCGACTTGATCTCGGCCTCGCTGGCATCGGGCTTCACCCCGAGGATCTCGTAATAGTCTTTGAATTCCACTGGCCTTCCTCGGCAAGACTGCGCAGGCAGGCGGCCCGCCGCGGATGTGCTCCGCGAAGGGCCGCCGGGTTCACGCTACGGTAGCCGGTCAGTGGTTGCTGCTGGAGCCTGGACCGGAACTCCCGGACGTGCTGCCGTGCTCGGTGCTGATCGAGATCCGCCGCGGCGTGGTTTCCGCACGCTTGGGTATCATGATTTCCAGCACGCCGTGGCGCCCGACCGCGGTGATGCCCTCCGGATCGGCGCTGTCGGGCAACGCGAAGCGGCGATGGAAGGTACCGTGCGCGCGCTCGATGCGGGTGAAGCGGCCGGTCTGTTCCTGGTTCTGCACGGTGCGCTCGCCCTTGATGGTGAGGATGCCCTTTTCCATGCTCACCTCGATGTTCGACGGGTCCACGCCCGGTACATCGACGAAGATCACGAAGCGCCGGTCCTCTTCCTTGATGTCCACGCGCGGCGCCCACTGGCTGGTCACCACGTTGGACGGGTCGGCCTCGTCCTGCTGGAAGAAGCGGTCGAAGGCATGGCGGATCTCCTCGGGAAACGCGCTGGCTGCGTTCCACATCGGATTGCGGTTCGAACTCATGGGCTTGGTTCCTCCGAAAAGGGTCACGGCAGGCGCCGCTTGACCCAAAGGTAGGTACGGCCGCCGCCGATTCAAGGCGACAGCCGGCGCAGGCAGGTCTACGATGCTCGGCCCCACCCACGGACCAAGCCTATGACCATCCAAGTCGGCCAGACCCTGCCGGACCTCGAAGTGGCTGTGATCGAGGATGGCGCTCCCGTCCGGCGTGTGCCCACCGCCAGCCTGCTCGGACAGGGCCGGATGGTGCTGTTCGCGGTACCCGGCGCCTTCACGCCGACCTGCTCGGACCACCATCTGCCCGGCTACGTGCAGCACTTCGAGGCATTCCGCGAGCTCGGCGTCGGCGTGGTCGGCATGGCCGTGAACGACGCGTACGTGATGCAGGCCTGGGCGTCCGTGCAGCAGGTGCCGCCCGGCCTGAAGCTGCTGGCCGACGGCAACGGCAGCTTCACGCGCGCGCTGGGGCTGGAGTTCGACGGCACCGCCTATGGGCTGGGCCTGCGCGCCCGCCGTTTCGCGCTGTACGCCGAGGATGGCGTGGTGCGCCGGTTGTACGTGGAGGCGCCAGGGGAGTTCCGGGTGTCCACCGCCGAGGCGATGCTGCAGGCGCTCAGGGCGCCGGAGACCAGTACGACCGGTTGATCTGCCGCGCCGACGCGCCGCAGGGCACGGCCTGGACTTACCGGGAGGAGTACGACCCGACCGCGCTACGCAACACCAGCAGTCCAGGCCACAGCCTTCCATCGCCATGGGAGCGTTGCCGTGCGGTACGCACGGTTCACAAGGTCAGTAACGAAACCGTCCTGCTTGCGCGGATACTTCCGGTCGTCCTGTTCGTCTTGTACGGCTGGAGCAAGCTGACCGACTTTTCCGGCACGGTCGGCTACATGGCCAGCCTGGGCCTGCCGGTGCCGACGCTTGCGGCGGCCGTGGTCGCCCTCATGGAGTTCTCCGTGGGCCTGGCGATCGCGCTCGGTTCTGCACGCGACCGCTCGCCTTGCTGCTGGCCCTGTACACGCTGGGCACGGCGTTGATCGGGCACCACTACGGGACCATGGACGGCGCCGAGCGCACGGCCGACACGATCAACTTCTACAGGAACCCCTCGATCATCGGCGGCCTGCTGCTGTGCGTGACCGGGCCGGGAAGATATTCGATCGACCGGCGCTGGCCCAGGCTGGCCAGGCCAAAAAAAAACCCCGGCGAACCGGGGCTTTTTTCATCCATCAGGCCTCTTGCGTTCCGTCCTGGGCAGGCACCGGACCTTCCGGCGGACCATCCTCGGCCGGTTCGGCCTCCTCGCCATTGGTTTCCTCGGCATCCAGCCGCACCACGCTGACCAGGTTCTCGTCGGCCGGCAGGCGGATCAGGGTCACGCCTTGCGTGTTTCGACCCAGCTGCGAGATTTCTCCGACCCGGGTGCGCACCAGCGTGCCCTGGTTGGAGATCAGCATGAGTTCGTGGCCCTCGGTGACCTGCACCGCGGCGACCAGCGGACCGTTGCGGTCGGAGCACTGGATGCCGATCACGCCCTGGGTGCCACGACCCTTCTTGGTGAACTCCTCCAGCGGGGTGCGCTTGCCGTAGCCGCGTTCGGTCGCGGTGAGGATGTCGCCCTCGGCGGCCACGATCAGCGAGACCACCTCGGCGCCCTCGGCCAGGCGCATGCCGCGCACGCCCGTAGCGGTACGGCCCATCGAACGCACGGTGTTCTCGTCGAAGCGATTGACCTTGCCGTTGGAGGCGAACAGCAGGATGTCGCTGTTGCCGTTGGTGATCGCCACGTTGACCAGCGCGTCGCCCTCGTCCAGGTTGATCGCGATCTTGCCGCGCTGCAGCTGGAAGGCGAACTCGGTCAGCGGGGTCTTCTTGACCGTTCCGCTCTTGGTCGCGAAGAACACGTAGCAGTCCGGGCTGTATTCGCGGATCGGCAACACCGCCTGCACCTTCTCGCCCTCGCCCAGCGGCAGCAGGTTGACGATCGGCTTGCCGCGGGCACCCGGCCCGGCCTCGGGCATCTGGTAGACCTTGAGCCAGTAGACGCGGCCGGTGCTGGTGAAGGTGAGCAAGGTGTCATGGGTGTTGACTACCCACAGCTGCTCGACGAAATCCTCGTCCTTGAGCGCCGATGCCGAGCGCCCCTTGCCGCCACGCTTTTGCGCGCGGTAGGTGCTGGCCGGCTGGCGCTTGACGTAGCCGGTGTGCGACAGCGTGACGACCATGTCCTCCGGCGCGATCAGGTCAAGGACGTTGAGGTCTTCCTGGGAGTGCTGGATCTCGGTGCGGCGCGCGTCGCCGTATTCGGCCTTGATGACCTCCAGCTCCTCGCGGATGACCTTGAGCAGGACTTCAGGGTTCTCGAGGATCTCGATCAGGCTGCGGATGGTCTCGAGGATCTGCCGGTATTCGTCGGAAAGCTTCTCCTGCTCCAGCCCGGTCAGGCGATGCAGGCGCATGGCCAGGATTTCCTGGGCCTGCACTTCGGACAGCTGGTAACCATCGCCCTTCAGGCCATCGCGCGGGTCCATGTCCTCCGGACGCGACGCGTCGGCACCGGCGGCCGCCAGCAACGTGCTGACCATGCCCGGCTGCCACTTGCGCGCCAGCATGCGCTCGCGCGCTTCGGCAGGAGACGCCGAACTGCGGATCAGCTCGATCATCTCGTCGATGTTGGCCAGCGCGACGGTCAGGCCTTCCAGGATGTGGGCACGGGCGCGGGCCTTGCGCAGTTCGAAAATGGTGCGGCGGGTCACCACTTCGCGGCGGTGGCGGATGAAGGCCTCGAGGATCTCCTTCAGGTTCAACAGGCGCGGCTGGCCATCCAGCAACGCGACCATGTTGATGCCGAAGGTCACCTGCAACTGCGTCTGCAGGAACAGGTTGTTGAGCACCACGTCAGCCATCGCATCGCGGCGCACCTCGATCACGATGCGCATGCCGTCCTTGTCGGACTCGTCGCGCAGCTCGCTGATGCCCTCGATCTTCTTTTCCTTGACCAGCTCGGCGATCTTCTCGATCAGCCGCGCCTTGTTCACCTGGTAGGGCAACTCATGGACAAGGATCGTTTCGCGGCCGTTGGCCTCGGTCTCGATCTCGGTGCGCGCGCGCACCAGGATGCGGCCGCGCCCGGTGCGATAGGCCTCGACGATGCCGGCGGCGCCATTGATGATGCCGGCAGTCGGGAAATCCGGACCCGGGATGTGCTGCATCAGCTCGTCGACCGACAGCGACGGCTCGTCGATCAATGCGATGGTGCCGGCGATCACCTCGTTGAGGTTATGCGGCGGCACGTTGGTCGCCATGCCGACCGCGATGCCGGCCGAGCCATTGATCAGCAGGTTCGGCACGCGCGTGGGCAGGACCAGCGGCTCCTGCTCGGACTCGTCGTAGTTCGGCCCGAAGTCGACCGTCTCCTTGTCGATGTCGGCCAGCAACTCGTGCGTCAGGCGCGACATGCGCACTTCGGTGTAACGCATGGCCGCGGCGTTGTCGCCGTCGACCGAACCGAAGTTGCCCTGGCCGTCGACCAGCATATAGCGCAGCGAGAACGGCTGCGCCATGCGCACGATCGCATCGTAGACCGACGCATCGCCATGCGGGTGGTATTTACCAATGACGTCACCGACCACGCGGGCCGATTTCTTGTAGGGCTTGTTCCAGGCGTTGCCCAGTTCGTTCATCGCGAAGAGGACGCGGCGATGCACGGGCTTGAGACCATCGCGCACATCCGGAAGGGCGCGTCCCACGATCACGCTCATGGCGTAGTCGAGGTAGCTCTGGCGCATCTCGTCTTCGATGTTGACGCGGATGACTTCTTTGGCGAGTTCTGCCATCAATCGGCTTCCCAGTGGCTTCCGTGGAACCAGAAAAGGCCGCGCAACGGACGCTGCATGCGCGCGGTTGCGCGGCCCTCAAGCAATCGTGAAATTGTATCACGAACGCGCCAGGAAGGCCCTTATTTTTCCCTTCAAAAACAACCGCTTAAAGAGGGTGTTTTGATTGCCTGAAAAGCATGCCGCGCGCTGTCGAAAAATTGACCAGCGCAGCCACCGCCGAACCTGCCGCGGCCGCCAGCGCCGGCCACCGCGTGAGTGGATCGAAGGACAGCAACAGGGCGGCGTAGATGGCGTAATTCACGCACGCGCCCAACCCCATCAGCGCCATCCAGTGCAGCCACTCGGCGGCCGGTGAACGGCCACTCGCGCGGTGGGCGAAGGTGTGGCGGCGGTTCCAGGCCCAGGTCACGGTGGCGGCGAGCATGAACGTCAGTGCGCGCGCAAGGTACGGGTTCCACCCGCCCCACCCGACCAGCGCCTGCACGGTGCCGGCATCCACCAGCAGGCCGAGCACGCCGCCGATGGCGAACAGCCCGGCCTCGCGGCGCAACCTCATCGGCCAAACATCGCCTGCATGGCCATCGTGTTGGGGCGCTCGATCACCCCGCGCTCGGTGACGATGGCGTCGATCAGTTCCGCCGGAGTGACGTCGAACACCGGGTTCCAGGCGCTGGCGCCCTCGACCACCGTACGGCGACCGGCGGTAGCGAGCAGCTCGTCGGCGTGGCGCAGCTCGATCTCGATTGCCTCGCCGTTGGGCGTGCACATGTCGACCGTCGAGGACGGCGCGACCACCATGAACCTGACGCCATGGTGGCGCGCGGCAATGGCGAGCTGGTAGGTGCCGATCTTGTTGGCGGTATCGCCGTTGGCCGCGATGCGGTCGGCACCGACGATCACCCACTGCACCTTGCCCGAACGCATCAAGTGCGCGGCCGCGGAGTCGGCGATCAGATGCGCGGGAATCCCGTCACGCACCAGCTCGTACATGGTCAGGCGCGCGCCCTGCTGCCAGGGACGCGTCTCACCCGCAAACACTTCGTCGATGCGCCCGCCTGCCACACCCGCGCGGATCACGCCCAGCGCGGTGCCGTAGCCCGCGGTGGCCAGCGAGCCGGTGTTGCAGTGGGTCAGCACGCCCGAGCCCGGTGCGATCAACGCCGCACCCAGCTCACCCATGTGGCGGTTGGCCGCCAGGTCCTCGTCCTGGATGGCCTGCGCCTCGCGCTCGAGCGCGGCAGCATCCGCGCCGGCGGCGATACGCCCCTTCATGCGATCGAGCGCCCACATCAGGTTGACCGCGGTCGGCCGTGCGGCCCGCAGCGTGGCCAGCACGTCATTCAGCGGCGCGCCCTGCTGCGCGGCCAGCACCACGCCCCAGGCGGCGGCGATGCCGATGGCCGGCGCCCCCCGCACCGCCAGGTCGCGGATCGCCTGCGTGACCTGGCCGGCATCGCGGCATTCGATCCAGCGCTCTTCGGCAGGCAGCAGGCGCTGATCGAGCAGGCACAGGCAATTGCCGCGCCATTGCACGGCGCGAATCGTGTCGTGTTCGCGGAGGGATTCGGTGGATGCGCTCATGGTCGGTGTGCGAAGCAGGAAGGCGGAAAAGCCTAGCATGCGCCCCGTCACCCCCCGCCCTGCAGGAGCGCCCGGCCGGGGTCAGCTGTCGTGCTCGCGCAGCCAGCGATGGATGGCAGGAGGCACTTCGCGTTGCGCACGGCCGGAGACGTAGATGCCGATGTGGCCACCGCTGAAGGCAAGCTCCGAGTAGTCGTCGCTGCCGATGTGTAGACCCAATGCGCGCGAAGCATCGGGCGGCACCAGGTGGTCCTGTTCGGCGTAGACGTTGAGGACCGGATGCGTGATGCGCGCCAGATCCACCGGCCTCCCGCCGATCGCGAGGCCTCCCTTGACGAGCTTGTTGGCCTGGAAGAATTCCTTGACGAACTCGCGGAATGCTTCGCCCGCCTGGTCGGGCGAATCGAAGATCCAGCGCTCCATGCGCAGAAAGTTCTCGAGCTCGCGCGGGTTGTCCAGGATGTCGACCAGGTTCACGTACTTCTGCTGTAACAGCCGCACGGGCTTGAGCGTCAGGTACACCCAGTTCATCAACGCGGCCGGAATGTTGCCGAGCGTGTCCACGAACAGATCCACGTCGATGTCGCGCGCCCAATGCGAAAGCATGTTGTCAGGCGTGTGGTAGTCCACCGGCGTCACCATGGTGACCAGGTTGCGCACCTTCGCCGGATGCAGCGCCGTGTAGCACAGCGAGAAGGCGCCGCCCTGGCAGATGCCGAGCAGGTCGATGGCCTCGACGCCCGCCTGGGCGCGCACCGCATCCACGCAGCGGTCGAGGTAGCCGTCGATGTAGTCCTCCAGGGTCAGCCACCGGTCGGCACCATCCGGGTAGCCCCAGTCGATCAGGTATACGTCCTCGCCCTGCGCGAGCAGGTTGCGCACCAGCGAGCGATCGCTCTGCAGGTCGGTCATCCAGACCGTGTTGACCAGCGCATAGACGATCAGCAGCGGCGTCTTCGACGTTGGCCGGCCCTCGCCACGCATGCGCCAGAGCCTGAGCTTGTCCTCGCGATACACCAGCTCGCGCGGGGTGTCCGCGTAGGCAGGCTCGGCCAGGCCGCGCAGGCTGGCAGCGCCGGCGGCGAGCTTGCGCTGGAAGGTGGTGATCTCGTCTAGGATCCGGGTGGGATCCAGCGGTCCTGGCGTCTGCATGGGCGGTCTCAGCGCGTCTTGCGCGGCGCGCGGCGGGTGGTGGGCCTGGAGGACGGAGTGGCGCGGGATGCGGGCTTCGAGGGGGTCTTGCGTTTGGGCGTCTTTACGGCCGCGCCCGCCGCGGCCTCGCCTGCCGCCTGCAGGCGCCGTACCTCGCGACGCAACTCCTGCAATCGTTGGCCGAGCGTATCGACCTCGCTGCGCGTGGGCAGGCCCGCTTCGCGGCACCACTGCTCCACCTGCTGCCGTTGCAGCTGGCGCACGTGCATTTGCGTGTTGCCCTGGGCCGCGTAGGCATCGCGGAACTCGTCAGACAACGCGATCTCTGCATGGGCCTCTTCCACCGCGTCGACCCACAGGTCGTACATGGCTTTGAGCGAATCGACCCGGAAGCCGGGCTCAGCCAGCTTGCACTGTACGCGTTCGGCGCCCTGCGCCTGAGCCCGGGCGAGCAATTCCTGGTAACGCGCGCTCGCCTGCTGATGGTCGAGCAACGCGCGCAGGAGCGCCTGCTGCTGGGCTTGCTGTTCACGCGTGTAACCGAAGGCGGGGGTGGCGAGCAGGCCGCGCATGACGTCCAGGCCGGAAGGCGGTGTGGCCATGCCGGGCATGGTCCAGCCGGCGAACGGGGCGACCGGCGGGGGCATCGGGGTGCCCTGCCCGGTCATGGCGGCGGCCACCTGCTGCATCCAGTCGAGGTAGCCCTTGAGGCCGTCCATGCCCGGCACGGCCTCCCCGGCCGGCGGCGCGGCATGCCCGGGCCACTGGCGGCTCCAGGCCTCCCAGGTCTGTCGAGCCAGGGTTTCGAAGTCGGTGACGGGGTTATTCGCGGCGGTCACGGGAGTGCCTTGCGTAGGATCGCTGGGATCGTAGCAAAACCGCGCCTCGACTGACCTCCACTACGGGGACTGCAGCGGACCGATGCGCGAGGTTGATGCGTGCATAAAAAAAGCGGGCCGACAGGCCCGCTTTTTCGTTCCATCGGCATCGGAGGCGATCAGCCGTTGGCAGCTTCGTCCTCGGCCACGGCCTTCATGGACAGGCGGATGCGGCCCTGCTTGTCCACTTCCAGCACCTTGACCTTCACGATGTCGCCTTCCTTGAGCTTGTCGGAAACCTTCTCCACGCGCTCGGAGGAAATCTGCGAAACGTGCACCAGGCCGTCCTTGCCCGGCATGATCGTCACGAACGCGCCGAAGTCCATCAGCTTGGCGACCTTGCCCTCGTAGATGCGGCCCGGCTCGACGTCGGAGACGATCTGCTCGATGCGCTTCTTGGCCTCATCGGCCGCCAGGCGGTTGACCGAGGCGATGATCACGGTGCCGTCGTCGCTGATGTCGATCGTGGTGCCGGTCTCTTCGGTGATCGAGCGGATGGTCGCACCGCCCTTGCCGATGACCTCGCGGATCTTGTCCGGGTGGATCTTGATGGTGAGCAGGCGCGGGGCGTACTCGCTCATCTCCGAACGCGGCGTGCTGATCACCTTGGCCATCTCGCCCAGGATGTGCAGGCGGCCACGCTTGGCCTGCTCCAGCGCCACCTGCATGATCTCTTCGGTGATGCCGTCGATCTTGATGTCCATCTGCAGCGCGGAGATGCCATCGGCGCTACCGGCCACCTTGAAGTCCATGTCGCCGAGGTGATCCTCGTCGCCCAGGATGTCCGACAGCACCACGAAGTCGCTGCCCTCCTTGACCAGGCCCATGGCGATGCCGGCCACCGGTGCCTTCAGCGGCACGCCGGCGTCCATCATGGCCAGCGAGGAACCGCACACCGACGCCATCGAGGACGAGCCGTTCGACTCGGTGATCTCGGAGACCACGCGCAGCACGTACGGGAACTCTTCGATGCTCGGCTTGACCGCCTGCACGCCACGCTTGGCGAGGCGGCCGTGGCCGATCTCGCGACGCTTCGGCGCGCCGAAGCGACCGGCCTCGCCCACCGAGAACGGCGGGAAGTTGTAGTGGAACAGGAACGGATCCTTCGACTCGCCTTCCGGCGCGTCGATGATCTGCGCATCGCGGGTGGTGCCCAGCGTGGCCACGACCAGCGCCTGCGTCTCGCCGCGGGTGAACAGCGCCGAGCCGTGGGTGCGCGGCAGCACGCCGACGCGGACGGTGATCGGGCGGACGTCGTCGAGCTGGCGACCGTCGATGCGCACCTTGGTCTTGAGCACGCTGTCGCGCATGGTGCGGTACTCGAGCTCGCCGAATTCCTTCGACAGCTCGGCACTCGACCAGCCGTTGGCTTCGGCCTGGCCCTTGAGGGCTTCCATCACGTCGGCCTTGATCGCGGAGATCGCGTCGCGGCGCTGCAGCTTGTCGCGCACCTGGAAGGCCTCTTCCAGCTTGTTGCCGACCTCGCCCTTGAGGGCGGCGATCAGCGACTCGTTGCGCGCCGGCGCCTGCCAGGTCGAGGCGGGCTTGGCCGCTTCGGTGGCGAGCTCGGCGATCGCATTGATCGCGACCTGCATCTGCTTGTGGCCGAACACGACCGCGCCAAGCATCACTTCCTCGGACAGCAGCTTGGCCTCGGACTCGACCATCAGCACCGCACCCGCGGTACCGGCGACGACCAGGTCAAGGTCGGAGGTCTTCAGCTCGGTGGCCGACGGGTTCAGCACGTACTGGCCGTTCACGTAGCCGACGCGGGCGGCGCCGATCGGGCCCTTGAACGGGATGCCGGCCAGGCTGAGCGCCGCGGAGGCACCGAGCATGGCGGGAATGTCGCCGTCGACTTCCGGATTGAGCGAAACGACCTGTGCGATGACCTGCACTTCGTTCTTGTAGTCCTCCGGGAACAGCGGGCGGACCGGACGATCGATCAGGCGCGAGGTCAGCGTTTCCTTCTCGGTCGGACGGCCTTCGCGCTTGAAGAAGCCGCCGGGAATACGGCCGGCCGAGTAGAACTTCTCGACGTAGTCGACGGTGAGCGGGAAGAAGTCCTGCCCCTCGCGCGGCTTGGCCGCGGCCACGGCGGTGACCAGCACCACGGTGCCGCCCATGCTGACCATGACCGCACCGGACGCCTGGCGGGCGATTTCGCCCGTCTCCAGTGTGACTTCGTGATTACCGTACTGGAATGACTTGGTTACTTTCGCCACGTTGGTCTCCTCGAGTGATTAACGGCGGAGGCCGAGACGTTCGATCAGGCTCTGGTAGCGAGCCAGGTCACGGTCCTTGAGGTAGCCAAGGAGGCGCTTGCGCTGGTTGACCAGCTTGAGCAGGCCGCGACGCGAGTGGTGGTCCTGCTTGTGTTCCTTGAAGTGGTCGGTCAGGTGATCGATGCGGGCGGACAGCAGGGCCACCTGGACTTCCGGCGAACCGGTGTCGTTCGGCACGCGGCCGTACTCAGCAATGATCTTGCCGGTCTGTTCTGCGGTAAGGGACATGTGTATCTCTTCCTTCGAAAATGCGGATGCGGAACTTGCGCAACGTCACCACCCGATGAGGTTGCACAAGCTCCGCCGGTTGAATGTAAAACGCTGGAACAAGCTCGCTATTGTAGCGAGGGCTGGCGTCCGGCAACAAGAGCGCCCAATGGCGCCATTTTGTCCGCGGATGCCCCCTTGGGGAGATGGACGGCTCGGCAGGCGGGCTCAACCCTCAGGCAGATTGAAACCGCGGACGATGCGCAGCCGTCCCGCCGGGTCCGGTTCGACCAGCGCGAGCAGGCGACCCTCCGGGGCGAAGGCGGCACTGCGGCCCTGGTCCGCCCCGCCTGGCCACGGAATCTGCTGGCCCTTCGCCACGGCGAGCGCCTGGGGCGCATCCAGCGCCAGGGCCGGCAGGTCCGCAAGCCCGGCCGACAGCGGGAGCAGCAGCGCTTCCAGCGCCGCCGCGCCCTGCCCGGCGGCCTGTTCCAGTTCCGCGAGGGTGGTCATCGCCGGCTCGCGGAACGGTTCCACCCAAAGGCGCCGCAGCGACGTAAGGTGGGCACCGCAGCCCAGCCGCTCGCCAAGATCCACCGCCAGGCTGCGGATGTAGGTGCCCGAGCCGCACTCGACGATCAGGCGCAGGCAGTCGCCCTCGTGTGACAGGAGCTCCAGGCGGTGGACGTCGACTTCGCGGGGCGGCACGTCGACGGATTCGCCCCGGCGGGCCTTCACGTACAGCGGCTCGCCTCCCTGCTTGAGCGCCGAGTACGCCGGCGGCACCTGCGTGATGCGCCCGCGCAGGGTGGCGAGCGCCTCCTCGATCTGCGTGGCATCCAGCGGCGGCACGGGCCGGCGGTCGACGACGTCACCCTCGAGGTCGGCGGTGGTGGTGGTCACGCCCAACCGGCACTCGGCCAGGTAGGCCTTGCGCGAGCCCAGCAGCATGCCGGCAATCTTGGTGCCCTCGCCGAAGCACAGGGGCAACAGGCCGGTGGCCAGCGGATCGAGCGCACCCGTGTGGCCGCCCTTGACCGCGCGCAGCAACCGGCGCGCGGCCTGCAATGCCTGGTTGGAGCTCAGCCCCAGGGGCTTGTCGAGCAGCAGGATGCCGTGCAGGTCGCGAAGTGGAGGAGCGGAATCCCGTCGGGAACCCCGCCGGTTACGACTCGTTCTCGTCATCGCTCGTTGGCTGGATGTCGCCCGAGTCGCGCAGCAGGCGCTCGATCCGCTCGCTCTTGTCGACCGAATCGTCGTACTTGAAGCGCAGCTCCGGGACCCGCCGCAGGCGCATGCTGCGCGAGAGCGTGCGGCGGAACTCGATCGCCAGTTCGTTGAGCGCCTTGACCGCCTCTCTGGCGCGGTCGGGCTGCAGCGCAGTGACCCACACCGTGGCCCAGTCCAGGTCGCGGGTGACTTCCACGTCGGACACGCTGACGGAAGGCAGCGCGTGGTCCCGCACGGCGGCGTGGACCAGCAGGCCGAGCTCGCGGCGGAGCTCTGCACCTACGCGGTCGGTACGTTTGAAGTCACGTGAAGGCATGGAAAGGCCGGAAATCGTGGTAGGGAATCATCAATCGAAAAGCCGCCAGCGCGAAACCGGGATGCCGCGGGGAATCGCCGTGACGATTCCCCCTCGGCCATTCCCGATTTCCCGGGAGGCCGTAACGCAACGGCGTCACAGCGTCCTGGCAACCTCGATGCGCTCGAAGCACTCGATCTGGTCGCCGGCCTTGACGTCGTTGTACTGCTTCACGGCAATACCGCATTCCATGCCGTTGCGCACTTCGTCGACCAGCTCCTTGAAGCGCCGCAGCGATTCCAGCTCGCCCTGGAAGATCACCGTGTTGTCGCGCAGCACGCGGATGGGCTTGTTCCGCTTGACCGTGCCCTCGGTGACCATGCAGCCGGCCACCGCGCCAAACTTGGAGCTGCGGAAGACCTCGCGCACCTGGGCGATGCCGATGATCTCCTCGCGCACTTCCATGCCCAGCAGGCCCGAAGCAGCCTGCTTCACCTGGTCGATGACGTCGTAGATGATCGAGAAGTAGCGGACATCCAGGCCTGCCGTATCGATCACCTTGCGCGCCGAGGCGTCCGCACGGACGTTGAAACCGATGATCAGTGCCTTGGAGGCGGCAGCGAGCGTCGCGTCCGACTCGGTGATGCCGCCGACTCCGGCGGCAATGACGTTGACCTTCACGTTCTCGTTGCCGATCTGGCTCAGCGAGTCGCGCAGCGCCTGCACCGAACCCTGCACGTCGGCCTTGACCAGGATGTTGAGCGTCTGCTGCTCGGCGCCCTGGCCCATTTGCGCCATGATGTCCTCGAGGCGGTTGGCCTTGCTGACCATGCGCGTCTCGCGGCGCTTCTGCTGGCGCTCGGCGGCCACTTCACGCGCCAGGCGCTCGTCCGCCACCACCACGAAGTCGTCGCCGGCTTCCGGCACGCCGGAGAGGCCGAGCACCTGCACCGGGATCGAAGGACCGGCTTCCTGCACGGTCTTGCCGGTCTCGTCGACCAGCGCACGCATGCGGCCGTACTCCACGCCGCACACCACGAAGTCGCCGCGCTTCAACGTGCCCTGCTGCACCAGCACGGTGGCGACCGGGCCGCGACCCTTGTCCAGGCTCGACTCGATCACCACGCCGGTGGCCGGACCGTCGTGCACGGCGGTGAGTTCCATCACCTCGGCCTGTACCGACACCGCGTCGAGCAGATCGTCGATGCCCATGCCGGTCTTGGCCGAGACCGGCACGAACGGGGTATCGCCGCCCCACTCTTCCGGAATCACTTCCAGGTTGCCCAGGCCCTGCTTGACGTGGTCCGGATTGGCGTCGGACTTGTCCATCTTGTTGAGCGCCACGATCAGCGGCACCTTGGCGGCGCGCGCGTGCTGCACGGCCTCGGCCGTCTGCGGCATGACGCCGTCGTCGGCGGCGACCACCAGCACCACGATGTCGGTGGACTGGGCCCCGCGGGCGCGCATGGCGGTGAACGCCGCGTGGCCGGGGGTATCCAGGAAGGTGATCACGCCCTTGGGCGTGTCCACGTGGTAAGCGCCGATGTGCTGCGTGATACCGCCGGCCTCGCCCGCGGCCACCTTGGTGCGGCGGATGTAGTCCAGCAGCGAAGTCTTGCCGTGGTCGACGTGGCCCATGATGGTAACGACCGGCGGACGCGGCGACTTCTCGCCTTCCAGCTCGGCGTTCTGGGTGTGCGCTGCCAGTGCAGCCTCGGCGTTGTTCTCGCTCGCCTCGACCGGTGTGTGACCCAGTTCCTCGACCACCAGCGTCGCGGTGTCGCGATCGATGGTCTGGTTGATCGTGGCCATCACGCCCATCTTGAAGAGCGCCTTGACTACCTCGGAGCCCTTGACCGCCATCTTCTGTGCCAGGTCGGCGACGACATTGGCCTCGCCTACCGCCACTTCACGCACGACCGGAGCGGTCGGACGGGAGAAGCCGTGCGGACCGGAGGTCGCGGCGGACCCACCGCGGGCCAGGTCGCGGCCACCCTTGCCCGGCTTGCCGCGCTTGCTGGAGCGACGCGCACGATCGGCATCGGACAGGTGCAGTTCGCCGCCCGCGAAACGCTTGCCGCCGGGGCCTTCGTCACGGTCGCGACCGTAGCGGGCCTTGGCGCCGCGGTTTTCGGCCGGCGCGGGGGCTGGCGCGGGCGCAGGCGCCGGCGCAGGCGCGGCAACGACAACTTTCTTCTCACGCTTACGCGGCTCGTGGATGCGCGGCACGATCATGCCGAACGCGCTGTGGTCGGTCACCCCGGCAGCCGATGCCGGCGCGGGAGCCGGCGCGGCAGCCTTGGCCGGTTCGACCGCGGGCGCCTCGGGAGCTTCGGCCACCGGCTCCACCGCCGCTTCGCTCGTCGCGCTGGCGGCAGCCTGCTCGGCGGCCACTCGCCGGGCCTCTTCGGCCTGGCGCTGCTGTTCTTCCTGCGCGCGCACGGCTTCCTCCTGGCGGCGCTGCTCGGCCTCCAGGCGCTCGCGCTCCTCGTGCTCGCGCTGCTGCTGCGACTCGGCCAGCTTGCGCACGGCCTCTTCGCGCTCGGGCTCGGCGCTGGCTTCCTCGGCGATCACGCTGCGCTTGACGTAGGTGCGCTTGGCGCGCACTTCCACGTTGACCGTCTTGGCGCTGCTGGCGGCACCGCGCCCGCCCGGCGTGGCGACCTTCAGTTCGCTCACCTTGCGGCGCTTGAGGGTGATCTGGCGCGGGGCGCTGTCCTCCACCTCGGCGGTAGCTTCGCTCTTGCCGTGCGTGCGGCGCAGGAAGCCGAGCAGCTTCACCTTTTCGGTGCTGCTGATGACCTGCTCCGGATCGGAGAAATTCATGCCCGCCTCACCCAGCTGCCCGAGCAGCTTGGTGACCGGCATGCCCAGCACCTGGGCCAGTTGTTTGATCGTTACATCCGACATCGTGTTCTTTCTCCGCCGTTCCCGCGCTTATCGTCCGTGCGGCTCTGGCCTGCACGTCCACCTCCATCCCTGGTGGAAGACCCGCAGGTCCTCCTCGGCGCGCCCTTCCAAAGGCGCCGCCGTCCGCGGTTAGCCGCCCCTCTCCAGTCGCTCGATCATCGGTGCGCGGGCCGCCATGATCAATGCGGCGGCGCGCTCCTCGTCCATGCCTTCGATGTCGATCAGGTCGTCGACCGCGAGGTCGGCCAAGTCGTCCACCGTACTGATTTCACGTGCAGCCAACGCATAGGCGGTGGCCTCGTCCATTCCCGGCAGGCCGAGCAGTTCCTCGGACGGCTCGGCGATGCCCTCTTCCACGGCCAGCGCCTCGGTGAGCAGCGCATCGCGGGCGCGGGCGCGAAGTTCCTCGACGATGTCCTCGTCGAAGCCTTCGACCGCCAGCAGCTCGGCGCTGGGCACGTAGGCGATTTCCTCGACGCTGGAGAAGCCTTCCTGCACCAGGATGTTGGCGATCTCCTCGTCCACTTCCAGCTTGTCCATGAACAGCTGGCGCGCGGCCTGCTGCTCGGCCTCGCTCTTGGCGGTGACCTGGTCCTGGGTCATCACGTTGAGCTGCCAGCCGGTGAGCTTGCTGGCCAGGCGCACGTTCTGGCCACCGCGGCCGATCGCCTGGGACAGCTTGTCCTCGGCCACCGCGATATCCATCGAGTGCTTCTCCTCGTCCATGATGATGGACTGCACTTCCGCCGGCGCCATCGCATTGATGACGAACTGCGCCTGGTTGTCGTGCCACAGGATGATGTCCACGCGCTCGCCGTTGAGCTCGTTGGACACCGCCTGCACACGCGAACCGCGCATGCCGATGCAGGCGCCGATGGGATCGGTGCGGCTGTCATGCGCGATCACGGCGATCTTGGCGCGGTCGCCCGGATCACGCGCGCAGCCCTTGATCTCGACCAGGCCCTGACCGACTTCCGGCACTTCGAGCTTGAACAGCTCGATCATGAATTCCGGCGCGGCGCGCGAGACGAACAGCTGCGGGCCGCGGACTTCCGAGCGCACCTCGTAGAGATAACCGCGCACGCGGTCGCCGACGCGGGCCGACTCGCGCGGAATGGTCTTGTCGCGCGGAATGAAGGCCTCGGCGTTGCCACCCAGATCCAGGTAAACGTTGCCGCGCTCGACGCGCTTGACGATGCCGGTGATCAGCTCGCCCACGCGGTCCTTGTAGGCATCGACCACCTGCTGGCGCTCGGCTTCGCGCACGCGCTGGACGATCACCTGCTTGGCCGCCTGCGCGGCGATGCGGCCGAACTCGGCGTTCTCGATCTGCTGCTCGATGTAGTCGCCGATCTGGGCGTCCGCCTTCTCGTCCACCGCGTCCATCAGGCGCAGCTGGTGGAAGGGAGACTCCATCTCGCCGTCGTCGGCAATGACTTCCCAGCGGCGGAACGTCTCGTAGTCGCCGCTCTGGCGGTCGATTGCCACGCGGATGTCCGGGTCCTCCTCCGGATAGCGCTTCTTCGCGGCGGAAGCCAGCGCGGCCTCCATCGCCTCGAAGATCACTTCGCGCGGCACGCCCTTTTCATTGGCGACCGCGTCGACGACCAGCAACAGTTCTTTGCTCATTGCAGCAACTCCGCAGGCGCCCATCCGAACGCCAAGGTTTTTGATTGTTTATTTCGGGGCCTTCTTGGCCGGCTTTCCGCCCGGCTTGGGCTGCGGCACGTAACCGAGCGCCACCCAGTCCGGCACCACCCGCGCGCTTTCCACGTCGGCATGGTCGAATTCGAACGTCTTGCCCTCGGCCTCGAAGGTCAGCTTGTCGCCATGAACCGCGGCAAGCCTGCCGCGCAGCCGCCGACGGCCCTCGATCGGCGCCTTGAGCAACACCTTCACTTCCTGTCCCACGACCCGCGCGAACTGGTCCGCGGTGAACAGCGGGCGGTCGATGCCCGGCGAGGAAACCTCGAGCACGTAGTGGCCCGGGATCGGATCTTCCACGTCCAGCATCGCCGACAGCTCACGGCTGGCGGCCTCGCAATCGTCGAGCGTGACCTCGCGCCCCTCGGCGTGGTCCAGCACGTCCAGATAAACGCGCAGGGTACTCTGCCCCTGCGACGGAGAGAACTCCACGCCGAGGCATTCCAGGCCAAGATCCACCAGGACCTCGGAGAAGCGTTGTGCCAGTGCCTGCGTATCCATAGTCGTCGTTCGTGTACTCCGGAAACAAAAAATGGGCACATGCGGCCCATTCCCTCACCTCGACGATGTGCCGGCTCGTCCAGGCTCTTTCCGGCGGCGCATCGGACACCTTAGCGTTCCGAGCACCGCGACGCATCCTTGCGCCCAACAAAAAAGCCTCCCGAGGAGGCTTTCTTGTTCTAAGAAAGATCTGGTAGCGGGGGCAGGATTCGAACCTGCGACCTTCGGGTTATGAGCCCGACGAGCTGCCAGACTGCTCCACCCCGCATCAGAGTCCGCAAACTATAGCGGCATGGCCGATTTCTTGCAAGCTTTTTGACAACAATCACGGACAATTTTGTAGAAGCGCACCTGTTCCGCGACCGGGTGCACGACGGTCGCGCGCAAGGTGCCCTCCTACGACGATCAGCTGGCGAACGCCGCGCGGCACCAGCCCAGCAGCGGACCCCAGTACAGGCCCAGCGCCAGCAGCACCAATGCGTTGAGCGACAGCACCGTGCGCAGCACGCCGTCCGCCTGCGGGCGCATTTCCAGGCCCTCGGCCGGCTTGTCGAAGTACATGACCTTGACCACGCGCAGGTAGTAGTACAGGCCGATGATGGCGAACACCACGCCAACGAGCGCCAGCCACATCATGCCCGCGTCGATGGCCGCCTTGAGCACCAGCAACTTGGCAAAGAAGCCGAACAGCGGCGGCACGCCGGCCAGCGAGAACATCGCCAGCATCATCAGGAACGCCATCCACGGCGAACGCTGGTTGAGGCCCTTGAAATCGTCGATCTCCTCGCACTCGAAGCCGGCACGCGCCAGCGCCAGGATCACGCCGAACGCCGCGGTGCTCATCAGCGCGTAGCAGATGGCGTAGAACATCGCCGCGGCGTAGCCCTCGGGACCGGCATTGACCAGGCCCAGCAGCAGGAAACCCATGTGCGAGATCGTCGAGTAGGCCAGCAGGCGCTTGAGGTTGGTCTGCACGATGGCGACCAGGTTGCCGATCGCCAGCGAGACGACCGCCAGCACGGCCAGCATCATCTGCCACTGCCCCGCCATGCCGCCCATGCCCGACTCGAGCAGGCGGTAGGCCATGCCGAAGGCGGCAATCTTCGAAGTCGAGGCGACGAAGGTGGTGACCGAGGTCGGCGCGCCCTGGTAGACGTCCGGGATCCACATGTGGAACGGCGCCACGCCCAGCTTGAAGCTGATGCCGACGATCATGAAGATCAGGCCGAAGACCATCAGGTTGGACATGCCCGCGTGCACCACCGCGCCGTGCAGCTGCGCCAGCGCCAGCGTGCCGGTGGCGCCGTAGACCATCGACATGCCGTACAGCAGCATGCCCGAGGACAGCGCGCCCAGCACGAAGTACTTGATGGCTGCCTCGGAGGAGAGCTGCGAGTCGCGGTTGAGCGCCACCAGGCCGTACGAGCACAGCGTCAGCAGCTCCAGCCCCAGGTAGACCATCACCAGGTTGCCGGCCGAGACCAGCAGCATGGCGCCGATGGTGGCGAAGATCATCAGCGTGTAGAACTCGCCCTGGAACAGCTTGCGTTCCTGCATGTACGGCCGCGAGAACACGAAGATCAGGGCGGTGCAGAGCAGTGCAAAGACCTTGAGGATCTCCGCCGCCGCGTCGCGCACGAACATGCCGCCGAAGGCGGTCACCGTCACGTCCGGCTGGCCGGCAACCACGAGGTAGATGCCCACCAGGACGACCAGGATCGAAACCCAGTGCAGGATGTTGCGTTGCTCGGGCTTCATCCAGGCGTCCAGCAGCAACAGGAGGCACGCCGCCGCCACCAGATAGAACTCCGGCAGCATGATCATGATGTCGTTGAGATTCGGCATTAGCGTGTGATCCCGCTTAGATCTTGTGAACGGCGAGCTGCTGCACCAACTGGGACACCGAAGCGTCCATCAGGTGGATCAGCGGCTGCGGCCAGATGCCCAGCGCCAGCACGGCAAGGGCAAAAGCGGCCAGCACGAACGTCTCGCGGCCGTTGATTTCCTTCATCTCGCGCACGTGCGGGTTGGTGATGTCGCCCCACAGCACGCGCTTGACCATCCACAACGTGTAGGCCGCGCCGATGATCAGGGTGAAGGCGGCGAACAGCGCGATCCACGGGTTGGCGCTGAAGCTCGCCAGCACGACCATGAATTCGCCGACGAAGCCGCTGGTGCCCGGCAGGCCGGAGTTGGCCATGGCGAACAGCACGTAGAAGAAGCCGAACCACGGCATCACGTTGATCACGCCGCCGTAGTCCTTGATCTGGCGCGTGTGCAGACGGTCGTACATCACGCCGATGCAGGAGAACATCGCGCCCGAGACGAAGCCATGCGAAATCATCTGCACCATGGCGCCCTGCATGCCGAGCTTGGCGGCATCGAGGTTGTTCGCGTCGCGCACCAGCATGAAGGCGATGAAGATGCCCAGCGTCACGAAACCCATGTGCGCCACGGACGAGTACGCCACCAGTTTCTTCATGTCGTCCTGCACCAGCGCCACGTAGCCGATGTAGACCACCGCGATCAGGCTCAGCACGATGATCAGCCAGGCGAAGTGCTCGGAGGCGTCCGGCACGATCGGCAGGGTGAAGCGCAGGAAGCCGTATCCGCCGATCTTCAACATCACCGCCGCCAGCACCACCGAGCCGCCGGTCGGCGCCTCCACGTGGGCATCCGGCAGCCAGGTGTGCACCGGAACCATCGGCACCTTGACGGCGAACGCAATCAGGAAGGCGAAGAACAGCCAGGTCTGTTCCTTCATCGTCAGCGGCAGCATCGCCAGCGTGTGCAGGTCGAAGGTGCCGGCCTTCAGGTAAAGGTAGATCAGCCCGATCAGCATGAAGATCGAGCCGAGGAAGGTATAGATGAAGAACTTCAGCGTGGCATAGACGCGCCGCGGGCCACCCCAGATGCCGATCAGGATGAACATCGGGATCAGCATCGCTTCGAAGAACACGTAGAACAGCAACGCATCGGTGGCGCAGAACACGCCGATCATCAGGCCCTCGAGCACCAGCATGGCTGCCATGTACTGGTGCGGCTTGTCCTGGACCACCTCCCAGGCGCCTACGATGACCAGGATCGTGACGAACGTGGTGAGCAGGATCAGCGCCACCGAGATGCCGTCCACGGCCAGGCCGTAGTGCACGCCGAGCGAGGCGATCCAGACGTGGCTTTCGGTCAGCTGCATGGCGCTGTCGGCGGCGTTGTAGGCCGGCAGCAGGAACAGGCTGGCCACGAAGGCCAGCACCGCCACCAGCAGCGAAATCCAGCGCGCAAGGCCCGGTCGGGCCGAGCCGGCCAGCAGCACCGGGATCGCGCCGACGATGGGGAGCCAGATCAGCAGGCTGAGCAAGTGATTGAACATGGAGCGTGCTTCCTTATTGCCCGATCTGCCCGGACCCGAAGACCCAGAACCCGCCCAGCAGCAGGATCAGGCCGAGAATCATCGCGAAGGCGTAGTGGTAGAGATAGCCGGACTGCAGGCGGCGCACGCCGGCGGCGATGCGCTGCACCAGGCCTGCCGAGCCGTTGACCAGCGCGCCGTCGATGACCGCCGCATCGCCGGCCTTCCAGAACAGCCGGCCCAGCGCCACGCCGCCGCGGGCGAAGATCGCGAAGTACACGTCGTCGACCCAGTACTTGCGGTCCAGCACGATCCACAACGGCTTGAGCGCGCTCTTGATCCTGCCGGCCATCGCCGGGTTGAACAGGTAGATGTACGTGGTGATCACGAAGGCCAGCGCGACCAACGCGAACGGCCAGCTGGCGAACCCGTGCAGCGCCATGGCCGCGGCGCCATGGAACTCGTGACCGAGTTCGCTGAGCACGTTGTTGGCCTCTTCCACGTGAATGGCCTGGCCGAACCAGTTGCCGAACAGCATCGGTCCGATCGTGAAAAAGCCCACCAGCAGCGACGGGATCGCCAGCAGGATCAGCGGCAGCGTCACCACCCAGGGCGACTCGTGCGGCGCATGTTCCAGCTCGCCCGGCTTGTGGGCGTGATGCGCATCGTCCGAGGGCGCGTGATGTTCGTCCGCGTGGCCGTTGTGGGCATGCGCGTCGCCATGGACGGCGTGCGCATCATGCGCGTGGCCATGATGGCCCACCACCACGAAGCGTTCTTTGCCATGGAACGTCAGGTACATCTGACGGAAGGTGTAAAGCGCAGTGACGAACGCGCCCAGCAGCACGCAGAAATATGCGTAGCCGGATCCCCAGCGATGCGACTCGCCGACCGCCTCGATGATGGCGTCCTTGGAATAGAAGCCCGAGGTGAACGGGATCGCCACCAGCGCCAGCGAACCGATCCACATGGTGATCCAGGTGATCGGCATGTACTTGCGCAGGCCGCCCATGTAGCGCATGTCCTGCTCGTGGTGCATGGCGATGATCACCGAGCCCGCGCCCAGGAACAGCAGCGCCTTGAAGAAGGCGTGGGTCATCAGGTGGAACACCGCGCCGGCGTAGGCCGACACGCCGAGCGCCACGGTCATGTAGCCCAGCTGCGACAGCGTGGAATACGCGACTACGCGCTTGATGTCGTTCTGCACGATGCCGATCAGGCCGGTGAACAGCGCACCGGTGGCGCCGATCACCATCACGAAGCTGAGCGCGCCCTCGGACAGCTCGAAGAACGGCGACATGCGCGCAACCATGAAGATGCCCGCGGTCACCATCGTCGCCGCATGGATGAGCGCGGAGATCGGGGTCGGGCCTTCCATCGAGTCGGGCAGCCACACGTGCAGCGGCACCTGGGCGGACTTGCCCATCGCACCCACGAACAGCAGCACGCAGATCACCGTGGCCGCGTCCCAGTGGGTGTTCGCGGTCAGCGCCAGCGTCTTGCCGATCAGGCTGGGCGCACTGGCGAACGCCGTGGCGTAGTCGAGCGTGCCCAAGAAGTACAGCACCGCGGCAATGCCCAGCAGAAAGCCGAAGTCGCCCACGCGGTTGACCAGGAACGCCTTCAGGTTGGCGAAGATCGCGGTCGGGCGCTTGTACCAGAAGCCGATCAGCAGGTAGGACACCAGGCCCACGCCTTCCCAGCCGAAGAACAGCTGCATGAAGTTGTTGCTCATCACGAGCATCAACATCGCGAAGGTGAACAACGAGATGTAGCTGAAGAAACGCTGGTAGCCCGGGTCGTCGGCCATGTAGCCGATGGTGTAGACGTGTACGAGCAGCGACACGAAGGTCACCACCACCATCATCATGGCGGTGAGGCGGTCGACCATGAAGCCGACGCTGACGTGCAGGCGGCCGATCTCGA
Organism: Frateuria sp. GZRR33; assembly: GCF_051900425.1. Taxonomy (NCBI): domain Bacteria; kingdom Pseudomonadati; phylum Pseudomonadota; class Gammaproteobacteria; order Lysobacterales; family Rhodanobacteraceae; genus Frateuria; species Frateuria sp. GZRR33. The sequence goes on from NZ_JBHZGK010000009.1 coordinate 64,950, forward strand.
ACCAGGTGTAGATGTCCTGGTTGTAGGACGGCGCACCGCCGGCGGTGATCTGGTAGAGCACGTAGAACGACAGCACGCAGGAGATCAGCAGACCGAGGATGGTCACGCTGTGCGCGCCGGCACGGCCGATCTGCTTGCCGAGGAAGCCGGCAAGCAGGCAACCCACCAGCGGCGCCAGCGCAATGATCAGCAGGATGGAGGTCGAAAGTTGCATCGGCTCAGCCCTTCATCGAGTCGATTTCGGCGACATTGACCGTGCTGCGGTTGCGGAACAGCAGCACCAGGATCGCCAGGCCGATCGCGGACTCGGCCGCCGCGACGGTAAGGATGAAGAACACGAACACCTGGCCGCCCACGTCGCCCAGGAAGCGCGAGAACGCCACGAAGTTCATGTTCACCGCAAGCAGCATCAGCTCGATCGCCATCAGCAGCACGATCACGTTCTTGCGGTTGATGAACAGGCCGGCCACGGCGATGCAGAACAGCACCGCGCCCAGCACGATGAAATGCGACAGGGTGATCATTGCAGCGGCTCCTGCGAGGCGGTCGGTTCGTCCGGGCGCGAGGGTGCCATCTTGACCACGCGGATACGGTCACGCGGATTGACGCGCACCTGCTCGCTGGCGGACTCGTGCTTCTTGTCGCCGCGCTGGCGCAAGGTCAGCGCCACGGCCACCACCACGCCCACGGTCAGGATCAGAGCGGCAATCTCGAACGGCAGCAGGTACTGGGTGTACAGCGCGCCGCCCAGCCAGGCGGTGTTGGACAGGCCCGCGGCGGCGGCCGGGTCGGCACCCATCACGTGCGCGTGCATCGCGCGCACGCCGATCAACGCCAGCATCTCCGCCAGCATGACCAGCGCGACGATGATGCCCACTGGCAGGTAGCGGATGAAGCCTTCGCGCACCTGCTCCATCTTGATGTCGAGCATCATGACGACGAACAGGAACAGCACCATCACCGCACCCACGTACACCACGATCAGTGCGATGGCGAGGAACTCGGCCTCGGCCAGCAGCCAGATGCAGGCAGTGCTGAAGAAGGCCAGCACCAGCGAGAGCACCGCGTGCACCGAATTCTTCAGGCTGATCACCGCGAGCGCGGCGGCCACGGTGACGGCCGCGAAGCCGTAGAAGCAGATAAGTTGGAGCAGATTGGTATCGATCATGTCGGTGGCCTTTAGCGGTACGCGGCGTCTTGCGCGCGGGCCGCGGCGATTTCCGGCTCGAAGCGATCGCCGATGGCGAGCAGTTGCGCCTTGGTCACCACATTCTGGCCACGCTGTTCGAAGTGGTACTCCATCACCGAGGTTTCGACGATCGAGTCGACCGGGCAGCTCTCTTCACAGAAGCCGCAGAAGATGCACTTGAACAGGTCGATGTCGTAGCGCGTGGTGCGGCGCTGGCCGTCGCTCTCGCGCGGGGCCGAGTCGATGGTGATCGCCAGCGCCGGGCACACCGCCTCGCACAGCTTGCACGCGATGCAGCGCTCTTCGCCGTTGGCGTAGCGGCGCAGCGCGTGCAAACCGCGGAAGCGGTTCGAGCGCGGGATGTGCTCCATCGGGAAGCGCACGGTGTACTTGGGCTTGAACATGTAGCCAAGGGTCAGGCCCATGCCCTTGAACAGCTCGATGAGCAGCAGGCTCTTGAAGTATTCGGTAATGCGGTTCATGGAATGCCTCATGCCCCCGTGCCGACCAGAACCAGGCCGAAATACTTCATGCAGCCGGCCACGAGGACCCACACGATCGTGATGGGAATGAACACCTTCCAGCCCAGCCGCATGATCTGGTCGTAGCGGTAGCGCGGGAACGTCGCGCGGAACCACAGGAACAGGAAGGACATCAGGAAGGCCTTGATCAGCAGCCAGATGACGCTGCCGGTCCAGATCCAGTTGACCCACGGCGAGACGTCCGCCGTGACCCAGCCCTGCAGCGGGCTCAGCCAGCCCCCGAGGAAGAAGATCGAGGCGAGGAAGCTCACCAGGATCATGTTGGCGTATTCGGCCAGGAAGAAGATCGCAAAGGCCGAGCCCGAATACTCCACGTGGAAGCCCGCGACGATTTCCGATTCGCCCTCGGCCACGTCGAACGGCGCACGATTGGTTTCGGCCACGCCCGAGATGAAGTAGACGATGAACACCGGCAGCAACGGCAGCCAGAACCAGTCGAACAGGCCCTTGCCGCCCACCTGCGCATGCACGATGTCGGTCAGGTTGAGCGAACCGGCCAGTACCAGCACACAGACCAGCGACAGGCCCATGGCCAGCTCATAGGAAATCACCTGCGCCGCCGAACGCATCGCCCCGAGCAGCGCGTAGCGCGAGTTGGACGCCCAGCCGGCCAGGATGATGCCGTACACGCCCAGCGAGGTCATCGCCAGCAGGTAGAGCAGGCCGGCGTTGACGTTGGCAAGCACCATCCGGTCGTCGAACGGCACCACCGCCCAGGCGGCGAACGCCGGCACCAGCGCCAGCAGCGGCGCAAGGTAGTACAGGAAGCGGTTGGCGCTGGAGGGAAGGATCACTTCCTTGATCAGCAGCTTGACCACGTCGGCGAAGGCCTGCAGCAGGCCCCAGGGGCCGACCTTGTTCGGTCCCATGCGCACGTGCATCCAGCCGATGACCTTGCGCTCCCAGTACACGAACATGGCCACCGCCAGGATCAGCGGCACCGCGATGCACAGGATGTAGACGACCGGCCAGACCAGCTCGTTGAGGAGTTGTTCGCCCATGGGTTACGCCTTGCTCAGGGTGATGGCCGCGCCGTACGGCGGCAGCGTGGCGGTCAGGTCGTGCGCGGCTTCGATCCACACCGCGCCGTCGGGCACGGCCGCGTCGATCGCCACCGGCAGCAGCGCATCGGCCACGCGGACCTGGCTGCCGGCGGTGAGGCCGTGGTGCATAGCCACGTTGGCGTTCATGCGCACGGCGGCAGCGCGATTGATCGGATGGGCGTTGAGCGCAGTCGCGCGACGCAGCACCGCGTCGCTGCGGTAGATCGGCCAGGTCGCCAGGCGCACCAGCGTGCCGGCGGCCGACGGCTGGCGCGGGGCCAGCGTGTTGCCGTGCGCGGGCTGCGGCCGCTCGGTGATGCCCTCGCGCAGGCCCGCCAGGTCGTCGAACTCGAAGCCACCCAGCTGCAGCATGCCGCCCAGGGCGCGCAGCACCTTCCATCCCGCGCGCGCCTCGCCCGGCGCTTTGGCGCCGGTGATGGCGCTTTGCGCCAGGCCATCCACGTTGACCAGCGTGCCGTCGGTTTCCGGCAGCAGCGCGATCGGCAGGATGACGTTGGCCACATCACGCAGGGCCGGGCTGGCGTAGGCGCTGAACGCCACCACCGCCTGCGCCCCGCGCAGGGCCGCCAGCGCCTTGGCGCCGTCGGCGAAGTCGTGCGGCGGCTCGACGCCGTAGAGCACGTAGCCCTTGCGCGGCTGGGCAAGCATCGCCTGCGCATCGAGGCCGCCGTTGCCCGGCAGCACGCCGCCCTGCCCCAGGCCCAGCGCGTTCGCGCCGACCGGCAGTTCGTTGTAGCCGGCGCCGGTGGCCTGGGCGATGAAGCGCGCCACGGCACGCAGCCACGAAGCCTGCGGATGCGTGGCGGCCGCCTCACCGAGGATCACTACCGCCTTGCCGGCCTTGAGCGCGGTGATCGCGTCGCGGTCGCCCTCGTCATGCTGGGCGCCGTTGATGGCGTCGGCCAGCGCAGCCGGCGCGGTGGCGCCGTCGGCAACCGCCGCCTTGGCCAGCGCCAACAGCGCATCGACCAGCGCGGCAGGCGACACGATGGCCTCACCGGCCAGCGCGTAGTTGAAGCCGAAGCGCGCCGGATTGACCGTGTACACCTTGGCGCCGCGCTTGACCCCCTGGTGCAGGCGGTGGTTGAGCAGCGGCATTTCGTAACGCAGGTCCGAACCCACCAGCAGTGCGCCGGTGACCTGGCTGACTTCGGCGACCGGGACTTCGAAGCGGGCGGCCACCGGACGATCGGACAGGTCCAGCTGGCGCAGGCGATGGTCGACGTGCGCGCTGCCCAGCCCGCGGGCCAGGCGCACCAGCAGGTCGCCTTCCTCGTTGGTGGTGGCGGGCGAGGCCAGGATGCCCATCTCACTGCCCGGCACCGACTTCAGGGCCTCGGCGGCGAACGACAGAGCCTCTTCCCAGCTCGCCTGCTGCCACTGGCCGTTGCGCTTGATCTGCGGTGCATGCAGGCGGTCGGCGGCGTACAGGCCCTGGTAACTGAAGCGGTCACGGTCCGACAGCCAGCACTCGTTGACCGCCTCGTTGTCGCGAGGCACGGTGCGCAGCACTTCGCCGCGGCGCGTGTGCAGCCACAGGTTGGAGCCCAATGCATCGTGGTAGGCGATCGACGGACGCGCGATCAGCTCCCAGGCGCGCGCCTGGAACTGGAACGGCTTGTTGGTCAGCGCGCCGACCGGGCAGACATCGATGATGTTGCCGGAAAGCTCGGTCTCCACCGTCTTGCCGATGTACGTGCCGATCTGCAGGTTCTCGCCACGGTTCATGCCGCCGAGCTCGTAGGTGCCGGCGATCTCGCTGGTGAAGCGCACGCAGCGCGTGCACTGGATGCAGCGGGTCATCTCGGTGGCGACCAGCGGCCCGATGTTCTCGTCCGCGATGGTGCGCTTGCGCTCGGTGTAACGCGACACGCTGCGGCCGTAGCCCAGCGCCACGTCCTGCAGCTCGCACTCGCCGCCCTGGTCGCATATCGGGCAATCGAGCGGATGGTTGATCAGAAGGAACTCCATCACGTCCTTCTGGAACTTCAGCGCCTTGTCCGAGCGCGTCATCACCTTCATGCCCTCGGCGACCGGGGTGGCACAGGCCGGCTGTGGCTTGGGCATCAGCTTGCCGCCCATCTCCACGTCGACCAGGCACATGCGGCAGTTGGCGGCGATCGGGAGCTTGCGGTGGTAGCAGAAACGCGGGATCGACACGCCGATCGCATCGGCGGCCTCGATGATCATCGCGCCCTTGCGGATCTGCGTGGGCTTGCCGTCGACCTCGATGTTGATCAGGTCCGGCGCGGTGGTGGTCGGCTGCGCGCTCATCAGGCGGCGACTCCAAGCTTGTCGTCGGTCATCGAGCGACCGTGCTCGACGAAGTATTCGAATTCATTCCAGAAGTGGTGCAGGAAGCCCTGCACCGGCCAGGCGGCGGCTTCGCCGAAGGCGCAAATGGTGTGGCCTTCGATCTGGCCGGCCACGGCCTTCAGGCGATGCAGGTCGTCCTCGGTGCCCTTGCCCGCGACGATGCGGTCGAGTACGCGATACATCCAGCCGGTGCCTTCGCGGCACGGCGTGCACTGGCCACAGGACTCGGCCATGTAGAAGCGCGAGATGCGGTGGCAGGCGCGCACCATGCACGTGGTGTCGTCCATCACGATCACGGCGCCGGAGCCCAGGCCCGAACCGGCCTTCTGCAGGCTGTCGTAGTCCATCGTGCACTCGAGCATGGTCGCCGCGGGCAACACCTTCATCGAGGAGCCGCCCGGGATCACCGCCTTGAGCTGGTGGCCGTTGCGCACGCCGCCGGCCAGCGCCAGCAGATCCTTGAACGGCGTGCCCAGGCGGATCTCGAAGTTGCCCGGGTTGTTCACGTGGCCGGAGACCGAGAAGATCTTCGGACCGCCGTTGTTGGGCTTGCCAAGATTCAGGAACCAGTCCGCGCCGTTGCGCAGGATCGCCGGCACCGAAGCATAGGTCTCGGTGTTGTTGATCGTGGTCGGCTTGCCGTACAGGCCGAAGTTGGCCGGGAACGGTGGCTTGAAGCGCGGCTGGCCCTTCTTGCCTTCCAGCGATTCCATCAGCGCGGTTTCCTCGCCGCAGATGTAGGCGCCGGCGCCCAGCGCCGTGTAGATGTCCACGTCGATGCCGCTGCCGCCGATGTTCTTGCCCAGCAGGCCGGCCGCGTAGGCTTCCTTCAGCGCCGCCTCGAAGTGCTCGTACGGCTCGTGGTGGAACTCGCCGCGCAGGTAGTTGTAGGCGACGGTCGAGCCGGTGCAGTAGCAGGCGATCGCCAGGCCTTCGATGACCGCGTGCGGGTTGTAGCGCAGGATGTCGCGGTCCTTGGCCGTGCCCGGCTCGGACTCGTCCGAGTTGCAGAGGATGTACTTCTGCATCGTGCCCTTGGGCATGAACGACCATTTCAGGCCGGTCGGAAAGCCTGCGCCGCCACGGCCGCGCAGGCTCGACTTCTTGACCTCGTCGATCAGGCCGGCGGGATCGGGCTTCTCGGCGAGAATCTTGCGCCACGCCTTGTAGCCGTCGACCTTCTCGTAGCTGTCCATCGACCACGGCGTGTCGAAGTGCAACGTGGTGTAGACGACCTGGTGGTCTTGCGGTGCGGGTCCGACCGGACCGTTGCTGCTAGCCATTGCCCTGCCTCACTCCAGACCGTCGAGAATTTCGTCGAGCTTCTCGGGCGTGAGCCGCTCGTGGTAGTGACCGTTGACCGTCATTGCCGGTGCGTACACGCAGGCGGCGATGCATTCCTCTTCGCGCTTGAGATAGACGCGGCCGTCCGGGGTGCTCTCGCCGAGCTTGACGCCCAGCTTCTTCTCGCAGTGGCGCACCAGGCCTTCGGCACCGTTGAGCCAGCACGAAATGTTCGTGCAGATCGCGACGTTGTTGCGGCCGACCGGCTTGGTCTCGAGCATCGAATAGAAGCTCGCCACCTCGTAGCCCCACACGGCCGGCAGGTCGAGATATTTGGTCACCGCCACGATCAGGTCGTCCGTCAGGAAGCCCTGGTTCTGCTCCTGCGCGGCGAACAGCGCCTGGATCAGTGCCGAGCGCTTGCGGTCGGCCGGGAACTTGGCGACCCATTCGTCGATGTGGTGGCGGGTGTGCTCGCTAAGCACGACGAGCGGATCGACGTGCTTGACCTGCTCGTAATTTCCGGTGGCCTTCATGGGAATCTCCGTGGTGCCGGCTTAGCGGTCGACTTCGCCGAACACGAGATCGTAGGTGCCGATCATCGCCACCACGTCGGCCAGCATGTGGCCCTTGACGGTGGCGTCCATCGACGAGAGGTGGGCGAAGCCCGGCGCGCGCAGGTGCACGCGGAAGGGCTTGTTGGCGCCGTCGGAGACCAGGTAGCAGCCGAACTCGCCCTTGGGCGCCTCGACCGCGCAGTAGGTCTCGCCGGCCGGCACGCCGTAGCCCTCGGTGAACAGCTTGAAGTGATGGATGAGCGCTTCCATGCTCTCCTTCATCTCGGCGCGCGAGGGCGGCGCCACCTTGAAGTTGGTCACCATCACGGGACCGGGGTTGGCGCGCAGCCAGTCCACGCACTGCTTGATGATGCGGTTGGACTGGCGCATTTCTTCGACGCGCACCAGGTAGCGGTCGTAGCAGTCGCCGTTGACGCCGACCGGGATGTCGAAATCCATCTCGGCGTACTTGGCGTAGGGCTGCTTCTTGCGCAGGTCCCATTCCACGCCCGAGCCACGGATCATCGCGCCGGTCATGCCCCAGGCCTTGGCCATCTCCGGGCTGATCACGCCGATGCCGACGGTACGCTGCTTCCAGATGCGGTTGTTGGTCAGCAGGTCCTCGTACTCGTCCACCCGCGACGGGAAGATGCGAGTGAATTCCTCGATGAAGTCCAGCATCGAGCCTTCGCGGGCCGAGTTGATGCGCTTGAGGTCCGCGCCCTTGTGCCAGGGCGATTCCTTGTACTGCGGCATCCGGTCCGGCAGGTCGCGATAGACGCCGCCCGGGCGGTAGTAGGTCGCGTGCATGCGCGCGCCCGAGACCGCCTCGTAGACGTCCATCAGTTCCTCGCGTTCGCGGAACGCGTACAGGAACACCGCCATCGCGCCGAGGTCGAGCGCGTTGGAACCGATCCACATCAGGTGGTTCAGGATGCGGGTGATCTCGTCGAACATCGTGCGGATGTACTGCGCACGCTCCGGCGCCTCGATGCCCAGCAGGGTCTCGATCGCGCGCACGTAGGCGTGCTCGTTGCACATCATCGACACGTAGTCCAGGCGATCCATGTAGCCGATCGACTGGTTGAACGGCTTGGACTCGGCCAGCTTCTCGGTACCACGATGGAGCAGGCCCACGTGCGGGTCGGCGCGCACCACGGTCTCGCCATCCATCTCCAGCACCAGGCGCAGCACACCGTGCGCAGCCGGATGCTGCGGGCCGAAGTTCATCGTGTAGTTGCGGATTTCCTGCATGACGTCGCGGCCCTTCAGTTCTGGCGCCAGTTGTCGGCGGCTTCGGCCTTGGCCTGGATGAGGTCGGCGTCGTCGCGGATCACGCGCGGCACCAGCACGCGCGGCTCGATCGTCACCGGCTGGTAGATCACGCGCTGCTGCTCGGCGTCATAGCGAACCTCGACGTTGCCGATCAGCGGGAAGTCCTTGCGGAACGGATGGCCGACGAAACCGTAGTCGGTGAGGATACGGCGCAGGTCCGGGTGGCCGTCGAAGATGATGCCGAACAGGTCGAACGCCTCGCGCTCGAACCAGTTGGCGACCGGCCAGACGCCGGTCAGCGAGGGCACCATCGGCAGCGCGTCGTCCTCGCAGAACACGCGCAGGCGCAGCCGGCGGTTGTGGGTGATCGAAAGCAGGTGCACCACCACCGCGAAGCGGCGCGGCATGTTGGCGTCACGCGGACGCTCGGCCCAGTTGAAGCGGCCCATCGCCTGGCCTTCGACGCCGCGGGAGAAGCCCGTGGCCGTGACCGTCTCGGTGGCCCATTCATCCAGGCCGTAGCCGAGGTAGTCGATGCCGCAGACGTCGATCAGCTGCTCGAAGCGGAACTCCGGCTCGTCGCGCAGCGCGGTGGCGACGCTCAGCAGGTCGGCAGCCGCCAGTTCGGCGGTAGTTTCGCCGCCGCGGGCGGGCAGCAGCGCGAGGGTGTCGCCGAACCGTGCCGCGAGGCGTGCGGCCAGCGAAGTGTTCTGGATATCGGTCATGGCTCGTGCCTTAGCCGCGGGCGATCGTGCTGGTGCGGCGGATCTTCTTCTGCAGCTGCAGGATGCCGTGGATGAGCGCCTCGGCCGTCGGCGGGCAGCCGGGCACGTAGATGTCTACCGGCACGATGCGATCGCAGCCGCGCACCACCGAGTACGAGTAGTGGTAGTAGCCGCCGCCGTTGGCGCAACTGCCCATCGAGATCACCCACTTCGGATCAGGCATCTGGTCGTACACGCGGCGCAGCGCGGGAGCCATCTTGTTGACCAGGGTGCCGGCCACGATCATCACGTCGGACTGGCGCGGGCTCGGGCGGAAGATCACGCCGTAACGATCCAGGTCCAGGCGCGCGGCGCCGGCGTGCATCATCTCGACCGCGCAGCAGGCCAGACCGAAGGTCATCGGCCACATCGAGCCGGTGCGCGCCCAGTTCATAAGCGCGTCGACGGAGGTGGTGGCGAAGCCGCGCTGCACGACCGGGTTGTCCTCGGCCGGACGCAGGATGTCGTCGACCAGGTTCAGCGGTTCCGGGTTGTGCATCACCCGGTCGATGGAAGACATCACTCCCATTCCAGTGCTCCCTTCTTCCACACGTAGGCGAAACCGACCACCAGCAGCAGCAGGAACAGCGCCATCTCGATCAGCGCCACGATGCCGATGTGCTGGAACACCACCGCCCACGGGAACAGGAAGGCGATTTCCAGGTCGAAAATGATGAACAGGATCGCCAGCAGGTAATAGCGGACGTCGAAGCGCATGCGCGCGTCTTCGAAAGCCTCGAAGCCGCACTCGTAGGGCGCGAGCTTGATCGCTGCGGGACGGCGCGGGCCGGCAAGCATGCCGATGATCAGCAGCACCACGCCCAGACCGGCGGCAACGCCGATGAACAGCAGGATGGGCCAGTATTGAGCAAGCACGATGCAACGTACCTCCGCACCCTTCGGGCGCATCAGTGACCGCCACGATGGCGATCCGGCTGGTTCGATTCGGCAGGCCGCGCACGGCAGGGGCTGTCCGGCCACGATCGCACGCGTGGGGGCCGCGAGCGCCCGATTTCCACGAAATCCCTTCGTGTAACCGCCGCATTGTATCAGCGCGCGCGGGGACTACGCCAAGTATTGCGGACGCGACAGTTATTGGTTAGTGCGAACCCGTTCCCGCAGGTTGCCGGTGAGCGGGGCGAATGCGCGCCCGGAGGGCATACCGCGCCCCGGCGGGAGGGGTTACATGGTGTGGGTTGGTCGCTCGGAGGAGAGCACGCCGGCGAGGATGTTCTCGATGCGCTGCCGGGCCGATTCGGCATCACTCGATTCGTTGAAGTGCACGCCGATGCCGGCGGTGCGATTGCCCTGCGCACCGAGCGGGCTGATCCAGGCCACCTTCCCCACCACCGAGAGGCGCTCGGTTTCGTCCATGAGCGTGATCAGCAGCACCACCTCGTCGCCCAGCGCGTAGCGTTGCGCGGTCGGCGCAAACAGGCCGCCGTTCTTCAGGTACGGCATGTACGCGTTGTACAGCGACGCGGCGTCCTTGATCTTCAGCGAGATGATGCCCTGGCGGGCGGCGGTGGGGGTCATGCTGGGCTCCGGAGCGAACAGGCCGGTTTCGGCCGGCGCCCGGGCATCGTAGCGAGCGGAATGGGTGGGCGCAAAGCGGCGGCGTACGGCAAGGTTGCCCCGATCCGCCTGCCGGCACCTTCCCCCGCAAGCGAGGGACGGCTCGATCTCAGGCACCAGGGATCCCTCCCCGTTTCACGGGGACAGGTGCCCGGAGCGCCGACGGGGACGACCTCGCCAGAACTCACAACTCGCACCATCCCCAGCGGTCGAAAATCCACGGCGACGGCACATCCATGTCCAGCCGCGCGAAGCACGGCGCCGTCGGCACTTCGGCCAGGCGCCAGCGGCCCTGCCCGTCGCGCCGCAGCGGTGCGTCCGCCCAGGCCCAGTGGCGTACGCCATCAGGACTGGCGATGGTCAGGCGCAACTGCGAGCGCCAGGCCCTGGGATGCCAGGGCAGCGCACCTGCCTCGCGGTCGGCGGGGGGGCGGGCGACACGGTCGTAGCGCTCCGGTCGATCGGTCAGCCGACGCATGCGGCCTGCGCTCAAGGCCATCTGGCTGCCGTGGGCCGTCAATGCGGCGAGTTTGGCCGCGTGTCGCTCGGCCGCCGCGGGCAATGCGACGTCGGGTGCCGCCTCCCCCCGACCGTGCACCAGGTAACTGAGCAGCAAGGGCGGCTCGGCATCCCAGTCCGCCAGCGCAAGCCGCATCAGGACGTGCGCACTGCCGTGGTCGGGGTGATGATCGGAAAGCGCCGGCAGCGCGACCACGTTCGGGCGGAAGCCGACCAGCTCCTCGACCAGGCGCGCGCGCGCCATCGAGGCATTCTCGCGCACCAGCGCGGTAAGACCCATGTCCGACCAGCCCATCGCGTGCAACGCGTCGGATGGCACGTCGAGTCGCTGCAGTGCCTCGGCAACCTCGCCGCGGCGACGCCTGCCCCAGCGCGCGCGCTCGGCATCGCCGATGCGCAGCCGGCGTTCCAGCCAGCGTTGCGGCCAGGGGTTGTCGTCGCCGTCGGTGAGCAGCAGCACGCGCACTTCGCCGCCCGCCGCACGCACGAGTTGCAGCAGTTCGCCGGTGCCGATGGTTTCGTCGTCGGGATGCGGCGCCACCACCAGCAGGCGGGTCCGCGCGTCGGGGCTGTACAGCTCCGGGCTCAACGGCATGTCGTGGCGCCTCCCGCGCCAGGGTGTGGGGAACGCCGGGCTCGGAAGCCGCAGGCGATCGTTGCGCGCAGCTTGCGGCAGCGCGCGTTCGCACTACGTGTAGCGTGAGGCAGGCGACCGGACCCGCCGGCCTTCGGGTCAGTGCCAGCCGGCGAGCAACTCTAGCAGCAGCAGATCGCCGCGCAGCGGACCCCGCAAGGCGTCGCGCGTGCGGTTGGCAACGGCGAACCAGTCGGCCAGCGCCTCGGCATCGAGCTGGCTGCCCAGCGGCGCCGCGCCGCCGGTCGCGCGGGCACGCGCTTCGTCAACCGCGGCCTGCGCGGCGAACCACAGGCACTGCTCCGGCTCGGCATCCAGCCAGCGCCGTGCCACCTCCATCGGCTCGGCGCGGCCGGCCGCCAGCGCAGCCATGTCCTTGCGCACCGCCTGCCGGCGCGCCAACGCGCCCTGCTCCGCCCAGGCCTCCGCCAGCCCTGGATTGCCGCCGGCCGCCTCCAGCGCTGCGGCCGGGTCGGCAACACCCTGTGCGGTGAGCCAGTCCATTGCCTCGGCCGGCTGGGGCAACTGGAACTCGATCCGCTGGCAGCGGCTGCGGATGGTCTGTGGCAACCGCCATGGGGCATCGGCGACCAGCAGCAACAAGGTCTGCGGCGAGGGCTCCTCCAGCGTCTTGAGCAGGGCGTTGGCGGCGGCCGTGTTCATGGCATCGGCCGGATCGATCACCACCACCTGCCAACCACCGAACTGGCTGGCCATGGCCAGCCGTGCCGAGAGCTCGCGGATCTGCTCGACCACGATCTCCTTGCGCTGCACACCGTCCTTGCGCAGGCCGAGGCTGATGGTGACGAAATCCGGATGGGTACCGGCATCCAGCAGCAGGCAGGCACGGCACTGGCCGCAGGCTTCGCCCTCGCGCGGGCGCTCGCACAGCAGGCCACGCACGAACCGCTGCAGGAAGGCACGCTTGCCCAGCCCCGCCGGACCGCACAGCAGCAGCGCGTGCGGCAGTGCTTCACGCGCCAGGCGCGACTGCAACCGTTGCCAGTGCGCCTCGTGCCAGGGTGGCGCGGTCATGCCGTGCCCTCCGCAAACAGCGGCGCGAGCGCCGCGATGGCCGCCCGCAACACGGCATCGGCCGGCTGGCCGGCATCGATTACGCGGAAACGGTCCGGTTCCGCCGCGGCCCGCGCGCGATAGCTGGCGCGCACGCGCTCGAAGAACGCATCGGCCTCGGTCTCGATGCGGTCCGCCTCGCCCCGCCCTGCGGCGCGCGCACGGCCGGTCGCCACCGGCAGGTCGAGCAGCAGCGTCAGGTCCGGAGCCATGCCGGCGCAGGCCCAGCGTTCCAGTTCGGCAATGCGCTCCTGCGGCTGGCCACGCCCGCCGCCCTGGTAGGCATAGCTGGCGTCGACGTAGCGGTCGCACAACACCCACTGCCCGGCGTCCAGGGCCGGTGCAATCGTCTCGCGCACCAGTTGGGCACGCGAGGCGAACATCAGCAGCAGCTCGGTCTCGGCGGCCATGCCGCTTGCCTGGGGATCGAGCACGAGCGCGCGGACCGCCTCGCCCACCGCCGTGCCGCCCGGTTCGCGGGTCTGCACCAGGTCGATGCCCTGCCCCGCGATGTAGTCGCGCAATCCGGCCAGCAAGGTGCTCTTGCCGGCGCCTTCACCGCCTTCGAGCGAAATGAAACGTCCGCGCCGTGACTCAGTCATGGCAACGCTTCAGCTGGTAGCAGGCGACGTTGCGGTTGTGCTCGGCCAGCGAGCTGGCGAACACGTGGCTGCCATCGCCCCGGGCGACGAAGTACAACGCCTTGCCCGGCGCCGGATGCAGCGCCGCCTGGATCGCCGGTCGTCCGGGCAAGGCGATCGGTGTGGGCGGCAGGCCCGCATGCAGATAGGTGTTGTAGGGCGTATCGGCCAGCAGATCGCTGCGGCGGATGTTGCCGGCGTACGCCTCGCCCATGCCGTAGATCACCGCCGGGTCGGTCTGCAGCAGCATGTGGTTTTCCAGCCGGCGCACGAACACGCCGGCGATCTTCGAGCGCTCGTCCGCGCGCCCGGTTTCCTTCTCCACGATGGACGCCAGGATCAGCGCCTCGTAGGGCGTGGCCAGCGGCAGATCCTTGTCGCGTCCGGGCCAGAGTTCGGCCATCGTCCGGGCCATGGCCTGGTGCGCGCGCTTGAGGATGTCCAGGTCGCCGTCACCCTTCACGTAGGCGTAGGTCTCGGGCAGGAAGCGTCCTTCCGGCTTCTCGCCAGGCGCACCGATGCGGCGCATGAGTTCCGCATCGTCCAGAGCCGCATCGTCGTGGCGCAAGCTGGGTACCTTCGCCAGCGCATCGCGCAACTGGCGGAAGGTCCAGCCGTCGACGATGGTGAAGTCGCGCTGCAGGACGCGCCCGGCGGCCATGGCATCGAGCAGCTGGCCGGGCGTGGTGCCCGGGTCGAGCGCGTACTCGCCGGCGTGCAGGCGGTCGGCGACCCGCATGCGCTCGGCCAGCACGCGCCAGTACAGCGACGGTGCATGGGTGAGGTTGCGCCCACGCAGCTGCGCCACGATGCCGCGCAGGCTGCTGCCGCGCGACACATCGAGCGTCTGGCGCTGCGTCCCGACTGTGAGCGGCGTGCGGCTGAACCGCTCGAAGTCGTACCAGCCGGCCACCAGCGTGGCCAGGACGGCCAGCAGCACCAGCCATCCCAGGATCCGCCAGCCCGCTCGGCCCTTTCTCTTCTTGCGCCCCATGGCGACTCCTTCAGAAACCCAGTTCGCGCCAATGCGACTGCAGCGCGCGCGTCGCCGTTCCGACCGCAAAGGCCTGGCCGTCCAGCTCGCGAACAGGCAGGATGCCGCGCACGCTCGAGGATAGGAAGAGCTCGTCCGCCTGGCGGAGTTCCTCAAGCGTGATCGGGCGCACCTGCGCGTGTGGCCAGGCCGCCAGCACTTCGGCCCGGGCCACGCCTGCGATGCCGCAGCGATCGACCGCCGGTGTGGCAAGCACGCCCGCGAAAACCGCGAAGAGGTTCGCCGCCGTGGCGGAGATCGCCAGCCCGTTGGCGTCGCACAGCAGGCCCTCGGTGATCGCCGGGTCGTCCCACTCGGCCCGCGCCAGCACCTGTTCGAGGCGATTGAGGTGCTTGAGGCCGGCAAGCTGCGGCTGTGCCGCCAGGCGCGTGGCGCACAGGCGCACGCGGATGCCGTCGGCGTAGGCCGCCTCATCGCGCGGCGGAGCATCAAAGGCCGCAACGATGCGGGTGGCCTGTGCAGGCACGGGTGGCTTGTAGCCGCGGGCGCCCGTGCCCCGCGTCAGCGTGATGCGCACGACCGGCTGTGCCAGGTCCCGCGCCACGGCCTGCGCCTCGGCCAGCAGCATGGCAGGGTCCGGCATCGGCAGAGCCAGCCGGCGGCAGCCGTCCTGCAGGCGCTTGATGTGGCGCGGCCAAAGCGGCGCCCCGGCCCCGAGGAAACGGATCGTCTCGAACAGGCCGTCGCCGTAGGCGAGCCCGCGGTCCAGCACGGAAACCCGGTCCCCGGCCTGGCCATCCACCAGCACGCGCGCGATCAACCGGACGCTCCCAGTGCGCGCAGCAGGCCGCGGGCCTTGGCGCGGGTTTCGTCCAGTTCGCGTTCGGCCACCGAGTCGGCCACGATGCCCGCGCCGGCACGCAACGTAACCTCGGGACCGATCTGGGTGAGCGTGCGGATGAGAATGTTGAGGTCGAGCTCTCCGCTCAGATCGAGATAGCCCAGCGCCCCGGTGTAGGCGCCGCGCGGCGTGTCCTCGATCGCCGCGATGATTTCCATGCAGCGCACCTTCGGGCAACCGGTGATGGTGCCGCCGGGAAACGTCGCGGCAATCACCTGCCCCGGCGTCACGTCCTCGCGCAGGCGTCCGCGCACGTTGGAAACGATGTGGTGCACGTGGGTGTAGCTCTCCACCACCATCAGCTCGTCGACCTCGACCGTGCCGGGCACGCAGACGCGGCCCAGGTCGTTGCGCTCCAGGTCGATCAGCATGACGTGTTCGGCCCGCTCCTTCGGATGCGCGGCGAGTTCACGGACGCGCGCCGCGTCGTCATCGCCCGCCACGCGCGGACGCGTGCCGGCGATGGGACGGGTCTGCGCGATGCCGTTGCGTACCTCGACCAGCCGCTCCGGAGAGGAACTGGCGACCGCCCAGCCGGGTTGCTGCAACAGGCCCGCGAATGGCGCCGGATTGGCCGTTCGCAGCGCCCCGTACAAGGCGGCTGGCGCAGGTGGCTGCGGGTACTGCGCGCGCCAGGCGCGCGAGAGATTGGCCTGGAAGATGTCGCCCGCGTGCAGGTGCTCGTGGACACGGGCAACGCCATCGAGGAACCGCGCGGGCGTGTCCTCCTCGATGGCGATCGGAGGAGCGAGCGGCGGCAAGGCCAGGGACACGGCCAGGTCGGTCTCCATGGCATCGAGCAGGCGGGCATGCCCTGCCTCGGCCACCAGCATCGTCCGATCGCGGGCGTGGTCGACGATCACCGCAGCCGGGCAGCGCAGCGCCAGTGCCGTCGGCAGGCCATGGCCGGAAGGCAGGCGCAGCCGGGGTTCGATCTGGCCGGCCAGTTCGTACGCCAGCAGCAGCACCCAGCCGCCCTGGAACGGCAACCCGTCGTCGCAGGCTGGCTGGCATTCGGCCTGCCAGGCGGCGTCGAGGGCGTCGAGGAATCCTCCTTCGAGCCGGCGCCCCTGCCCGTCCAGCAACCGCCCGTCACCGCACAGGGTCAGGCAATCGCCCGGAAACGCGAACAGGATGTCGTAGCGTGCCTGCGCGCTGCCGCGCACCACGCTTTCGAGCAGGCAGGGATAGCGGTCCGCAAAAGCGGCGGCCGGCGCGAGCAGGTCGCGCCGGCCGTCGAGGACCCTCAGGTGGCGAGCCACGCTTCCGCTCAGTGGCGGCGGAAGACGAGCGTGCCGTTGGTGCCGCCGAATCCGAACGAGTTGGAGATCGCCACGTCGAGGTCGGCCTTGCGCGCCGTGTGCGGCACGAAGTCGAGGTCGCAACCTTCGCTCGGCTCGTCCAGGTTGATGGTGGGCGGCAGCACCTGGTCGCGCAGCGCCAGGATGGTGAAGATCGCCTCGACGCCACCAGCGGCACCGAGCAAGTGGCCGGTGGTCGACTTGGTCGAACTCATCGCCAGCTTGTAGGCGTGCTCGCCGAACACCTTCTTGGCCGCCATCACCTCGCCAAGATCCCCCAGCGGCGTCGAGGTGCCGTGCGCGTTGATGTACTGCACCTCGGTCGGCTTGACGCCGGCGTCGTCCAGCGCCGCCTGCATGCAGCGCGCCGCACCCTCGCCGCCCTCGCTCGGGGCGGTGATGTGATAGGCATCGCCGCTCATGCCGAAGCCGACCAGCTCGGCATAGATCTTCGCGCCGCGGGCCTTGGCATGTTCGTACTCCTCCAGCATCAGCACGCCGGCGCCATCCGACAGCACGAAGCCGTCGCGGTCCTTGTCCCACGGGCGACTGGCCTTGGTCGGCTCGTCGTTGCGGGTGGACATGGCCTTGGCCGAGCAGAAACCCGCCATCGCCGTGCCGGTGGTGGCGAACTCGGCGCCGCCGGCGATCATCACGTCCGCATCGCCGTACTGGATCATGCGCATGGCCAGGCCGATGTTGTGCGTGGCCGTGGTGCAGGCGGTGACACAGGCGATGTTGGGACCCTTCAGGCCGAACATGATCGACAGGTGGCCGGACACCATGTTGATGATCGAGCTGGGCACGAAGAACGGCGACACGCGACGCGGGCCCTTCTCGTGCAGCTCGATCGAGGTGTCCTCGATGGTATTGAGGCCGCCGATGCCGGCGCCGACCGCCACGCCGATGCGCGGCGCGTTCGCTTCCGTGACCTCGAGCCCGGAATCGCGCAGCGCCTGGGTGCCCGCCGCGATGCCGTAGTGGATGAACGGGTCCATCTTCTTGACGTCCTTCGGCGGCATCCACTGCGCCGGATCGAAGTCGCGGACCTGGCCGGCAATGCGCGTGGCGTAGCCGGTGGCGTCGAAATGCGTCACCTGCCCGATGCCGCTGTTGCCCTTGAGGATGTTGTCCCAGGCGGTGGCGATGTCATTGCCGACCGGCGAGATGATGCCCATGCCGGTCACTACAACACGCCGTCTACTCACGGGTCGTTCGCTCATGGATTTCAATCCTTACGTGTTCTCTCAGGCTCGCTGCCGCGCAACGGCCCCAGGTCCGGCCACCATACGGTATCGGACGTTTCAAAAGGCAGAAACGAAAACTGCGCCAAGGTGGCGCAGCTTTCAGTATCGCCACGTGAACGGGATCCGCGCCGCCATGGGCGCGCAAAACCGCACACGAAACCGATCAGTCCTTGGTGTGGGCCTTGATGTAGTCCACGGCCTGCTGAACGGTGGTGATCTTCTCGGCCTCTTCGTCCGGGATCTCGGTCTCGAACTCTTCCTCGAGGGCCATCACCAGTTCCACCGTGTCCAGCGAATCGGCGCCCAGGTCGTCCACGAACGAAGCGTTCGCCGTGACTTCGTCTTCCTTCACGCCCAGCTGCTCGATGACGATCTTCTTGACGCGCTCTTCGATGGTGCTCATGTTGCCAAACCTCCCAAGGGGTGTGCTTTTTGTCGGGCCGGCACGGGTCCGGCAAAGGACGGCGGATTGTAGTGGCTAAGCGGCCAGGCCGCCATTATTCCGCCGACAGGTTCAAACGCGCCGTCCTGCGGACCGGCGCGAAAGGTCAATTGTCGCCTAAAAACGCGTCCTTGGCGACAACCGCGCCATACGTCAGGGCATGTACATGCCCCCGTTGACGTGTAGGGTTTCGCCCGTGATGTAGGCGGCGGCCGGCGATGCGAGGAAGCCCACGGCCTTGGCGATGTCGCTCGCTTCGCCCAGTCGGCCCAGCGCGATCTGTCCCAGCAGGGCCTGCTTCGAGTCTTCCGGCAGCGCACGCGTCATGTCGGTATCGATGAAACCGGGCGCGACCACGTTGACGGTGATGCCGCGCGTGCCGATCTCCCGCGCCAGCGATTTGGAGAACGCGATGATGCCGGCCTTGGCAGCGGCGTAGTTCGCCTGCCCCGGATTGCCGGTGAGACCGATCACCGAGGCGATCGAGATGATCCGGCCCTTGCGTGCCTTCATCATGCCGCGCATCACGGCCTTGGAGGTGCGATAGACCGAGGTCAGGTTGGTGTCGAGGATCACCTGCCAGTCCTCGTCCTTCATGCGCATCAGCAGCTGGTCGCGGGTGATGCCGGCATTGTTGACCAGGATCGAGATGGCACCGAACTCCTTGGCGACGCCGTCGACCAACGCCTCGACTGCGGCGCCGTCGGTCACGTCGAGCACGCGGCCGTGACCGCCGTTCGCAGCCAGTCGATTGCCGATGGCCTTGGCACCGTTTTCGCTGGTGGCGGTACCGATCACGGTGGCGCCCATGGCCGCCAGCTCGTCGGCGATCGCGGCACCGATGCCGCGGCTGGCGCCGGTCACCAGTGCGATTTCTCCTTCCAGGATCTTGCTCATCGTCTTGCCCTTTTGCAGGAATTTTTTTGGGACGGACGCATCGCCCGTCCGGTCGAAGATGATTTACGCCAACGCCGCCTCGAGTTCGGCCGGCGTACCGATGGCGCGCGCATCCAGCCTCTTGTCGATGCGCTTGATGAGGCCCGAGAGCACCTTGCCCGGGCCGCATTCGAGCACGCGGGTGGCGCCGTTGCCGGCGAGCGCCTGCACGCATTCGGTCCAGCGCACGGGGAGATAGAGCTGACGCTGCAGCGCGCCGCGGATCTCCTCCACGCTGCCGTAGCTGCGCGCCTCGGCGTTCTGCACCACGGGAATGCCGGGCAGCGACCACTCGATCGTGGCCATGCGTTCGCCCAGGCGATCAGCAGCCTCGCGCATCAGCGCGCAGTGAGAGGGCACCGACACGGCCAGCTTGACCGCCTTCTTTACGCCCAGCTCGGCGAGTTTTGCCAGGGCGCGGTCGACCGCCTCCGCGTTGCCGGCGATCACCAGCTGCCCCGGCGAGTTGTAGTTAGCCGGCGAGACAATCTGGCCTTGCGCGACCTCCTCGCACACCTGCGCAATCTGCGCATCGTCACCGCCAAGAATCGCCGCCATCGCGCCCACACCCGGCGGGACCGCCGCCTGCATCAGGCGACCGCGCTCGGCCACCAGCGCGGCGGCATCGTGCAGCGACAGCGCGCCGGCGCAGACCAGCGCGCTGTACTCGCCCAGGCTGTGTCCGGACAGCTGCGCAGGCCGCGCGCCACCAAGGTTGGCCCAGACGCGCCACACCGCCACGCTCGCCGCCAGCAGCGCCGGCTGAGTGTTCTCGGTGCGGTTCAGTTGATCCTCCGGACCTTGCTGGCTGATCTGCCACAGGTCGACGCCGGCGCCCTGCGAAGCTTCCTCGAAGGTCGCCTGCACTTCCGCGTGCGCGGCGGCGAGGTCGGCCAGCATGCCGACCGATTGCGAGCCCTGGCCAGGGAAGACGAA
Organism: Frateuria sp. GZRR33; assembly: GCF_051900425.1. Taxonomy (NCBI): domain Bacteria; kingdom Pseudomonadati; phylum Pseudomonadota; class Gammaproteobacteria; order Lysobacterales; family Rhodanobacteraceae; genus Frateuria; species Frateuria sp. GZRR33. The sequence continues at coordinate 85,141 of NZ_JBHZGK010000009.1, forward strand.
GGCGAGCGAGGCGGCGGTGTCGGTCATCGGTGTCGATCCATCAAAGGCAAAGAGGCGATGATGCCAGCAGCGGCGCGCGTACGCAGCCGTATCGGGATACGCGCGCATGGCCGGGCGCTTTCGCAAGGCTTTCCCCATCCGCCTGTCGGCACCTTCCCCCGCAGACGGGGGAAGGCTCACCGCCGGACGTCCCGCGACCATGGCTTATCGTAAGCCTCGCTTTCGATCCCTTCTCCCGCCGGGGGGGGAAGGTGCCCGAAGAGCGGATGGGGAAAGCCTTGCCTAAGTCCCTCCCCCAAACGACGATGCCGCCCGAAGGCGGCATCGAACGAAGGGCGAACCGGCTAGTAGCGCAGCAGCGCCGAAGCCCAGGTGAAGCCGCCACCGAAGGCCTCCAGCAGGAGGTTCTGCCCGCGCTGCACCTTGCCCGAACGCACCGCGTAGTCCAGCGCCAGCGGCACTGAACCGGAGGAGGTGTTGGCGTGCTTGTCGACGGTCACGATCACCTGGTCCATCGACATGCCCAGGCGCTTCGCGGTCGCTTCGATGATGCGAAGGTTGGCCTGATGCGGGATAAGCCAGTCCAGCTGCGAGGCCTCCATGCCGGCGGCCTTCAAGGTCTGCTCCACCAGCGAGTCGAGCGTCTTGACCGCGACCTTGAACACCTCGCGGCCAGCCATCTTGATGCGCACGCCATGATTGGGCTCGTCGCGGAAGCCGACCGACACGCCGACCGGATTCCACAGCAGTTCCTTGTAGCCACCGTCGGCGTGCAGGCAGGTGGCATAGATGCCCGGCTCGTCGCTGGCCTCGAGCACGACCGCGCCGGCGCCGTCGCCGAACAGCACGCAGGTCTCGCGCTCCTTCCAGTCGACCATGCGGGTCAGCGTCTCGGCGCCGATCACCAGCGCTTTCTTCGTCTGGCCACTGCGGATGAACTTGTCCGCCACGCCCAGCGCATAGACGAAGCCCGAGCAGGCGGCATTGACGTCGAATGCGGCGCATCCGTTGGCGCCCAGGCGGTTCTGCACCAGGCATGCGGTGGACGGGAAGATCAGATCCGGCGTCGTGGTGCCCAGCACGATCAGGTCGAGCTCGGAAGCCTTGACGCCGGCCGCAGCCAACGCGCGCTCGGCAGCGAGGAAGGCCAGGTCGCCGGTGGTCTCGCCCTCGGCGGCCACATGGCGCTGGCGGATGCCGGTGCGGCTCTGGATCCATTCGTCGCTGGTCTCGACGAATTTCTCCAGGTCGAAATTGCTCAGGACGCGTTCGGGCAGCGCGCTGCCGGTGCCGATGATGCGGGCGTAGGTCGAAGCCATGGACTTTCCATCTGCATGCGGGGGCGATGGCCAGGCCACGCCGGAGCCGCAACGTTACGTTCGCGGACGCCGAAACGCAAAGCGGCGCGTCGCCGCGCCGCCGTGTTGCGTCCGATGGAAGCCGCTTACTCGGCGTCGACGGCCGCGGCGGTGTCGATCACCTTCTTGCCGCGGTAGTAGCCGTCCTTGGTGACGTGATGGCGCAGGTGCACCTCGCCGCTGGTCGGGTCGGTCGCCAGCTGCACGGTCTTGAGCTTGTCGTGCGAACGACGCATGCCGCGGGTGGACGGGGTCTTGCGGCTCTTGGCAACGGCCATGGGTGTATCTCCGGCTTCAATCGGTTTTCTTGAGTTCGCGCAAAACCGCGAACGGGTTGTCGTTGGGCTCCGACACGGGTTCATCCGGGCCGGGGCCAGTCACCTCGGGTGGCAGGCTGCTGTCCGGATTGACCGGCACCAGCGGCACTGCCAAAAGCAATTCGTCCTCGATCACGGCGGCCAGGTCGAGCTTGCCGTCGTCCTCGACCAGCAGCGGTTCGCAGCCCGGCGGCAGGGCCGCCTCCTCGCGCTCGCTGCGGATCAGGCCAAGCCGGCTGTCCACCGTCAGGGGCAGCACGAACGGCTCCAGCGTGCGCTGACAGGTCAGTGTCAGCGGCGCCTCGACGTGCACCTGAAGGTAGGCCGTGCCGAAATCGTCGCGACCGAAGTCCAGCTCGTACTGCGCCGCTCCCTCGTTGCCGGCCAGCATCCCGCACAGACGGGACATGGCGGCCACGGGAAGCGCTCCGGCAAACGAACGCCGCGCCGAGACCATGCGCCAAGCGTCCACGGACTCTGGCAGTGTCACGGACATAATCGCGAAATCTTAGGGTCGGCGGGGGTCCAAGTCAACCGAGCCATCCGGGCTTTGCCTCCCGACGGGACTGCGGCAGACTGCCCTTCCGATCGTAACCGGTTGTCCTCGTGCCCGCTTCCCTCGCCTTTGGCCTCGCCGCGATGTGCCTGCTGCTGGTGGGCGCCGGTGCGCTCGTGCTGGCCGGACGGCGGCGGCGGCTGGAGCGGCGCCGCCACAGCATGCACCGGCTGCTGGAGCTGGCCGACCAGCTGGAAGCCGACCTGAAGACCTGCCGCAAGGGCCTCAAGCAGGCCCATGCGGTGATGTCCTTCAACCCCGACCAGCCGGCCGCCGGCGAGCCGGAGGCCAAACAGGCGATCGACGCCGGCCTGCGGTCGCTGCTGCAGCAGCGGCTGTGGATCCGTGACTGCGCGCCCGATGCGAGCCAGCAGGGCCTGGACGAAGCCGCAGCCGACATGAGCCAGACCCGCGCCCGGCTGCGCCCGCTCGTACGGGCGCTGGAACGCGCGCACCACGAGCTGGACGACGCCATGCGTGAGCACATCCGCCGCGAATCGGACGTATGACGCGCCTGGTGCTGGGCTCCACCTCGCGCTACCGCGCCGAACTGCTGCGCCGGCTGGTGCCGGAATTCGAGCAGCGTGCGCCCGGTACCGACGAAACGCTGGTGCCCGGCGAAGCGCCCGCCGAAGGTGCCCTGCGGCTGGCGATAGCCAAGGCCGAAGGGGCTGCGTGCGGGCTGTCCGATACCGCGCTGGTAATCGGCTCGGACCAGATCGCCGAACTCGACGGCCGCGCGCTGGGCAAGCCAGGCAGCGTCGAGGGCGCCCGCGCCCAACTGGCCGATTGCAGCGGCCGCGAGGTGCGGTTCCACACCGGACTGTGCCTGCTGGACACCCGTGACGGGCGGCGCCACACGCACCTGGACACCACGCGCGTGCTGTTCAGGCCGCTCACCGCGTCTGAAATCGCCCGCTACGTGGGCCGCGAAATGCCATTGGACTGCGCCGGCAGCTTCAAGTGCGAGGGTCTCGGAATATCGCTGTTCGAGCACATCGACAGTCGCGACCCGACCGCGCTGGTGGGCCTGCCGCTGATCGCGCTCGCCCGGCTGCTGCGCGAGACGGGCCTGGCCGTGCCCTGACCTGGGTCGCCTGTGTGCGCCCCTGGCACGACCCGGCCTGAGTCGCGCGCAGGCCTTCCCTACAACGCCTTGGCCGCCGTCCGCGCGTTGCGCCAGAAAGCGCATTGCGTGGGATCGGCCAATCGCACGGAAGGGACCGTCGGCACCCGCCCGCGGTAATACGCGAAGCTCTTGCGCCCATCGAAAAGCGCCAGCCGCGTGACCAACCGCGGGCGCTCGATGCTCCCGCAGATGGCACCGAGCCGCTCCAGCTGCTCGCGCTCGCGCATCACCTCGCTCACCACCAGCAACATCGGCGCGCCGGCATGCGCGGCGCGCAGTCCGGCTTCGTCGCGGCCCCACATGGCCAGCTGCGGTGCGCGACCATGCTTGACGTTGAGCGTGCTGTCGAGCGCATACACCGGCCGCTGTCCGTCGAGCTGGAACTCGAGTTCCGCGGCCAGCATGAAATTGTCGGCGACCAGTACCGCGTCCTGGCGCGCCAGCAGCGTGCGCGCCTGCGCCGCGCTCTCGCGCCAGCCCACGAAGTTGCTTGGAAAGGCCTTGCTCGCCGCCAGCACGTCGACGCCCTGCGGGCTTGCCGCCAGCGCCAGGTAGCCCAGCCCCAGCAGCGTCCCGAGCCCACCCAGCGCCCCACCCGCCACTGAGGCAAGGCGCCAGCCCCGGCCCGCCTCGCGGCACAGCGCAGGCAGCGCCGCCAACAACGGCAGGTAGCCGGGCAGCGGCCAGTGGGCGCGGAAACGCAGGTCGTCGGCGAACAGGCCGAACAGGAAGTACGGCACCAGGAAACCCAGCGACGTCCAGGCAAGCAGGTCCCATGGCGCGCCTTCGGCACGCCGGCGCCAGCAACGCCAAAGCGCCCACAGCAGCAGGAAATAGAAGACCGGCGTGCAGGCGATTGCCTGCTCCAGCGGTTGCACCAGCGCATCGGCATGGAAGCGCCACGGGTTGCGGTCGACCAGCTGGAACGCCAGCCCGGCTCCGTGCTGGCGCCAGTTCGACACGCCCAGGGGGATCAGCCCCAGCGCCGCCACGGCCAGCGCCAGCCACAGGCCTGGCTTGCGCCACTGCGCGCGGCCGCGTGAGGTGAAGGCCAGCAGCAACAGGCCTGCGAACATCGGCATTGCCGCGCGGTAGTGGGTCAGCCAGGCCACCGTCAACGCGAGGCCGAGCAACCACCAGTCGCGCGCCCGGTCCTCCTCCATCGCACGCATCAACGCGTACAGCGCCACCGCGATGGCCAGGGTCAGTGGCACGTCCGGCATCGCCATCACGCCGAGCGTCCCGGCCAACGGCAGCGCAAGACACAAAAGGCCTGCCTGCCAACCCGTCCGCGCATCGAAGGCGCGCCGCCCGAACGCCACCATGACCCATGGCAGCGCGCTGCCGAGCAACAGGAACGGCCAGCGCATCCCGAGCAAGCCATGCCCGGCGACGTGTTCGCCCAGCCAGATCAGCCAAGCGGTCAGCGGCGGCAGGTCGCTGTAGCCCCAGGCCGGATGCCGGCTTTCCAGCCAGTAGAAGGCCTCGTCGCCAAACGGCGACATCGTGGCGGCCACGATGCACTTGAGGACCAGCAGGCTGGCGAACGCAATGAGGAACGCGCCTCGCCAGCGCGCGAGACCGGCCGCTACACTCGCCTGGCCCTCCCCGTGTTCCGCCCGTGCCGACTGCCAGGAACCCATGTCCGCCACCACTCCCCTGTCCGAAGAAACGCTCCATCCGCGCCTGGAAGCGGCAATGGCCCAGGTCAACCGCGTGCTGCTCGGCAAGCCGCGCCAGGTGAAGCTGGCCTTTGCCTGCCTGGTCGCCGGCGGCCACCTGCTGCTGGAGGACGTTCCCGGCGTGGGCAAGACCACGCTGGCGCATGCGCTGGCGGCGAGCTTCGCGCTGGAATTCCAGCGCGTGCAGTTCACCAGCGACCTGCTGCCTTCGGACATTATCGGGGTCAGCGTGTTCGAGCGCGAGACGGGCCAGTTCCGCTTCCACCCAGGCCCGATCTTCACCGGCTTGATGCTCGCCGACGAGATCAATCGCGCCACGCCCAAGACGCAGAGCGCACTGCTGGAAGCCATGGCCGAGGGCCAGGTCACGGTGGACGGCCAGACGCACACGCTGGCACAACCGTTCTTCGTGGTGGCCACGCAGAACCCGCTCGATCTGCACGGCACCTTCCCGCTTCCCGATTCACAGCTGGATCGCTTCATGCTGCGCATCTCGCTCGACTATCCCGATGCCGCCGCCGAGCGTGCGCTGCTTGCCGGCAGCGACCGCCGCGACCTGCTCGCCCAGCTCACCCCGCAGCTGGATGCGCCGAGCCTGGCCGCCCTGCACCGCCAGGCGCAGGACGTCACCGCCAGCAGTGCCCTGCTCGATTACCTGCAGGCGTTGCTCGCGGCCAGCCGACGGCACGCCGACATTCGCGTCGGCCTGTCGCCACGCGCCGGCATCGCCCTGCTCGCGGCGGCGCGCGCCTGGGCGCTGCTGAGCGGCCGCAGCCACGTGCTGCCGGAAGACATCCAGGCGCTGTTCGTGCCGCTGGCCGCACACCGGCTGGTGCCTTCGCGCGGCGCCAGCGGGGATGCGCTGGCCCGCGCATTGCTGGCCGATACCGCGGTCGACTGACCATGCGCGACGCGCTGCGCCGCCTGCAGCAGCTGGCCGAGCGGCGGCTGCCCGCACTGACCCGCTTCCGCCGCCCGGAGCCGATGCCGATCGAACTGAACCGGCGGCGCATCTACATCGTGCCGACCGGCTTCGGTATCGGGTTCACCGTGTTGCTGCTGGTGATGCTGGTCGGCTCGCTCAACTATTCCAACAACGCCGCGCTGCTGCTCACCTGCATGCTGGGCGCGGCCGGCGCGGCGAGCATGCTGATCGCGTTCCGTGCGCTCGACGGCCTGGCACTGGCCAGCGTTCGCGCGGGCCAGGCGGTCGCCGGCCAGCCGCTGGCGCTGACGCTGGAATTCGAATCGACGCGGCCGCGCAGCGCGATCCGCGCCGATCTTGGCGAGGCCTGCCAGGCGTTCGCCATCGACGCCTCCGGCAAAGCGGACGTCACCCTGCCGCTGGCCACCCGCCAACGCGGCTGGCATCCGCTGCCGCGCGTGCGGGTGTGGACGACGTGGCCATTGGGACTGTTCCGCGCCTGGAGCTGGATGCATCCGGAGCAGTCCGTGCTGGTCTGGCCGCGCCCGGAAAGCGGCGGCCCGCCGCCGCGGCTGCCGGCCGACGAAGGCCTGCGTCCCCGCCTGCACCACGGCGAGGACCTGGCCGCCCTGCGCGACTACCGCAGCGGCGATCCGCGCAAGCACATCGCCTGGAAGGCCAGCGCACGACTGGGCCAATTGCTCAGCAAGGACTTCGAGCAGCCCGAGTCGCGTCCCGAATGGCGCCTGGACTGGCGCGAGCTGGAAGGCATGGACAACGAGGCACGCATCGCCCGCCTCGCCCGCTGGCTGGGCGAGGCCCATGCCCAGGGGCGGCGCCACAGCCTTTGGCTGCCCGGCCAGCCGATCGAGGTCGGAAGCGGCCCCGGCCACTACGCGCGCTGCATGAGCGCACTGGCGTCGCTGCCATGATCGGCGCGAAGCGCCGCCCCAGCGAAGCCACGCTGGACGGCCGCGCGTTCGACCTGCTCTGCCTGACCATGGCCTGCGTGCTCGGCGTACACGCCTCACACCTGCCCTGGTGGCTGGTGGCCGGGTTGGCGCTGGTGCTCACACTGCGCTGGTGGCAGCGACGTCGGCACGGTGCGCGCCCGCCGCTGCTGCTCAAGCTGCCGCTGCTGGCGCTGCTGGCGGTGGCGGTCGTCTTTACCTACGGCACCATCTTCGGGCAGCAACCCGGTTCCGCGCTGGCCGTCGGCCTGCTGGTACTGAAACTGCTGGAAAGCGAAGCGCCCCGCGATGCCAGAGTCGGCGTGAGCTTTGCCTGCTTCGGCTTGATGGCGGCGCTGCTGTTCGACCAGGGCCTCGTGGCCACCTTCGTGGTCGCGTTGGGCCTGTTGCCCGCCCTGGCCACATTGCGTGCGCTGGAGCCGGCACAGGCGCCGACCAACCTGCCACGCGCGCTGCTGCCGGGACTGGCCCTGCTTGCGGCCGCCGTGCCGTTGGCGCTGCTGGCCTTCGCGCTGGTGCCGCGGCTGAGCTCGCCGCTGTGGGGAGCGGCCAACAGCCCCGAGGCCAGGACCGGGCTCGGCGACCGCATGTCGCCGGGGAACTTCACCGAGCTGCTGACCGACGACCGCCCCGCCATGCGGGTCAGCTTCGACGGCCCTGCGCCGGCGCCCGAGCTGCGCTACTTCCGCGCGTACGTCATGTGGCTGTACGACGGGCGTACCTGGGAGCATGCCGAGTTGCGGCGCGCCGACGGCCAGGCCCGGCCACTGGAAGCGCTGGAGGCGAGGGCCACCAGCCGCTACGAGATCGACCTGGAGCCGACCAACCGCAACATCCTGCCCGCGCTGGACGTGCCGCTGGAGGCACCAGCGGACGCACAGCTCAGCCCCGACCACGAGGTGTTCAGCGACAAACCCGTGCGCGAGTCGCTCCACTACGCAGCGCGCTCGGCGCTCTACTACCGCCTCCAGGCCACCCTGCCCGCGGGCGCCAGGCAACTGGCCCTGCGCCTGCCCCAGGGATTCAACCCCCGCACGCACGCCCTGGCCGCGCAGTGGCGCGCACGCTACGGCGGTGACGGCCAGGCCATCATCCGCGCCGCGCTGGCCTTGTTCCACGACGGCGGCTTCCGCTACACGCTGGCGCCGGCGCCGCTCGGCCGGGACGCCGTGGACGACTTCCTGTTCAGCACGCACGAGGGTTTCTGCGAGCACTACGCCTCGTCCTTCACCGTATTGATGCGGGCGGCGGGGATTCCCGCACGCGTGGTCACCGGTTACCAGGGCGGCTACTGGAATCCGCTGGGCAACTACCTGCTGGTACGCCAGTCCGATGCGCACGCATGGAGCGAGGTATGGCTGGCGGGTCGCGGCTGGGTGCGCGTCGATCCCACCGCCGCCGTACGGCCCGAACGCGTCAGTCTGGGCGCAGCGGCTGCGGCGGGCGACCAGCTCGGCTGGGTGGAAACAGGCTGGCTGGCTTCGCTTCGCAACCGGTGGGACGTGGTCAACCACTGGTGGGCCCAGGGCGTTATCGGGTTCGATGCGCTGCGCCAGCGCGGTCTGCTGACCCCGTTCGGCATCCGCGATACCGGCACGGCGATGTTGGGCATGCTGCTGGCGATCGGCACCGCGCTGTTCGTGGCGATCGGCACCGGCTGGGCGTTGTGGCGGCGTGAACGGCCCGAACCGTTGCGCCAGGCGCTGCGCCGGCTGGAGGCCAGGCTCGCGCGCGCCGGCATCACGCGCCGTCGCAGCGAAGGGCCGCAGCATTACCTGCGCCGCGCCGCGCGGGCGCTGCCGGCGCAGCGCGGCGAGCTGGAGCACCTGATGAACCGCTACCTTGAACTGCGCTATGCGCACGACGAACCGATGCCTGAACTGCTGCGGGAATTCCAGCGGGCGGTACGGGAATTCCGGCCGCGGCGCGTGGTCAAATGACTATCCATGCGGCCGCCCGGGCGGCCGCTGTCCCAGGGAGAACCGCCATGTCCTTTCCTTACCGCCCTCTGGCCCTGGCCACCGCCTTCGGCCTGCTGACCGCCTGTGCAACGGTGCCCCAGCCGTTGCAGGGCACCTACTCCGACGTGAGCACGGCGGGCGCCCAGCAGGGCGGTGCCGGCGGCGCGAAGGTGCGCTGGGGTGGCGAAATCATCCAGACCGAGCCGGGCCCGCAGGAGACCTGCTTCTACCTCCTGTCGCGCCCGCTGGACAAGCAGGCGCGCCCGGAGACCGATACCAGCGGGGCGACCGAGGGCCGTTTCGTCGCCTGCCATGAAGGCTTCTACGACCCCGAGGTGTTCACCCGCGGCCGTGAGCTGACCGTCACGGGCACGCTGCAGGGCACCGTGACCAAGAAGGTGGGCGAATACGACTACGCCTATCCGCGCGTGGCGGCGGACGTGGTCTACCTGTGGCCCAAGCGACCGGTGACGGTGCGCTACCCACCGGGTTACTACGACCCGTTCTGGGGCCCGGGTTGGGGCCCCTCGTATTGGGGTCCGTGGGGCGATCCGTTCTGGAATCGCCCGCGCGTGATCATCGTGCGCCCGCCGCCGGCGCCGGCGCCGAAACCGGCGCACAAGTAAGCGCGCCTCGATCACGAAAACGCCGGCCCCGGGCCGGCGTTTTTTGTTGGCATCAATACAGTGCTGCGCGATTCCCTGCAGGAGCACACCCTGTGTGCGACCGGCACACAGGCGCGCACAGGGCGCGCTCCTGCGAAAAATCCGCTCAGCCCGGCGGCCAGCTCAGGCGGCGGCCGGCGAGCAGGTGCACATGCAGGTGAAAAACCGTCTGTCCACCATGTTCGTTGCAGTTGATCACCGTGCGGTAACCCTGTTCGGCAAGGCCTTCCTGCCTGGCGTACTCGGCCGCGGCGAGCTGCAGCTTGCCCAGCAACTCGGCATCGCCCGGCGCGGCGTCATTGAGCGTGGGCAACGCCTTCTTCGGGATGAACAGCACGTGCACCGGAGCCTGCGGGTTCAGGTCGCGGAAGCCGAGCACGTCGTCGTTCTCGAAGACGATGTCCGCCGGGACCTCGCGGCGGATGATCTTGCCGAAAATGGTATCGCCCATGCCTGACTCCCTCGCGTGGATTCACAGGCGAAGCAGCATACCCTGCGAGCGCGGCGCGCTCAGCCGGAAACCGAACTGCTCGTACAGCTTGGTCGCCTCGCCGTCGGCCAGCAGCGTGACGATCACGCCTGCGGGCGCGCGCCGGCGAGCGTCATCCATCAACGCAGCCATGATCCGACGGCCAAGGCCGCGTCGCTGCCAGTCCGGCCGCACCGCGACGTCGACCACCTGCAGGAACAGCGCCCCGTCGCCGACCATGCGGCCCATGCCTACCAGCTCGTCGCCGTCGCGCAGGCTGACCGCGCACCAGCTGGCTGGCAAGCCGGCGACCGCCGCCGCCTGGTCCATCGCGCTCAGGCCGGTAGCAAGCCGCAACGCGCAGTACTCGGCCGGCGTGGGCGCCGCGTACGCCAAGCCTGGCCCGGTCATTCCAGCGCCTGTCGGCTGCCGAAGGCATGCGCCAGCGTGCCGCGGTCGACATACTCCAGTTCGCCACCCAGCGGCACGCCATGGGCTAGGCGTGTCGGCCTCACGCCGCCGGCGCGGGCCAACTGCGCCAGGTAGTGCGCGGTAGCCTCGCCTTCGACGGTCGGATTGGTGGCGATGATCATCTCCTCGATCTCGCCCTCGCCCAGGCGCGCGCTCAGCTGCGCCAGGCCGAGTTCTTCCGGGCCCAGCCCGTCCAGCGGCGACAGGCGCCCGAGCAGCACGAAGTACTGCCCGCGGTAACCGGTGGCCTGTTCGATGGCGGCCAGGTCGGTGGGCGATTCGACCACGCACAGCACGTGGCGGTCGCGGCTGGCGCTGGCGCACAGCGCGCACACCGGCTCTTCGCTGAAGTTCCGGCAGCGCGTGCAGTTGCCGATCCGTTCCATCGCCTCGCGCAGCACGCCGGCGAGCTTGAGACCCCGCGTGCGCTCGCGCTCGAGCAGATGGAAGGCCATCCGTTGCGCGCTCTTGCCACCCACGCCGGGCAGGCAGCGCAGCGCTTCGATGAGGTCGGCGAGAAGGGGGGAGCCTGTCATGGTCGGATGCCTGTACTGGAAGGAGCCCGCTTACGGGCGATGCTCTTTCCCTCGAACGGGAAGCGCATCGCCCGCAAGCGGGCTCCTGCGACGATCGGTCGGTCAGAACGGCATCTTGAAGCCGGGCGGCAGGTTCATCCCCGCCGTGACGCCACCGAGCTTGTTGCGGCTGGCCTCGGCCACCTTGTTCACCGCGTCGTTGACGGCGGCGGCAACCAGGTCCTCGGCCATCTCCGGATCGTCGGCGAACAGCTTGCGGTCGATCTGCACCCGGCGCACCTCGTGTGCGCCGGTCATCAGCACGGTGACCAGGCCGCCGCCGGCACTGCCGGTGACTTCCATCCTGGCGATTTCCTCCTGCGCACGCTTCATGTCTTCCTGCATGCGCTGGGCCTGCTGCATCAGCTGACCGATCTGGCCTCTCATGACTGTCTGCTCCGCTCAACTTTCGATGGGTTTGATGGACTGCGGCACCACGCGGGCGCCGAATTCGCGCTTGAGCGACTGCACCAGCGGATCTTCCTCGATCGCCTGCTCGGCGGCGCTCTGCGCGCTTTCGCGGGCGGAAGCGGCGCGGGCGGCGGGCGTCTCGGACGCACCCTGGCTGTCCGCGACGAAGCGCAGCTTGATGCGCTCGCCGAGCACATCGCCGATGCGGTCGGCCATCTGGCCGACCATCGGCTCGACGGCAAGGTGCATGTGCGCCGGCTGCAGCGCCAGCACCAGCGTGTTGCCGTCGCGTTCGCGCAAGGCGGCGTTCTGCGCCAGCTGGCCGAGGGGGCCGCGCAGGCCGGCCTGTTCGATCAGCGCCTCCCAGCGCGGAAGGCCGCGGGCATCGGTGGCGATCGGCGTGCGCGCGGCGGGGGCCGCGGTTGCCTGGGTCGTGCTGGCTGCGTGCGTGTGTTGCGGACGCGGCGCTGCCGGCGCGGGTGCCGCGGCAGGTGCGCTGCGCGGCGGGGCGACCGCGGGCCGCGGTGCCGACGCCGGACGGACCGCGCGCTCGGCTGGTGCGGAATCGCCTGCCTCGCCAGGCTGGAACGCCAGCATGCGCAGCAGCGCCATCTCGAAGCCGGTGCGTGCGTCGGGCGCCAGCGCCAGGTCGCGGCGGCCGGTCGTGGCGATCTGGTAGTAGAGCTGCACGTCTTCCGGCTGCATGCGCCCGGCCAGACCGGCAAGGCTTTCCACATGCTCGCCATCGCCTTCAGCGTGATAACCGGGCACCAGCTGCATCAGCTGGATGCGGTGCAGTGTGGCGGCCAGGTCGTCGAGCACACCGCCGAAGTCGGGCGAGTACGAGGCGATGCGCTCGCACTCGGCCATCAGCCGCGCCCCGTCGCCGTCGGCCAGTGCATCGAGCACGCCCAGCACCTGGCCGCGCGCGACGCTGCCGAGCATGGCGCGCACGTCGTCCGCCTTGAGCGCGCCGCCGCCGTAGGCGATCGCCTGGTCCAGCAGCGACAGGCCGTCGCGCAGCGAGCCATCGGCGCCGCGCGCCAGCTCGCCGATGGCGGTGTCTTCGTAGGCGATCTTCTCGGCGTCCAGGATGTGGCGCATCTGGCCGGAGATCTGTTCCGGCAACAGGCGCTTGAGGTTGAACTTCAGGCACCTCGACAAGACCGTTACCGGCAGCTTCTGTGGATCGGTCGTCGCCAGCAGGAACTTCACGTGCGGCGGCGGCTCCTCCAGCGTCTTGAGCAACGCGTTGAAGGCCGGCTTGGAAAGCATGTGCACCTCGTCCACCAGGTACACCTTGAAGCGGCCGCGCGCGGGGGCGTACTGCGCGTTCTCGATCACCTCACGCACGTCGTCCACGCCGGTGTTGCTGGCCGCATCGATTTCGAGCAGGTCGACGAAGCGGCCGGCATCGACCGCCGTGCAGACGGCGCACTCGCCGCAAGGGTCGGCGGACTCGCCACGCTCGCAATTGAGCGACTTGGCGAAGATGCGCGCGATGGTGGTCTTGCCCACGCCGCGCGTGCCGGTGAACAGGTAGGCGTGGTGCATGCGCCCGGTGTCCAGCGCATTGGTGAGTGCGCGCACCACATGCTCCTGCCCGACCAGCTCGACGAACTTGCGCGGGCGCCACTTGCGGGCGAGGACCTGATAGGACATGCGTTGGAGCCTGTTCTGCGGCTGGGCGGTGGCCCTTGAGTCAGCACTGACTTTGGGGCGGAAACCGATTGTGCCAAGTCGACGCCGGCAAGTCAGCCGGACACGTCGGGGCCCCGAAATGGCGGCGGCCCCGCCAACCACACCCCGGCACCCGAATCATCCACTACCGTTGCTTCCTTCCGGACCTGGCGGGGTTTGCGGACTATCGTCGCGGGGGGACCGACGGGGCCACCATGGACGTGGGCCTGGAAGCCCTATTTGAAACTGGCGGAGAGGGCGGGATTCGAACCCGCGATACGGGGATAAGCCGTATACACACTTTCCAGGCGTGCTCCTTCAACCACTCGGACACCTCTCCGGATTCTCTTTGCCGGCCTTGAGGCTGGCAAAGAAGCGGAAGGATAGCGATCTCCCCCGGCCGACACAACCGGCCGGGCCCACTTTCGGGGCGATGCTTTTCTTCCATCCGGGCAAGAGCATCGTCTCCAAGTGACTCCTGCCGGAGTCAGCCGGCGTCCGGCCGCGGGAGGGACGGCGAGGGCAGCTCGAGACCGCCGCCGGGGCGGGCGATCGCATAGCCCCGCGTGCGCAGCGCCTCGCCATCGGCGGCGCTGCCGTAGTGGTAGAGCACGAGCTGCCGGCGCAGCCTTTCGTCGTATTCGCGCTCCAGGTCGTCCACGCCGCTGTGCGAGGGATTGCCGACCAGTCCGCAGTCGTGCAGCACGCGCTCATCGCCCGCCGCGTACTGCGCCAGCATCTCGGGCACGGGCCGGGTATCGCCGGTGAAGACGAAGCTGCCATGCAGCGCCAGACCGAAGGAGGTGTCCGGGCGGTGGTGCCGCGTGGGAAACACGTCGAACCACCACCCGTCCAGCCAGAAGCCACGGCTGCACGGCACCAGCCGGAACGCCTCCCAGAAGTTCACTCCGCCCTCGGCCAGCACGCCGGGGTAGTCCGCCACGCGCGTCTGCAGCCAGGGCACCAGCGCGGCGTGGACAAACACGCGCACGCCGCCACGCAGCGACTCGTCGAACCACAGCCGGGTGAACAGCCGCTCCATGCCGCCCACGTGGTCCAGGTGGGTGTGGGTGATGTAGATCGCGCGCGGCAGCTCGCCGTAGGCCGCCTGATAACGGTCCAGCGTGTCGGGGCCGCAATCGATCAGCAGCATCGGCTTGCCGTCCCGCTCGAGCACCGCAGCCGAGGAACCCAGTTCCACCGCGTGCGCCGCGCCGACACCAAGAAAACGCAGCGACCAGTTCATGCGCCCAGCGTCCTTTCGTAGCCGTAGACCAGCGGCCCCCAGATGGCCGCCTGGAAGTCCGCAATGCGCCCGGTGGCGCCGAGCTTGACCAGCGAGCGACGCAACCGCGCCAGGTTCGCCAGCCGCCACGATTCCGCCGGCGCGCGCAGTGCGCCACGGTCGAAGTCGATCAGGTACAGCGCGCCGGACGTGACCAGTACGTTGTGCGCATTGAGATCGGCGTGCCAGATCCCCTCGCGATGGAAGCGCGCGACCAGCGCGCCGGTTTCGCGCGCCAGGTCCGCATCCAGTCGGCCGTCTTCCAGGCACTGAGCAAGCGTGCGCGCCTCGTCGATGCGTCGGGTGATCAGGTCAGCCGTGTACAAAAAGCCGTGGCGGCAGAAGCGGGCGGCGACCGGTTTTGGCGCGGGAAGCTCCAGGCCGGCGATATGCGCCAGCAGCCGGAACTCGGCGAAACTGCGCGTGTGCGCGGCGCCGGTCCACAGGTAGCGGTCGCGGTTGAAGCGCCCGACCAGGCCGCCTCGATGGTAATGACGCAGCACGCAGGCACCCGCCGGCGTATCGATCATGGCCACGCCACCCCGCCCGCCGCCTTGCTGCTGGAGCGCGCCGCGGTTGCGCCAGAAAGCCGGATCGAACCATTCGCCGTCGACGACGCCCAGCGCGGCATCGAAAAGCACCTTGCCGCCGGCTTCCTCGCGGATCTGCTCCTGCATCATCATGTGCGGTCGAAGGAGACGTTCATGCCGGTCGATTCTAGCCCAAGCCCCCTGCCCGCTCCCGCTTCGCTGTGCCTTTTGCGCACCTCGGCGATCGGGGATGTCACGCACGTGGTACCGCTGGTGCGCACGTTGCAGCAGGCCTGGCCGCAGACGGCGCTGACCTGGGTGGTGGGCAAGCTCGAGCGCAGGCTGGTGGGCGATATCGAGGGGGTCGGGTTCGTCACCTTCGACAAGGGAGCGGGCTGGGCGGGCATGCGCGCGGTGTGGCATGCGCTGCGCGGGCGGCGCTTCGATGCCCTGCTGCAGATGCAGGTGGCGGCGCGTTCGAACCTGCTGAGCCTGGGCGTGCGGGCCAACCGGCGCGTGGGCTACGACCGCGCGCGCTCCAAGGACCTGCACGGCCTGGTGATCAACGAGCGTATTCCCGCGCGGACCGGCGAGCACGTGCTCGATGCCATCGGCAGCTTCTGCGAGCCGCTGGGACTGAAACAGACGCAGGTGCGCTGGGATATCCCGATACCGGAGGAGGCACGCGCCTGGGCCGGGGAACAACTACCGGGCGCCACGCCCACACTGCTGGTCAGCCCCACGTCCAGCCATGCCCTGCGCAACTGGTACCCCGAGCGCTACGCGGCGGTGATCGATCACGCGCTGGCGCGCGGCTGGCGCGTGGCGCTGGTGGGCGGCCCGTCTCCCGGCGAGCGGGCGATGGCCGACGCGGTGCTGGCGAGCTGCAAGCGCCAGCCGCTGGACCTCACCGGCAAGGACACGCTCAAGCGGATGCTCGCCATGTGCGGTCGGGCGCAGCTTTTGCTCACGCCCGATTCCGGCCC
This sequence comes from Frateuria sp. GZRR33, assembly GCF_051900425.1. Lineage (NCBI taxonomy): Bacteria > Pseudomonadati > Pseudomonadota > Gammaproteobacteria > Lysobacterales > Rhodanobacteraceae > Frateuria > Frateuria sp. GZRR33. Next base: position 101,112 of record NZ_JBHZGK010000009.1, read on the forward strand.
CATGCACATGGCCAACGCCGTCGGAACCAAGGTGCTGGGGCTGCATGCGGCAAGCAACCCGAACCGCTCCGGGCCCTACTCGGACCGAAGCTGGTGCGTGGACAAGTACGACCAGGCGGCGCGTCGCTTCCTCGGCAAGCCGGCGAGCGAACTGGCCTGGGGTACGAAGATCGAGCGGCCGGGCGTGATGGGCCTGATCGAAGTCGATGACGTGATCGAGCGGTTCGAGGCGTTTGCCTCCTCGCGCGGGCTGGTTTGACTGGCGTCCTGCGCCGGGCCGGGTGACCGCTCGGGTTTAAGGCGGGCGCTTCGACTCGCCTGCGCGCGGACCAGCGCGATCGGATCGCTACAACTGACTGCCCTGGCGTGGACGCGCGGCGCCAGCGTCGAACAGCTCAGGCGGACGGGCGGTAATCCTGATAGGACTTCTCTTCCACCAGCTGCGAGCCGAGCTTGAGGTTGATCTCGCGCTTGACCGCCGCACGCACGTCGTTGCGGAAATACACCGAACGCGCCAACTCGATGAACTCCGCATCGAAGGCCTGCGCCTTCTCCTTGAGGCGGATGCGATCCTCGATGTCCCACAGGTCCTCGTTGACCGCCAGCAACCGCGCGCGCTCGTCGGCGATGTCGGTCTGCGACGCGGCGTCGTTGGCCCATGTCGCGTTGAGCAGATCCAGCTCGTTGCGCACATTGGCGAGCTTGGCCGGATCGCTGATCTGGCGCGCCTTGATCTCCAGGATGGTGATCTTGTCGATCAGCTCGCCGTAGGAAACCGGGACTTGGATGAGGCTCATGGGGAACTCCGGAAAATCAGGGGTAGGCGACGACGTCGGCCACCAGCCACGGGTGTGCCGCGGCGGCGAACGCACGTTGTTGCTGGAGGTCGCAGATGGTGCGGATGTCGCCGTCCATCGCACGGTCGCGATGCATGAAGGCGACCCGCTCGCGCAGCAGGGCATGGGCGGTCCGCACGGCGGTGCCGGCGTGGAAGTCCTCGCCTTCGGACAGCGCCGCCATCAGTTGGCGCACTTCCTGTTCGAACTGGGCGTAGTGCGGATGGCCCTCGCGCGGGGCGTTGCCGATCTTGGCGGCGAGCGCACGCCAGTCGCCACGAGCGGCCAGGCGGCGCGCGGCGTCGAGCATTTCGCGGCGGTAGTCCAGCGCCTGCGCGGCGGTATAGAGCTCCAGCGCCAGCACGTGGCCGAGATCCTCCATCATCTCCAGTACGTGGCGAGCCTCGTTGGCGCCCATCGAGACGTGGTCCTCGGCATTCGCGCTCGTGGGGATCGAATACACGCTGGCCGGGTGCGCGCGGGTGGCCAGGTCGTTGACCAGCGCGGCGGCGGTGTACTGCACGATCATGAAGCCCGAATCGGTACCGTCCTCGTTGCCGGTGAGGAACGCCGGCAGGCCGTCGTTGGTGGCCGGATCGACCAGCTTGTTGAGGCGGCGCTCGGAGATCGAAGCCAGCACCGGGATGGCGGCCTTGACGTAGCTCATCGCCAGCGCCAGCGGCATGCCGTGGAAGTGGCCGGCGGAGATCACCTGTTCTTCGATGAACTGCGCGCCCTCGGCATCCGGGAAGATCAGCGGGTTGTCGGTGACCGAATTGAGCTCCACGTCGATCACGCGGCAGGCCTGCGCCCAGGCATCGCGCACCGCGCCGTGCACCTGCGGCATGCAGCGCAGGCAGTAGGCATCCTGCGGCTGGTGCTTCTTGCCGCCCTTGAACGGCAGGAATCGGTCGTAGAAGGCCTCGCGGCCGTGCCGCTGGTTGGCTGGCACCCAATCCCAGCCGATATCGAAGGACAGCGCCTGGTCTTCCGGCAGCGTCCACGCCTCGGCCGACCATGGCTTGAAGCGCGGCACCAGGTGGTAGGGAATGTCGACCAGCGTGGAACCGGCCAGCAGTTGGCGCACATGCGACGCCGCCTCGACCTGGCCCGGATGCGGGCGCAGCGCATGCACTTCCTGCCGCAGCGCGCCGCTGCGGCCGGCGAAGGCATCCAGCGTCATCGACGCGGCCAGATCTGCCACGCCGAGCAGGTATTCAAGCTCGTCCAGCGCCAGCACCGCGGTGGCGAGCATCTGCGCGGTACCGTTGTTGAGCGCCAGGCCTTCCTTGAAAGACAGGCGGATCGGCTCCAGCCCGGCGCGCTTCAGGGCTTCCCCGCCTGGCAGCCGCTCGCCTTCGAAGAACGCCTCGCCGCCGCCCAGCAGCACGATCGCCAGATGCGAGAGCGGCGCCAGGTCGCCGCTGGCGCCGACCGACCCCTTCTCCGGAACCACCGGCACCACGCCGCGGTTGAGCATCGCGGTGAGCGCCTGGAGGGTGGACACGCGGATGCCCGAATGGCCGCGCATAAGCGTGTTGATGCGGATCACCAGCATCGCCCGCACCACGTCCGGCGCGAACGGTTTGCCCACGCAGACCGCGTGGGTGACGATCAGGTTGTGCTGCAGCTCCTCCATGAGGCTCGCGCCTTCCTTGGACGCATCCTGCATCACCAGCTCGTCGCGCATGCGGTGCCCGCCCAGCAGCTTGTCGGCGTTGCTGCCGAAGCCGGTGGTGACGCCGTAGGTGGGCTCGCCGCAGCTGACCTTCTCGGCCAGGAAATCGGCTGCGTGGCGCACGCGCTCGAGCTGCGCCGGATCCAGCGCCACTGCCACGCCGCGCCGCGCCGCCGCGACCAGCTGCGCGCGGGTGAGGCTGCGCCCATCGAGAATGATCTTGTCCACCGGTGCTCCGTCGTGTTCGTGGGCGACTCCGCGACTCACTGCCCCATCGCCGCTGCCTGTTCCAGTTCCACTCGCAACGCCTTCACCAGCTCGCCGCGCGCCACCTCGAACTGGTCGCCGCGGCGCAGGTCCTTGACTGTCACCACGCCCTTGGCCAGCTCGTCCTCGCCCAGCACGACCGCAAAGCGGATGCCCGCGCGATCGGCGTACTTGAACTGCTTGCCGAGCTTGCCGCTTTCCAGCACCGCCTCGGTGGCGATGCCGGCGGCGCGCAGCTCGTTGGCGATCGCCAGGTAGGCCGGCAGCTGCGCCGGGTCCATCTGCGTCACCAGCACGTCCACCGTGCTGCGTGCGCCACCCAGCAGGCCGGCGTCGCGCAGTTGCCAGAACAGGCGGGTCAGGCCGATGGAGATGCCCACGCCCGGCAGCTTCGACCTGGTGTACTGGCTGGCCAGGTTCTCGTAGCGGCCGCCCGAGCAGATCGAGCCGATCTGGGGATGGTCGTTGAGCGTGGTCTCGTACACGGTGCCGGTGTAGTAGTCCAGGCCGCGGGCGATCGAGAGGTTCAGTGCGAAATGCGTCTCGGGCACGCCGAAGTCGCGGATCAGCCCGAGCACTTCCTTCAGTTCGGCCCTGCCCTGTTCCAGTGCTTCGGAGCCGCTGCCCAGCGCGTCGAGCCTGGCGAAGGCGTCGTCCAGCGAGGTCGAGCGCACCTGCACGAAGTCGAGGATCTTCGTCGCGACGTCGGCCGACAGCCCGAAGGCCTCGCCAGTCAGTGTGTCGCGCACGTAATCGGGACCGCGCTTGTCGAGCTTGTCCACCTCGCGCAGCACCAGCATCTGCTGCTCGCTGTCGGCGATACCCAGGCTCTCGAAATACCCACGCATCAGCTTGCGGTTGTTGAGCTGGATAGTGAACGCGCCGATGTCCAGTTCGCGGAAGGTGCTGTAGATCACCGCCGGCAGTTCGGCGTCGTAGCGCGTGGTCAGGCTGTCCTTGCCGATCACGTCGATGTCGCACTGGTAGAACTCGCGAAAGCGCCCGCGCTGGGCCCGCTCGCCGCGGTACACGCGCTGCATCTGGTAGCGGCGGAACGGGAAGTTGAGGTCGTGCTCGTGCTCGGCGACGTAGCGTGCCAGCGGCACCGTGAGGTCGAAGCGCAGCGCCAGGTCGGGCTTTTCGCCCTGCTCCAGCGCGCCGGTCGACTGCACGAAATACACCTGCCGCTCGGTTTCGCCGCCGGTCTTGGTCAGCAGGACGTCGGCGAACTCGATCACCGGCGTCTCCACCGGCAGGAAACCGAAGCGCTCGAAATTGCGGCGGATGGTGTCGAGCATGCGCTGGAACGCGATCTGGTCCAGCGGCAGCAACTCGAGCACGCCAGGCATGGTGCGGGCCGGGGTAAGCGCCATGGAATCCTCTGCTTGCGGGGTAACGGAAGCGGCGGCTGAAGGCCGCGCGACGGCAGCCGCCTAGGTTAGCAGATGGGCACGCCCGCCCCGGTGCGCGATGCGCGAAAAAAAGCGGCGGGGATGTTGCCAAGCCTGCGTCGGCTCACTAAGATACGCGGCTCCACGGGGTGTAGCTCAGCCTGGTAGAGCGCTACGTTCGGGACGTAGAAGTCGCATGTTCGAATCATGTCACCCCGACCAAGGTTCGTGGAAAGGCCACCGCTAGCGGTGGCTTTTTTCTTTTGGGGCGTGCTGCAGGAGCACACCTGTGCGCGACCGGGATGCATCGCGGTCGCGCACAGGTGCGCTCCTACAGGGAAGCGGCCAGTAGGGCGAGCTGGTCCATTTCCTCCGCGTCGAAGCCGGCGGCCAGCCGCGCGGGATGGTTGAACGGTCCGCGCAGGCTGCCGCCCATGTAGTCTCGGAGCAGTTGCACGAAAGTCTCGCGCGGCTCCAGTCCGTCGCGTTCGCAGCACCAGCGGAACCAGCGCGTGCCTGCCGCCACATGGGCCACTTCCTCGCGCAGGATCACTTCCAGGATCGCGATGGTGCGTTGGTCGCCGAGGCCGCGCAGACGCTCGATCATGCCAGGCGTCACGTCCAGACCACGGGCTTCCAGCACGCGAGGCACCAGCGCCATGCGGGCGAGATCGCTGTGGGCGGTCTTGGCGGCCATCTCCCACAGGCCATTGTGGGCGTCGAAGTCGCCGTAGGCGTGACCCAGCTCGGCCAGCCGCTCCTGGAGCATCCGGAAGTGGCGCGCCTCGTCGTGGGCGCAGCTGGCCCAGTCGCGGTAGTAGTCGTCGGGAAAGCCGCGGAAGCGATAGACCGCGTCCCAGGCCAGGTTGATGGCGTTGAACTCGATGTGTGCGATCGCGTGGACCAGCGCCGCCCGGCCCTCGGGCGTGCCGAGGCCACGTTGCGGGACCTGGCGCGCTTCGACCAGGCGGGGACGGAGCGGCCGGCCAGGCGTCCCGATCGGTTCCGGAGGCGACCCATCGGCGTCGGGGTCGAGTCCGCCGGCCTGTAGCGCCTGCCACGTGGCGTGGGTCAGACGGAGCTTTTCCTCGGGATCGCTCGCCTCGAGGCAGCGCCGGGCGGCTTGGTGCAGGTCGGTCATGTGGCGAGTTTACGGGTGGCTCGCGTTGCGAGCAGTACGGGGCGGCCGCATGGTGGCGTTCCACGCCTCCAGGGGACGCGAAGGGCCCGGCCTCCGTGTGACGAAATCGAGGCGTTCGTGCCCGGGGCGCGATTACGACCTTTCGCGGCGCTGCCAAGCGACGTGGGCTTCGAGGAACAATCGAACTTCGATGCGCCGCGTACTTCGCCCTGGCGAATGCAGCTGTGCTGCAGCGCTTCCACGAACCCGCGCACCCGACAATTCATCATGCATCTGCTGGTCGAGGACCGCCGAAGCATGGCACCGACGCCTGGCCGCGCGAAACGTCATCGGTCGCTACCGAACACGACGTGCCCATGACCTCGCCGGCAGACCGCCCGTGGCGCATGCGCGACGTCCCTCCGATCGATGCGACCGGCGATGCTGTGGGCATCGCCCACAACATCGCCCGATGCGGCATCAGGCGCTACGGCGGGCGGCCTTGGCGTCGTCCGAGCGGAGCATCTCGATCTGCTGCAGGTAATCACGGTCCAGGCCGGTGACGTACTCGCCGGAGAAGCAGGACGTGTCGAACTGCTTGAGCTCCTCGTTGCCGTCCTGCACCGCCCAGACCAGGTCGGCCAGGTCCTGGTAGATCAGCCAGTCGGCGCCGAGCAGTTGCTCGATTTCCTTCTCGGACTTGCCGGCGGCCACCAGCTCGGTGGCCGAGGGCATGTCGATGCCGTAGACGTTGGGGTAGCGCACCGGTGGCGCGGCCGAGGCGAAGTACACCTTTTTCGCCCCCGCATCGCGGGCCATCTGGATGATCTGCTTCGACGTGGTGCCGCGCACGATCGAATCGTCGACCAGCAGCACGGTCTTGTTGCGGAACTCCAGGTCGATCGCGTTCAGCTTGCGGCGCACCGATTTTACGCGGTCGCCCTGGCCCGGCATGATGAACGTGCGGCCAACGTAGCGGTTCTTGACGAAGCCCTCGCGGAACGGCACGCCAAGCGCATTGGCCAGCGAACTGGCCGCAGTGCGCGCGGTATCCGGGATCGGGATCACCGCGTCGATGCCATGATCGGGACGCTCGCGCAGGATCTTCTGCGCCAGCTTCTCGCCCATGCGCAGGCGCGCCTTGTAGACCGAGACGTCCTCGATCATCGAGTCGGGCCGCGCCAGGTAGACGTATTCGAAGATGCACGGCGCGTGCACCGCGCCCTCGGCGCAGCGGCGCGCGTGCAACTGGCCGTCCACCGTGATGTAGACCGCCTCGCCCGGCTCCACGTCGCGTACGCGCTTGAAACCCAGCACGTCGAACGCGACCGATTCGGAGGCCACGGCGTACTCACGGCCTTCCGGCGTCACGCGCTCGCCCAGCACCAGCGGACGGATGCCGTGCGGGTCGCGGAAGGCCAGCAGCCCGTAGCCCTGGATCAGCGCCAGGCAGGCGTAGCCGCCGCGCGCGCGGGCGTGCACGCCGGCAACCGCCTTGAAGATCTGGTCGGGCGTCAGCGCCATGCGGTCCTGGATCTGCAGCTCGTGCGCGAGCACGTTCAGCAGCACCTCGGAATCCGAATCGGTGTTGATGTGCCGGCGGTCGTCCTGGAACATCTCGCGCCGCAGCGCTTCGGTGTTCACCAGGTTGCCGTTGTGCGCGAAAGCGATGCCGTAGGGCGAATTGACGTAGAACGGCTGCGCCTCGTCGGCATTGTCCGAACCGGCCGTCGGGTACCGGCAATGGCCGATGCCGATGGCGCCGCGCAGGCGGCTCATCGCGGTCTGGTTGAACACGTCGCGCACCAGGCCGTTGCCCTTGTGCAGGCGCAGGTGCGCGCCATCGACGGTGACGATGCCGGCCGCGTCCTGGCCGCGGTGCTGCAGCACCGTGAGTCCGTCATAAAGCGCCGATGCCACTTCGGTGGTACCGACGATGCCGATGATTCCGCACATGGTTTGATGCCCTGATGTCGTAAGCCTGGTTCTGGTAAGGCGTGTTCAGGTGAGCGTGGCCGCTCGCACGGCCGAAAGCACAGATTGCGCCGGCGCGGGTGAACTGCCCGGAAGTGCCGGCAAGGTGCCCGGCGGCAACGCGGGAAGCTGCGCTGGCGGATGCAGGTAGCGGCGCACGCTCTCCGGCACCCGCTCACCCAGCCAGGCGGCCGCGCCGGCGAACTGCGGCAGCAGCAGCGAGTGCTGCCAGCCGGCCTCGCGGGTAAGCGCGGTGAAGCCAGCCAGGAACACCACCAGGGTCACCAGCAGCACGCCCCGCGCAAAGCCGAACAACATGCCCAGGAGACGGTCCAGCCCGCCCAACCCGATCCCGGAAAGGATCCGCCGGGCCACGAAGCGCAGCAGCGCGCCAACGATCAGCACCACCGCGAAACACAATCCGTAGCCCAGCAGGATGCGCGCCGCCGGCAACGAGATGCTGTGCTCGAGGTGCGCCGCCACCACCGGCCCGAACGTCCAGGCGACCCAGAACGCCGCAACCCAGGCGACCAGCGACAGCACTTCGGAGACCAGCCCGCGCCACAGCCCGACCAGCACGGACAGGGCCAGCACGGCGAGGATGGTGAAGTCGATCCAGTTCATGCTGCCGCCCCGGTGGACCGCGCCTTACGGCACGCCCACCACGTTGCCGGCCATGCCAAGCTTGGCCTTGATCTGGTCGCGCACGCGCTCGGCGTCCGCACGCTGGATCTGGGGGCCGGCGCGCACGCGCCACAGGGTGCGCCCACCGCTGCTGACCGAGTCGGTAAAACCGTCGAAGCCGGCCGCGCGCAGCTTGTCGCGCAGCGCATTGGCATCGGCCTGGCTGCCCATCGCCGCCACCTGCACCGCGTAGCCACCCGCACGCGCCGGAGCCGCGGCCGGCGTCGCAGCGGCGACGTCACCATGTTGGTCGCTTGCGCCACTTTCAAGGTGCGCCGGCGCCCCCGGGATGCTCTGGGTGATCTTCAGGCGCGCAGCCTCGGCGGCCGTGCGCGTCTGGAATGGTCCGGCGGTCACCAGCGTGAGCGCGCGGCCGCCCTGGCGGATTGGCGCGCCACTGACCGGATAGCCCAGCGCGCGCACCTTCTGGATCAGCCGCTGCGCGCCCTCGCTCGAGTAGGCGCTGAGGTTGAGCGTGAAGTTGCCGCGCGCGGCGGTGCCGGCGGTATCGGCCGGCGCGCTGGCGATCGCCGGCTCATCGGCGGGCTTCTCGGCCGGCTTCGGCGCCGCAGCCTCAGGCTGGGTGGTTTGCGGCTGCGGAGCCTGCGCGGGCGTGGCCGCGCCCGGCTCCATTTCCACGTCGTGCGGACGACGCGAGGCGATGTCGACGGTGGCCAGACGGTCCGAGGATGCCTGCGCGCTCGACTGGGTGCTCGCGGGAATCACCGGCGCCGCCGTGCCGCTGCTGGCTGGGGCGTCCGGATCCAGGCTCATCGTGCGCGTCTGCAGGTCGCGATCGGGCGCCGGCGGGATCGCCAGGCTCACCGCCTGGTCGCCCGCGGCCGAGGGCGGCGTGCTGGAGAAGAACATCGGCACGAACAACACCGCCAACGCGATCAGGACGAAGGCACCCAACAGGCGTGTTTTCAAGACTGAAGCTCCAAGACGGCACGGCACGCAACACGACGATTATACCTGCCCGCGCCGCCGGCACGGTCCGCTCAGGCGTCCGGTTCAGCCAGCACGGCGCTCGCGACGAAGAACGAGCCGAACGCCAGGATGCACTCGCCCTGCCGCGCCTGCGCCCGCGCCGCGGCCAGCGCGTCGGTGACACTGGCATGCACGTCGAAGCTCGCCTCCGGAAGGGTCTGGCGCAACGCTTCGGCCAACGAGCCGACGGGGAGGCCGCGGGGCGAATCCTTGTCCAGCCCGGCCAGGTGCCAGTGGTCGACCTGCGGCCCCAGCGCACCAAGCACGCCCGCCACGTCCTTGTCGGCGAGGACACCGTAGACCGCGTGCACGCGCGGGAACTGGCGCAGTCGCAGCCAGTCGGCCAACGCGCGTGCCGCCTGCGGGTTGTGGCCCACGTCCACCACCACCGCCGGATCGCCGCCGACCGTTTGCAGGCGTGCGCGCACCTGTACGGCCTTCAGGCCATCGGCGGCGGCCTGGCCCAGCGCGATCGGCGCGGCCAATCCGCCGATCGCGTCGAGCGCGTGCAGTGCGGCGATGGCCGCAGCGGCGTTGGCGTACTGCACCGGTGCGGCCAGCGCCGGATCGGGAAGTTCGAATGCGGTGCCGTCGCGGTGCTGCCAGCGCCATCCGCGCACGTGCCGCTCCACGCGGAAATCGCGCCCCGCCCGCTGCACCTGCGCGCCGCTGGCCGCCAGCGCGTCGAGCAGGCCGGCCGGTGGCTCGAGTTCGCCCACGATGGCCGGGCGCCCGCGCCGCGCGATGCCCGCCTTTTCGCGGCCGATGCTGTCGCGGTCGTTCCCGAGCCAGTCCATGTGGTCCATGTCGATGGTGGTGACGATCACCGCGTCGGCGTCGACGATGTTGACGGCATCGAGTCGGCCGCCGAGGCCCACCTCGAGCACGGCGACGTCGAGGTCGGCGCGGGCAAAGAGGTCGAGCGCGGCGAGCGTGCCGTATTCGAAGTAGGTCAGTGGGATGGCGTCCGCGCCGCTGCCGCGTGCGGCTTCGATGCGTTCGAACGCGGCGAGCAGATCTTCGTCCGCCGCGTCATGGCGGTCGATGCGCACGCGCTCGTTGTAACGAAGCAGGTGCGGGGAGGTGTAGCAGCCAACCCGCCTACCGGCGGCACCCAGCATGGCTTCGAGCAGCGCGACGGTGGAGCCCTTGCCATTGGTGCCACCCACGGTGATCACGCGCCGCGCCGGAGCCTTGGCACCCATGCGTTGCCATACCCTGTTTACCCGCTCGAGGCCGAGCTCGATGCTGCGGGGGTTGACGCCTTCCTGGTAGGCAAGCCATTCGGCCAGCGTGCTTGGCATGGGGGGGGGGGCTTTGTGGTGGGGCGGCGCGCAGCTTAAGGCATCGAAGGGGGCTGCGCCTTTTGCTGGTGGTTTCGTTGGCGCTGATTCTGGATTGTTCGCGACTTGGCTCGCCTGCCGCGGGGAGCCCACGCAGGAACGACAAGCAAAGCCCCCCTTATGCAGGAGGCGCCCCCGCGAGCCCCGGCCCCTCACCCCAGCCCTTTCCCCGGAGAGAGAGGGAGCAAAGCAACTTTGCACGCTCCCGCCTCAATGCCGGCAGGCGATCGAAAGCCGTCGAAGCCAGCCACGTCGCGGACAAACCCCGCAAGAGCGGGATCAGAGACGGGCTCTCCGCAGCCGCAAGGCGTTCGTCACCACCGATACCGACGACAAGCTCATCGCCAGCGCCGCCACCATCGGTGAAAGCACCACTCCGAAAACCGGATACAACACCCCGGCGGCCAACGGCACCCCCACGGCGTTGTAGATGAACGCAAAAAACAGATTCTGCCGGATGTTCCGCACCGTGGCCTGCGACAACGCCCGCGCCCGACCGATCGCCGAGAGCTCCCCGCGCACCAGCGTCACCTGCGCACTCTCCATCGCCACGTCCGTGCCACTCCCCATGGCGATACCCACATCCGCGGCCGCCAGGGCCGGCGCATCGTTGACGCCGTCACCGGCCATCGCTACCCGTCGTCCCTCGCGCCTGAGCCGCTCGACCACTGCCGCCTTGTCCGCAGGCGAGACATCGGCATGCACCTCGTCGATGCCCAGCTGGCGTGCCACCGCCTGCGCCGTGGTGGCGTTGTCGCCAGTGAGCATCACGATGCGCAGCCCCTCGCCTCGCAGCCTGTCGAGTGCTGCGGACGTATCGGACTTGATGCGGTCAGCCACGGCGACCAGGCCAACCAGCACGCCATCGACGGCCAGGAACATCACCGTGGCGCCCTCGCCCCGCAGGCGTTCGGCCTGCCGTGCGACGGGCTCGCCCAACGCCACCTGCAGCTCATCGAGCAAGCGCGCATTGCCCAATGCGACCTCGCGGCCATCGACCTGGCCCCGCACGCCACGACCGGTGAGCGAACGGAAGCCAGCCGCCGCCGGGATCGCCCCGCCCTCCGCCGATGCGCCTGCCACGATCGCGCGTGCCAGCGGGTGTTCACTCGCCTGCTCCAGCGCGGCGGCCAGAGCCAGCAATTGCGCCCGCGAAAGATCGCCGAAGGCAAGCACGTCGGTCAGGACCGGACGCCCCTCGGTGAGCGTGCCGGTCTTGTCCACCACCAGCGTGTCCACGCCATGCAGCGCCTCGATCGCCGCCGCGTCGCGAAACAGCACGCCGGCCTGCGCACCGCGCCCGCTGGCGACCATGATCGAGATCGGTGTGGCCAGGCCCAGGGCGCAGGGACAGGCGATGATCAGCACCGACACCGCGGCGATCAGCGCATGCGCCAGCCGCGGCTGCGGCCCGAACGCGGCCCAGGCGGCGAACGCCAGCACCGCGACCGTGACCACCGCCGGCACGAACCACGCCGCCACGCGATCGGCCACCCGCTGCAGCGGTGCGCGGCTGCGCTGGGCCTGTGCGACCAGCGCGACGATCTGGGCCAGCATCGTCTCGCCGCCGACTTTCTCCGCGCGCAGCACCAGCGTGCCGTCCTGGTTGACCGTGCCCGCGGTCAGGCGGTCGCCGGTGGTCTTGGCCACCGGCATGGGCTCGCCGGTGAGCATCGATTCGTCGACGTGGCTCTCGCCCTCGGTGGCGACCCCGTCGACCGGCACCTTTTCGCCCGGACGCACACGCAGCAGGTCACCCACCTGCACCGCTTCCAGCGGCACGTCGTGTTCGTGGCCGTGCTCAAGGCGGCGCGCAGTCTTCGGCGCCAGCCCGAGCAATGCCTTCAACGCTTCGCCAGTACGGCGACGGGCGCGCAGTTCCAGCAGGTCACCCAGGCTGACCAGAGTGACGATCACGGCCGCCGACTCGAAGTACACGCCCACGCGGCCGTGCATGCGGAAGCCAGCGGGAAATAGCCCAGGCGCAAGCAGCGCGACCACGCTGTAGAGCCACGCCACGCCGGTGCCCAGGGCAATCAGCGTGTACATGTTCGGCGACCACGGGCGCAGCGAGCGCCAGCCTCGGCGGAAGAACGGCGCGCCGCCCCACAGCACCACGACGCTGGCAAGCAAGGCTTCGATCCAGCCAAGCGCGCCCGCCCAGCGCATCGGCCAGCCACGGCCGACCAGGTGCGGGCCCATCGCCACCACCAGCACCGGCAAGGTCAGCGCGACCAGCCCGCCGAAGCGGCGCGCCAGGGCACGCACCTCGCCGCCGTCGTCGGATTCCGCGCTGGGCGCGAGCGGCTCCAGCGCCATGCCGCACTTGGGGCAATCGCCCGGCCCGACCTGGCGCACCTCCGGATGCATCGGGCAGGTGTAGGTGGCGCCGGGATCGGCGGGCGGTGCCGGTCGCTCACCCAGGAATTGCCCGGGGCTCTCCAGGAAGCGTTCGCGGCAACGCGCGCTGCAGAAGTACCAGGTCCGGCCCTCGTGTTCGGCCCGGTGCCGGGCAGTGTGCGGGTCGACGTCCATCCCGCAGACCGGGTCCTTGACGAGATGCGCGGACGGCTCCGCGGGCGCACCGGCCGCTCCATGGCAGCCGGGGGCTGCAGCCTGCGCGGGCGTATCGCCTGCGAACGCTTCAGGGGCAGCCAGGAAGCGCTCCCGGCAGCGCGCGCCGCAGAAGTGGTAGGTGCGACCGGCGTGGTCGGCATGATGGGGCGTGCTTGCCGGATCCACCACCATCCCGCACACCGGATCGCGCTCCCCCGTCTCCGTGGTCGTGTGGCAGCAACGGCTCATGCCTGCTCCTCCCCGCCCAGGGCCCGCAGGATCGGGCAGGCCTCCGGCGCACCATGGCCCGGGCAGGCTTCGACCAGCTCGGCCAGGCCGGCGCGCACGCGCTCCAGTTCGGCGATGCGCGCCTCGATGTCGGCCAGCCGCTGCTGGGCGCGCTGCTTGACCGCCTTGACGCCGCGCTTGCGGTCGGCGGAGAGCGCGAGCAGGTCGCGAATCTCCTCCAGCGTGAAGCCCAGGTTCTTGGCGCGGCGGATGAAGCGCAACCGCGCGACCGTGCCCTCGCCGTAGCTGCGGTAGCCGGATGGCCGCCGCGTGGGCTCGGGCAGCAGCCCTTCCCGCTCGTAATAGCGGATGGTGTCGATGGCCACGCCGGCGCGCTTGGCGACGGCACCGATGGTGAGCGGCGTCTGGAGGTTCATGGAACAAGTCTAGACCTTTGATTCAGGTCCAGAGTCAAGCCCTGCTCGCAGGGTGGGTTCAGCCCACCCGCCAGGGGCGACCCAAAGCGGCGGACTGACACCGCCCCCACGGAACGCTCAGCGTTTGAGGATGGTGTGGACCCACGCCACGTAGCTGTCGACGAAGCCCTGAAGGAACTTGCGCGTGCTGTCCACGGTGATGTTGTCGTTGGCGTCGACGGGACCGTCGTCCTTGAACTGCACGAACACCTCCGGCTGTCCCAGCAAGGGGACATCCAGATAGGCCAGCACGTTGCGCAGGTGCTGTTGCGCCAGCGCGCTGCCGGTCGCGCCGATCGACGCGCCGATCACCGCGCCCGGCTTGCCGGCGAACGCGTTGGTGCCGTAGGGACGCGAAGCGATGTCGATGGCATTCTTCAGCACGCCGGGCACGGAACGGTTGTACTCGGGGGTGACGAACAGCAGCGCATCCGCGGCCTGGATCTGCTGCTTCATCGTGGTCCACGACGCCGGGTAGTTGCCGTCGAGGTCCTGGTCGTACAGCGGCAGGTCGCCGATGGCGACATGCTCGAACGCCAGTTCGTCGGGCGCCAGCTTCTCCACCGCGTGGGCCAGTCGGCGATTGAAGGAATCCTTGCGCAGGCTGCCGACCAGGACGGCCACTTTGATGCTCATGGGGAATCTCCGCGAGGGGCGCCCTGCGGGCGTCACCGTTTCGTGAAAGCCGAGCGGTGCGACTGCTCGTATGGGTCCATAGCTACCCCACAGGGTCAGACACGGCCGCGATTCGGCGAAGCATGATGCGCGCCCCGGCAAGGCCCCGTGAGCGCACGGGAGCATCCGCGCCTTGGCACGGAGCCTGCTAGCCGAGCCCCTGGCTCGCCTGTAAAAAAGTGGGGCGAAGGACCGGACGGTTCGCGTAGGATCGTCTTCAACGCAGGCACGACGGCAGGAAGCGGCCGCCTCGCCTGGTCAAGGGGTCGGGTCGCGGACTGCAGGGACGTGCAGCCGTCGCCAAGCGGGGACAAGGGGATGCGAACGCTGTCCGCAGCAAGGATCTGGAACCGGTGCAGGCTCCCGTTGATCGGGAGCGTGCTCGGACTGCTGTGGTTGTGGTTCGGCGTAGTGCACGCGGCCATGCTGCTGGACGGCGGCTGGCGCGAGGTGCGCGCCGGGGACACCCCCGCCGCCGTGCTGGCGCAGTTCCACAAGGGCCAACTGGCCGCGTTCGATCCGTCCCTGCTGCACAGCTTTCCGCGCGAGAACCTCGGCACCTGGGTGGTACTGCGTCCGCAGCCGCCCTGGGTGGACGAGGAGCGGGTGCTGACCATCTACCCACCCGCGCTGGGGCGGATCACGGTCTACGACAACAAGGGTCCGGTCAGCCGCCTGGCGCTGGACGACACCAGTGGTCAGCCGCTGGGCCACGGCCGGCTGGCGTTCCGCTATCCGGCCAGCGTGCCCGCCTCCACCCTGATCCTGCTCAAGCTCGAGCCCATGGAGGGGCTGTCGCCGCCGTTGAGCTTCCACCTCGAATCGCTGACGGCCTTCCTCGGCCACGACGCGCACTGGCTGACGCTGTTCAGCGCCTGCTTTGCGGTCATGCTGACGATGGCGCTGATGGCGCTGTGCTTCGCGCTGATGCTGCGCGACAACACGTTCTTCTGGTACGCCGGCTACATCTTCTGCTACGCGCTGATCCAGAGTATCCAGACCGGCTTCCTGTTCCATCCGCTGGAGGCAGGCTGGCTGGCACCCTCGGCCGCCCTGCTCGAATCGGCCTCGATCGCCTTGTCGGTGGCTTTCGCTGCGCTGTTCATGGCGCGCTTCTGCGAACTGCAGCGTTTCGCGCCCCTGCTGCGCGCACCCGTGCTGGCGCTCGCCGTCGGCATGCCGCTGCTGGTGCTGATGCGCAGCAGCTCGATCGGGCTGCTGGTGGACGTGGCGCAGGCGCTGGTCGATCCGCTGCTGATCCTGGGCGCGCTGTTGATGCTGCTCACCGCGATCGTCGCCGCGTCGCACGGCTCCCGCCACGCCTGGTTCTTCCTGGTCGGCTGGACGCCACTGCTGGCGCTCACCGCGCTGTCCACGGCCCAGCTCAGCGGCGCGCTGCCCAACATGAGCTGGACCAGCGACGCCAGCGTGGTGGCCGGCGCGTTCGAGGCGATCGTGCTGTCGATCGGCCTGGGCGATCGGGCGCTTACGATGCGGCGCGATCGCGACATGGTGCGCGCGCTGGCCGACAACGATTCGCTTACCGGTGTGCTCAACCGCCGCGCCTGGAGCGAGGGGGCGGAGAGAATGCTGGAGGAAAGCACCGGCCGGCCGGTGGCCTTGCTGTTCCTGGACCTGGATCGCTTCAAGACGCTCAACGACCAGCAAGGCCACCGCGCGGGCGATCGCGCCCTCATCGAAGTGGCGGAGGCGCTGCGCGCCGAATTGCGGCCTTCGGACCTGCTCGGGCGCTACGGCGGCGAGGAATTCATCGCCATGCTCGATGGCGTGGTCGAAGAGCAAGCCATGCAGGTGGCCACCCGCCTGTGCCGGCGGGTGCACCGGCTGGAGATCCCGGTCAACGGCGAATTCATGCTCAGCGTGAGCATCGGCGTGGCCATGCGGACGCTGGCCGATACGGTGGAAACGCTGATCGAGCGCGCCGACCAGGCGATGTACCAGGCCAAGGTCAACGGCCGCAACCAGGCGCGGCTCTACGACCGGCCGCGCGGCATCCCGAGTCAGGTGTGGCCGCGCGTGAGCGAGGTGGAGGAGTAGCGCGCTAGGACGTCAGCCAGCCAGCCGCCGCGCCGCCGCCACCACGTCCGCCTCGCCCGGCAGCACCAGGAACGCCGCGCCCGCCAGCGGGGTGAAGGTATCGGCACCGACCACCCGCTCCAGCGGCGTGGCGCCGAGACCGGCCTCCACGATCGCGGTGATCACACCCTCCCCCACGCCGGCACTCTTGCGGCCTTCGTCCAGCACCACGATGCGCTTGGCACCTTTCGCTTGCGCCGCGATGAAGGCGTCGTTGAGCGGGGCGAGCCAGCGCAGGTCGACCACGCGCACCTTCCACTTCAGCTCCGCTTCGATGATGCGCGCCGCGCGAAGGGCCATCGGCACGCCGTTGCCGAAGGTGAACACGACCAGGTCGTCCGCATCCGCGCCGTAGACCCTGCCCTCGCCGAGCTTCATCGCCTCGCCCGGCGCCGGATAGGCGAACTGCCACTGGCCGTCGCCCGGCTCGTACAGGTCCTTGGTCATGTACAGCGCGATCGGTTCGAGGAAGGCGCACACGCGCCCGTCCACCTTCGCCAGCGCAGTCAGCGTGCGCAGCATGGTCGCCGCGTCGTCGCCGCGGCTGGGGCAGCCGACGACCAGGCCCGGGATATCGCGCAGCGCGGCGATCGAGTTGTCGTTGTGGAAGTGGCCACCGAAGCCGCGCTGGTAGCCCAGCGACGCCACGCGCATCACCAGCGGGTTGCGGTACTGGTCGTTGGAGAAGAACTGCAGGCTGGCCGCTTCCCCGCGGATCTGGTCGCCGGCGTTGTGGAAGTACGCCAGGTACTGGATCTCCGGGATCGGCAGCATGCCCATGTTGGCGTAGCCCTGGGCGAGGCCGAGGATCACCGTCTCGTCCAGCAGCGTGTTGAACACGCGCGTGTTCTTGAACGCCTTGTGCAGGCCCTTGGTGACCGTGTAGACGCCACCCTTCTGCGCCACGTCCTCGCCGAACAGCAGCGACTCGGGGTACTTGGCCATGATGTCGTGCAGCGCCTGGCCAATCTGGATGGCCAGGTGTCGCGGCGGCTGGTTCTCCGGCAGCTTGTCCTCGCTGCCGAAAGCCTTCAGGCGGGCGTCCGCGTAGTCGGCGCGCTCGGCCTCGGCCTGCACCTTGGCGGGCGTAAATGGGGCGAGCGGCGCCATCACCTCGTCCAGGCGGTCGAGCTTGGGTCGGCGGTCGGCTTCTTCGGCGGCGGCGAAGCAGCGCTTGCGGGTCGCCTCGTACAGCGCCAGCAGTTCGTCCTTCGAATACAGGCCGGACTCCAGCGCGATCGCGGCCGAGCGCAGCAGCGGATCGGTCGCCTCCACCGCGCAGAGCTCCTCGATGCTGCGCCACTCGATCTCGAAGTCGGTACCGGCGTGGCCCATCACGCGGGTGGTCTTCAGGTGCAGGAAGGTCGGCCGTCGCGTGCTGCGGCAGTGTTCGACCGCGCGCTGCACCTGGGCGTAACCCTCGGCCAGGTCCAGGCCGTCGGCAAAGAAGTAATCGAGGTTCGAGCGCGAGCGGTAATTGGCCGCCACCCAGTCGGTCGGCGTCTTCACCGAGATGCCGATGCCGTTGTCCTCGCACACGAACAGGACCGGAGCGGGCAGCTTCTGGTACGCGGTCCAGCCCGCGGCGTTGAAGGCGGTCTGCGCCGTGGCGTGGTTGGACGACGCGTCGCCGAACGAACAGATCGCGATCGCGTCGTCCGGTACCGGCAAGGTGTGCCCGATGCGCCGCGCGTGATCGATGGCAATCGCGGTGCCGAGCGCCTTGGGCAGGTGCGAGGCGATCGTCGAGGTCTGCGGCAGCACCCAGAGCGGCTTGCTGCCCCAGACCTTGTGGCGGCCGCCGGAGGCCGGGTCGTCCTTGCTGGCCGCAAAGGAGAGAGCCGAATCCATCACCGGATCCATGCCCGGCAACTTGCGGAAGCGCTCGGCCATGAAGCCGCCGGAGCGGTAGTGCAGGAAGGCCGGGTCGGTATGGCGCGTCAGCCGCGCCACCATGGTATTGCCCTCGTGGCCCGACGAGCCGATGGTGTAGAAGACCTTGTTCTGCACGCGCAGCACGCGCGCCATCAGGTCGAGATGGCGGCTGATCAACTGCGATTCGAACAGTTCGCGGAAGCCCCTCGCATCAAGCGCGCTTCCCGGCAGCACCGGCTGGTCGTCGTGCGGCGCCTGGCGCACCCCGCCATCCCACAGCTTCACGAACTCGGTGAAGTTCTGATCGACGATCTCGGCGCGGTTGAAGCCCTTGTGGCGGGCGGTGATCGGGAATGGCAGGGACATGGCAGTATCGGGGGAAGTGAGAGGGTGATTGTAGGCTGGGCGTCAGCCACCGTCGGCAACCGGGATGTGGGCCAAGGCCCACCCTGCGTCCGGCAGTTCAGGCCTGCATCGGCGAATGCCCCGGCTGCGACCGCACGCGGTCCAGCCAGGCCAGGATGTTCGGATACGGCGACAGGTCGAAGCCGCCGTCGGGGGCGCAATGGGTGTAGGCGTACAGCGCGATGTCGGCCAGCCCGTAGCGCTCGTCCACGAACCACTCGCGTCCGGCCAGGTGCTGCTCCATCACCGCCAGCACGCCCTTGCCGCGCTCGATCAGCGCCGGCACATCGGCCTGGCGCGGATGCTCAGGGGGCAACCAGCCGCGGATGAAGCGCGCCACCGCGATGCACGGCTCGTGGCTGTACTGCTCGAAGAACAGCCACTGCAGGGTCTGCGCGCGCAGCCAGGCGTCCTGCGGCCAGAGCGCGGTGCCTTCGGCGAGGTAGCAGAGGATCGCGTCGGACTCGGCCAGCCGACGCCCGTCTTCCAGCTCCAGCAACGGCACCTTGCCGTTGGGGTTCCGGGCGAGGAATTCGGGAGTGCGCGTGGCGCCTCCTGCGCTGTCCACATCGACCCAGCGATACTCACGCCCGAGCTGGTCGAGCAGCAACTGCAGCTTGTAGCAGTTGCCCGAGGCCCGCATGCCGTAGATGGTGATCACGCCCGCGCCTTTCGGCGCGCGCGCCACTGCTCGCGGGTCTGGCCCCAGATTTCGGTGGGCGAGTCCTCGTATGGCGCCGGCAGCCTGCCAGGGCCGCGGCAGGTGGAACCCAGCCGCTGCGCGAGCGCCTGCGAGGGCTTGTTGTCCGGGTGGATCGAGTGGATGACCTCGTCCCAGCCCAGGTTGTCGAACGCCCAGTCGATGGCGGCGGAGGCCCCCTCCACCGCGTAGCCCTTGCCCCACGCCGGACGGGCCAGGCCCCAGCCGACTTCGGTGCCGGGCCAGCCCTCGGGGTGCCACGGGCCGAGCCGGCCCACCCATTGGCCGCTGGCCTTCTCGATGACCGAGAACATGGAGAAGCCCTGGATCATCCAGGCGCCGGCCGACGACAGAAAGCCGCGCCACGCAAGCGCGCGCGGCTGCTGCCCGCCGATGAAGCGGGCGGCCTCCAGGTCGGCCATGTTCGCCGCATAGGCATCGAAGTCCTCGATGCGCGGCGGGCGCAGGATCAGGCGATCGGTTTCGATGCGGATATCCGGAACGTGCAAGGCCTGGTCTCCTCGATAACCCGTTTTTCCCGGGCCGCACGACGCCTGGCCGGGTGTCATGGCGCGAGAGCGCCAATGACGGCCTGGGTGTAGGGCCACCCAGGCCAGAACGTCACATCAGAATGCGTTGATACCGGTCAGCTCGCGACCGACCACGAGCTGGTGCACGGTCTCGGTACCCTCGTAGGTGATCACGGACTCGAGGTTGAGCGCGTGGCGAATCGCCGAATGCTCGGTCGTGATGCCCGCGCCGCCGAGGATGTCGCGGCACTCGCGGGCGATGTCGATCGCCATGCGGCAGTTGTTCCACTTGGCCAGCGAGACCTGTGTTGGCTGCATGACGCCCTTGTCCTTCAGGCGACCAAGCTGCAGCGAGAGCAGCTGCGCGGTGGTGATGCGCCGGGCCATGTCGGCCAGCTTGAGCTGGATCGCCTGGTTGGACGACAGCGGGCGGCCGAACAGGATGCGCTCGGCGGTGTAGTCGAGCACTTCCTTCAGGCAGGCCTGCGCGGCACCGATCGGGCCCCAGGTGATGCCGTAGCGTGCCTGCGTGAGGCAACCCAGCGGGCCCTTGAGGCCCTTCACGTTGGGCAGCCGGTTGGCTTCGGGCACGCGCACGTTGTCGAAGAACAGCGCGCTGGTGACCGAGGCGCGCAGGCTCATCTTCTTGTGCACTTCCTGCGCGGTGAAACCCTTGGTGTCGGTCGGCACGATGAAGCCCTGGATGCCGTCCGCGGTCTGCGCCCAGACGATCGCGATGTGCGCCAGGTTGCCGTTGGTGATCCACATCTTGGCGCCGTTGATGATCCAGTCGCCGCCGTCCTTCTTCGCGTTGGTCTTCATGTTGGCCGGATCGGAGCCGCCGTGCGGTTCGGTCAGGCCGAAGCAGCCGATGATCTCGCCCGCCGCCATCTTCGGCAGGTAGTGCATCTTCTGCTCTTCGGTGCCGTAGGCGTAGATCGGATACATGCATAGCGAGCTCTGCACCGAAGCGAAGCTGCGCAGGCCCGAGTCGCCGCGCTCCAGCTCCTGGCAGATCAGGCCGTAGCTCACGCCGTTCATACCGGCGCAACCGTACTTTTCCGGGATGGTCGCGCCGAGCAGGCCCAGGTTGGCGATCTCGGGGATCAGCTCCTTCGGGAAGCGGCCCTGGTCGAAGCAGTCGCCGATGATCGGCAGCACCTTCTCGTCGACGAAGCGGCCGACGGTGTCCTGCACCATGCGCTCCTCGTCGGACAGCAGCGAGCGGACGTCGTACAGGTCGAGCGGGTCGAGACGGGCGGCCATGCTTGGGTTCCGTTGGAGGGACAAGCCCGGCATTCTACCGCCCGCGGCGGCGGGAGGTCATGCCGGGGCGCCTGCCCACCTGCCACGCTGCCCCTCACCCCACCCGGACAACCCATGTTCAAGGGCGTACTACTCGGCTTTGCCTGCTACGCGGCCTATGCGATCAGCGACGCCTTCGTCAAATCACTGCACGGCACGCTGCCGGCGTTCGAGGCGGTGTTCTTCGGCGCGGCGATGGGTCTGGTGGCGATCCCGTTCATCCGCAAGCCGGGCGACCGCTGGCACGAGGTTTTCATGGCCAACCGCCCTTCGCTGTGGTGGATTCGTGCGGTCACCGGTGCCATCTGCAACGTGTCGGCGGTCGTGGCATTCACCCATCTGCCGATGGCCGAGACCTTCGCGCTGATCTTCCTGATGCCGATCTTCGTCACGCTGCTGTCGGTGGTGTTCCTCAAGGAACACGTGGGCTGGCGGCGCTGGTCGGCGGTCTTCGCCGGCTTCGCGGGGGTGCTGGTGGTACTTCGGCCCGGCTTCCGCCAACTCGGCGTGGGCCACTTCGCGGCGATCGCCTGCGGCATGGCCGGGGCGGTCTCGGTGGTGGCCCTGCGCATGGCCGGTGCTCACGAGAAGCGCATCAGCCTGTACGGCGCCGGGGTAATCGGACCGCTGGTGGCGGGCGGCCTGCTGATGCTGCCCTCGTTCACCTGGCCCGCTCTGCACCAGTGGTGGCTGCTGGCCGGCTACGGCCTGCTTGCCGGGCTGGCGGGCGTGCTGCTGATGCTCGCCACCCAGCTCGTCCCCGCCAATCGCGTGGCGCCGACCCAATACAGCCAGATGTTGTGGGCGATCGGCTTCGGTTACTGGCTGTTCGGCGACACGCTGGACTGGCCGATGCTGGTCGGCATCGTGCTGATCCTGGGAGCCGGGCTGTTCACGCTGGTGCGCGAGGAGCAGGTGACCGGCTGGTGGCGGCGGATGAAGCTGGTGTCCTGACGCCGGAGCGCCGCTATCTGCCCCGGCCCAGATCCGAGAGCAGCTCCACCTGCAGTTCCTGGATGCGCACCAGCCGTTCCCACTGGTGCGACAGCAGGTGGTCGACCTTCTCGTGCAGATGCCTGATTTCCAGCTCGGCCTTGAGGTTGATCTTGTAGTCGTGCTGCGACCGCAAGCGATCCTTCGCCTCCTGCCGGTTCTGGCTCATCATGATGACCGGCGCCTGCACCGCCGCCAGGCACGAGAGCAGCAGGTTGAGGAAGATGTAGGGGTACGGATCCGGCGGACGACGCCAGAGCACGAACGAGTTGAGGCCGATCCAGCCGAGCAGGAACAGGGCAAAGAAAGCCAGGAAGGTCCAGCTTCCGCCGAAGGTCGCAATACGGTCGGCCAGGCGTTCGCCGAAGCTCCACTGGCGATCGAATTCGCGCTCGATGTCGGTGGAAACCAGTTCGTGTTCGCGCAGGCTGCGCAGCACTTCCTTTTCGAGCGAGCTGAGCTCGCCCTTCTCCGATTCCAGCAGGTCATGCACGTAGGCAGCGCGGGCCTTGGCCAGGTCGGCATGGCACACGGCCCTGTCGGAGCTCCACCCGGGCGTCGTCTTGGCGAGTTCCTCCCCGACCTCCGGCCGCACCAGTTCGCCTGGCACGAGTTCGCGCGCCGGAAACGCCCGGCCGCAGATGGCGCAGGTACCCATCGTGTGCTTGCCCACCGCCGTATCCTCCGGTTTCCCGGCGCGAGCCTAGCACCGGTGCCGAGCCACGGTGCTTCAGCGTTGGCTTGCCTGCCCAGGGAAGCTCAGCGTGTCATGGGCCGGTTCGGCCAGCGACGACTGCTGCGGTGGTGGGCCTGACCTCATATCCCTGCCAGTGGAACCTGCAGATGAGGTGGGCGCCGCGGGGATTCCGACAGACGAGCCCGCGCGCGAATCTCGGCCATCGCCTGGCTGGATGGAGGCACTCTGCAATGCAGGAGGCCATGGCCTCGCCGGCCACAGGCGACTAGCGATTGCTGACACCGTGCGGCACGTGGCCGGTGGCGACGTGCTTGCGGGCCGACTCCACGTTGGCCGGCGAGTCGTCAAAGAAGATGTCGGCACCGAAGGCGTCCAGGAACGGGCCCTTGTCGCGGCCGCCCAGAAACAGCGCCTCGTCGATGCGCACGCCCCAGCGACGCAGGGTGAGGATCACGCGCTTGTGCGCCGGCGCCGAGCGGGCGGTGACCAGGGCGGTGCGGATCGGCGAGTCCTCCGCGGGGAACGCCGTCTGCAGCCGGTGCAGCGCGGTGAGGAAGCCGCGAAACGGGCCGACCGAGAGCGGCTCGCCCGCCTGTTCGGTCTCGCGGCGATGGAACGCCTCCAGGCCCTCCTCGCGGGAGACGCGCTCGCCCTCGTCGCCGAAGATCACCGCGTCGCCGTCGAAGGCGATCCGCAGCTGCTCGCTGGCGCGCGGCGGCGCAGTGCTGGGCAGGATGGTGGCGGCGGCCACGCCGGCGGCCAGTGCGCGGCCGACATCCTCGGCGTTGGCCGAGAGGAACAGGTCCGCCTTGAACGGCGCGATGTAGTCCGAGGTGGGCGCGCCGCTGGTGAAGGCCGCGCGGCTGATTTCCAGGCCGTAGTGCTGGATCGCGTTGAAGATGCGCAGGCCGGTGTCGCCGGAATTGCGCGAAAGCAGGATGACCTCCACCGGGGGCTTGTCACCCGCCAGCTTGTTGAGCCCCAGCAGCTTCTGCACCAGCGGGAAGGCCACACCGGGCTTGAGGAGCTGGTCCTCGTGCTCGATCTGGAAACGGCGGTAGGCGTCCAGGCCATCGCGCTCGAACAGCGCATGGCTGTCGCCCAGGTCGAACAGCGCGCGCGAGGAGATGGCAACGACCAGGCGGTTGTCGGTGCTGGCGCTGGGGTCGTGGGCACCGGGGTCGTGGGCGTCGGGGGTGGTCATGGGGGCAATCTAGCAAAGGCGGTGGGTGGGTGTACGGCAAGGCCTCCCCCATCCGCCTTCGGCACCTTCCCCCGCAGGCGGGGGAAGGCTCGCGTTGAGAGATCCGGCGGGTTCTTCCCCGCAAGCGGCGCATTTAGAGAGCCGGCGGGTTCTTCGCCGCAAGCGGGGAAGGCTCGCGCCGTGAGCCGCCGCACCTCCCCATCTACGGCGGGAAGGTCCGGATCGCCAGATCCACCAGACCCTTCCTCCGCCTGCGGGGGAAGGTGCCCGGAGGGCGGATGGGGGAGGCCTTGCGGGGAACCGCCCTACTCCGCGGCGAACTGCTCGTCCAGGATCCGTTGCTCCAGGTTGTGCTCGGGATCGAACAGCAACTTCACCCCGCACTCGTCCGCCTGGCAGATCTTCACCGTGCGCACGTTGCGCACCTCCAGGAAGTCGGCCGTCGCGCTGACCGGGCGCTTGCCCGGTTCGAGCACGCGCAGGGTCACCAGCGTGCGGTGCGGGAGGATGGCGCCACGCCAGCGGCGCGGACGGAACGGGCTGATCGGGGTGAGCGCCAGCACGTTCGCGTCCAGCGGCAGGATCGGGCCGTGGGCGGAGAGGTTGTAGGCAGTGGAGCCCGCTGGTGTGGCGACCATGATGCCGTCGCAGACCAGCGCGGGAAGCTTGACCTCGTCGTTGAGCTTGACCTCCAGGTGCGCGGCCTGGTTGGTCTGGCGCAGCAGCGAGACCTCGTTGAAGGCCAGCGCGAACTGCTCGTTGCCGTCGGCGTCGGTGGTGCGCATCTGCAGCGGATACAGCACGGCGGCGTGTGCCCGCTCGATCCGCCCGGGCAGGTCGTCGATCTGGTGCTTGTTCATCAGGAAACCGACCCGGCCGAGCTTCATGCCGTAGACCGGCAGGTCGAGCGCGCGGTGCGCATGCAGGGTACGCAGCATGAAGCCGTCGCCGCCCAGCGCGATGATCACCTCGGCCTCCAGCGGCGGCAGGTCGCCGTAGCGTTCGGCCAGTTTGCGGCGGGCCTGCTGGGCGACGGCAGTGTCGCTGGCGACGAAGGCGAAGCGCATGGGCATCCGGCGTGACGAGGGATGCTTCGAGCTTAGCGCAGCGGCGGGCGAATGTAGGAGGGCACGGGGACGTGCGCTCCTGCGAAAGACCCGCTCCCTCCCCTGTTTGCAGGGGGGGGGTTGGGGAGGGGGCTCTTCGCTCCGTGCCGCCTAACCCCTTCCCCACCTCCCCCTGCACGCAGGGGGAGGAGCCCATCCCATCAACCCACCGGCACCTGCGCCAGTTGCGCCAGGCGACGGACCGCCACCGAGGCGATCGGGTAGTCCGCGTTCTGGGTCAGGATCTCGGCGAGCATGCTGCGGGTGTAGTTGAGCGTGGCATCGTCGCGCTGCAGCCACGCCTGCACCGGCGAGACGTCCTTGCGGTCGCCGGCCAGCGCCAACACCTGCTGGGCCAGTGCGCGATGCTGGTGGTTGAGCTCGTCCAGCAGCGAACCGCGCGCCTGCGCATGCCAGTGGCCTTCCACCGGCAGCGCCTCGATCTGGCCGCGCAGCCACTCCAGGTCCAGCGTTTCGCCCAGTTCGTAGAACACGCGGGCGACGGTAGTGATCGGCTGCCCGCTCTGCTGGGCGACTTCGCACATGTCCAGCACCGCCCGCAGCACCGGCATGCGGGCCAGCCGCACGGCCAGCGCCTTGGGCACGCCCAGGCCTTCCCACTTCTCGCAGCTGAGCTCGAAGTCGGCCTTGCCGGTCGCGGTCAGTACGTCGGGCAGGCCCTGGCGCAACGCGGTGACACCGGCCTGGTAGCGCTCGACGTTGGCGGCGATGTCCAGGCTGGCGCCGGGGCGGTTGAGCAGCCAGCGGGTCATGTGCCGCAGCTGCGACCAGATCTGCATGATCGCGTCGATCTGGGTGTCCTCGGCGACCTTGCCGTCGAGCGCCTCGATCTCGGCCCACAGTTCGCGCGCATCGAGGATCTCGCGAGCGGCGGTGTACGCCTTGGCGATCGATGCCGGCCCCTGCCCCGTGTCCTCCTGCATGCGCATCATGAAGGTGGCGCCCATGCGGTTGATCGTCGAGTTGGTCACCGCGGTGGCGATGATCTCGCGCTTCAGGCGATGGCGCTGCATGTTGTCCGCGTACTTCTCGTGCAGCGGCTCGGGGAAGTAGCGCACCAGCTCCTTGGACAGGTACGGATCTTCCGGCACGTCCGACTCGAGCAACTGCTGGAACAGCTTGATCTTGTCGTAGGACAGCAGCACCGAAAGTTCCGGCCGGGTCAGGCCCTGGTGACGCGCCTTGCGCTCGGACAGCTCCGCGTCGGAGGGCAGGTTCTCGACCTGGCGGTCGAGCAGGCCCTGGGCCTCCAGCTCGCGGATGAAGTGCGCCATCGAACCCAGCCGCTTGACCGACTGGTGTTCCATCAGGGTGATCGCCTGGTTCTGGCGGTAGTTGTCCCACAGCACCAGTTGCGCGACCTCGTCGGTCATCGCGGCGAGCTGCTTGTTGCGGCCTTCCTCGGTCAGCTCGCCGCGGCGAACGGCGTCGTTGAGCAGGATCTTGATGTTCACCTCGTGGTCGGAGGTATCCACGCCGGCGGAGTTGTCGATGAAGTCGGTGTTGAGCAGCACGCCGTGCTGCGCCGCCTCGATGCGGCCCTTCTGGGTGAAGCCCAGGTTGCCGCCCTCGCCCACCACCTTGCAACGCAGCTCCGCGCCGTTGATGCGCAGCGCGTTGTTGGCGCGGTCACCGACGTCGGCGTTGGTCTCCTGCGAGGACTTCACGTAGGTGCCGATGCCGCCGTTCCAGAGCAGGTCGACCGGCGCCTTGAGGATCGCGCTCATCAGCTCGTTGGGGTTCAGCTGGGTGACGTCGTCCTTCAGGCCGAGCGCGGCACGCACCTGCGGCGACACCGGGATCGACTTGGCGCTGCGCGGGTAGACGCCACCGCCCTCGGAGATCAGCGACTTGTCGTAGTCCTCCCAGCTCGAGCGCGGGATATTGAACATGCGCTGGCGCTCGGCAAACGACTTCGCCGCATCCGGGTTCGGATCGAGGAAGATGTGGCGATGGTCGAACGCGGCCAACAGGCGGATGTGCTCCGACAGCAACATGCCGTTGCCGAACACGTCGCCGGACATGTCGCCGATGCCCACGCAGGTGAAGTCCTGGCTCTGCGAGTCACGGCCGAGCGCGCGGAAGTGGCGCTTGACCGATTCCCAGGCGCCCTTGGCGGTAATGCCCATGCCCTTGTGGTCATAGCCGTTGGAGCCACCGGAGGCGAACGCGTCGCCGAGCCAGAAGTTGTGCTCGATGGAGATGGCGTTGGCGATGTCGGAGAACGTCGCGGTGCCCTTGTCGGCCGCGACCACCAGGTACGGATCGTCCTGGTCGTGGCGCACCACCTCGTGCGGCGGCACCACCTTGCCCTCGACCAGGTTGTCGGTGATGTCGAGCAGGCCGTTGATGAACATCTTGTAGCAGGCGATGCCCTCTGCCAGCTGTGCATCGCGGTCGCCGCCGACCGGCGGGCGCTTGACGAAGAAGCCACCCTTGGAACCGACCGGCACAATGACCGTGTTCTTGACCATCTGCGCCTTGACCAGGCCCAGCACCTCGGTGCGGAAGTCCTCGCGGCGGTCCGACCAGCGCAGGCCGCCACGGGCGACCGCGCCGAAGCGCAGGTGGATGCCTTCCACGCGCGCGGCCGAGACGAAGATCTCGCGGTACGGCACCGGCTTGGGCAGCTCGGGCACCTTGTGCGAATCGAACTTGAAGCTGATGTACGGACGGTAAGCGCCGTCCCACTGCTGGAAGAAGCTGGTGCGCAGCGTGGCGCGGATCACGCCCAGGAAGCTGCGCAGGATGCGGTCGTCGTCGAGGCTGGAGACGTTCTCCAGCAGGGTGGCGATGGCCTCTTCCAGGATCGCCACCTGCTCATCGCGCGGACGCGAGAGCATGCCGACGAGGTTGTCGACCAGCGCCGGCTGCGCGCCCTGCACGTTGCCCGGGATCAGCACGCGCATTTCGGCGTCGAGCAGACCGCCGGCGGTCTTCAGCTCGTCGGCAGAGAGGCTCTCGCGGCGCGGGTCGAACTTGGCGTTGAACAGCTCCACCAGCAGACCGGCGATGGCCGGATAGCGGTTGAGCGCGTCTTCCATGTACGCCTGCGAGAACGACACGCCGGTCTGCAGCAGGTACTTGCAGTAGCCGCGCAGCATGGCGACCTGGCGCCAGTTGAGCTTGGCGCCCAGCACCAGCCGGTTGAAGCCGTCGTTTTCGGCATGGCCGCGCCAGATCTGCTCGAAGGCGTCTTCGAACAGCGAGCCGACCTGCTCCACGGTGAACGTCAGGTGGCCGACCGGCTGCACCTCGAAGTCCTGGATGAACAGCGGCGTGCCGCCGGTGCGCACGTCATAGACATGCTCGGTCAGCACGCGCAGGCCCAGGTTCTCGAGCTGCGGCAGCACTTCGGAAAGCGCAATGTCGCTACCGGAGCGGTAGACCTTGAAGCGCAGTTCGTCCGGTCGCTGCGGCGGGTGGTAAAAGGACATGCGCACGGCATCGTCGCCCTCGAGCTGGGAGAGCTCGTAGACGTCCTCGGCCGCGACCTCCGGACTCACCTCGTCGACGTAGCCGACCGGCAGCGACTTTACGTAGCGGTTGGCCAGCACCACGCCTTCATGGTCGCCACGGGCCTGCACCAGCGCGTCGCGCACGTCGTCGTGCCAGTTGCGCACGATCGCGGCGACGGACTGCTCGAGCGCAGCGCTGTCGTAGGTCGCGCGGTCGCCGATCTTCGGGCGCACCACCACGTGGAGGCGGGCCAGCGCGGCCTCGCCCATCAGCACCGCCGAGTCGACGTGCTCGCCATGCAACGCGTCGCGCAGCAGGTTCTCGATGCGCTCGCGCACGGTGGTGTTGAAGCGCTCGCGCGGCACGTAGACCAGGCAGGTGTAGAAGCGGCCGTAGCGGTCGCGGCGCACGAACAGGCGCGTGCGGGCGCGCTGGCGCAGGTCCAGGATGCCGAAAGAGATGCCGAACAGCTCGTCCTCGCTGCTCTGGAACAGCTCGTCGCGCGGCAGCGTCTCTAGGATGTGGCGCAGCGACTTGCCCGAGTAGGAATCGCGCTTGAGGCCCGAGCGGCACAGCACGGCTTCGACCTTCTGGCGCACCAGCGGCACGTCCTGCGGACGGGCCATGTAGGCATTGGAGGAGAACAGGCCCAGGAAGCGCTGCTCCGCGACCGGCTTGCCGTTGGCGTCGAACTTGAGCACGCCCACGTAATCCATGTAGCCGGGGCGGTGAACGTGCGAGCGGGCGTTCGTCTTGGTGAGGATGATCGCGTCGGTCGAACCCGACTGCGGCAGCTCCGAGGCAACCAGGCTGCGCAGCGAACGCGGCGCGACGGAGCGCTCGCTGCCGCGCAGGATGCCCAGGCCCGAGTCGTCGATGGCGCGCAGCACTTCTTCGCCGTCGGCCTCGGTCACTTCGTATTCGCGATAGCCCAGGAAGGTGAAGTTGTCGTCGGCCAGCCAGCGCAGGAACGCCGAGGCCTCGCCCACCGCGCTCTCGCCCAGCGGCAGCTTGCGCTGCGGCAGGTCGGAGGCGATCGCCAGCGCCTTGTCGCGCATGGTCGACCAGTCCTCGACGGCCACGCGCACGTCCTCGAGCGCTGCTTCCACGCGCGCCTTGAGCGCGGCCTGCGCCGCCTCGTCGGCCACGCGATCGACCTCGAAATGCATCACCGATTCGGGCTTGCCGCCCTCGCCGCCCAGCTTCTGCAGCTGCCCCTTGGCGTCGCGCGTGGCGTTGACCACCGGATGGATCACGCCGTGGATCTGCAGATCGTCGGAGGCAACCATGCTTACCGTGTCGACCAGGAACGGCATGTCGTCGGTGACGACCTCGAGCACGCTGCGCCCGGCATGGCCGCGCTCGGGATTGAACACGCGCACCTTGGCGCGGCCCGGCTCACGCTGCTGGACGAATTCCAGCAGTCCGCCGATCAGCCCGGCCCACTCGGCCGGGGTATGCAGGTCCACGTCGCTGTGCGCCATCCGCGCGAAGAAGGCGCCGATAAAAAATTGCGCCTCATCAAGGCGCCCGGTCGCAAAGCCGCTTTTCTTCAGTTCCTCGAAGACAGCCGGGGGAACCGTGCTGTCGCTGGTCGCGCGAATGGCATTCATGGCATCTGCTTGTCAGTGGAAACGAGTGGTGCCCACGCTGGGGAGGCGTAAAGCCCGAAAAGGATACGCCTCGCGTCAGGGCGATTCCACCGATGAGGCCACTACTGGCGGGCTGTCGGGCACGCGCATGCGGTGCCGATTCAAGGTGTACATGCGCGCTCGCGCATCGACGGCGCCACCGTGCGGTCGCGCACGGAAATCTCTGCCGCGCGAACCCTGCGCGAGCCGCGGCTTTGTCCACACTCCTGTGCCATAAGCAAGTCTTGGCCGCGGCGGCTGGCAAAATGTAAACTCGCCGGTATAGTTGCGCGTTTGAGCCGGCGCCTGCCCCACCGCCGGCACGTCGTGTCACGACCACTGGCACTGGTCGGTCACGTCGGCGCCCGTATGCTCGCCGGCTTCCCCGCCGCGTCCCAGATCACGCCTCATAAGAATGGAGTTCCCATGAAGTCCACGACAACGCGCACCCTGGCCCTGTGCCTCGGCATGCTTGCCCTGGCCGCCTGCGGCGGCAAGGACCAGCCGCAGGGACAGCAGCAGATGCCGCCGCCGCAAGTGGGAGTGATCACCCTCAAGGCGCAGACCGTGCCGCTGACCAAGGATCTGGTCGGCCGCCTGTCGGCCTTCCGCCGCGCCGACGTGCGCGCCCGCGTGCCCGGCGTGCTGCTCAAGCGCACCTACGACGAAGGCACCGACGTCGAGAAGGGCCAGCTGCTGTTCCAGATCGACCCGGCGCCGCTGAAGGCGACGCTCGGCGCGGCGCAAGCCAGCCTGGCGCAGGCGCAGGCGAGCTATACCAATGCCAAGGTAACGGCCAGCCGCGCGCGCGAGCTGGCCCCGAAGGGCTACGTCTCCAAGGCCGACCTGGACAACGCGCTGGCGACCGAGCGCAGTGCGGCGGCCGCCGTGCAGCAGGCGCGCGCCTCGGTGCAGTCGGCGCAGATCAATCTCGGTTACGCCGACGTGCGCTCGCCGATCGATGGCCGCGCCGGCCAGCAGCAGGTCACCGAAGGCGCGCTGGTCGGCCAGGGTGAGGCCACGTTGCTCACCACCGTCGAGCAGATCGATCCGCTGTACGTGAACTTCAACATGAGCGTGTCCGAGCTCGAGCAGCTGCGCCAGGCGCAGGGCCAGGGCAACGTGTCGCTGGCGGTCGCCGGCAAGAGCGACAAGAACGCCAGCGTGCGCGTGACCCTGCCCGACGGCAGCACCTATGCGCAGCCCGGCACGGTCGACTTCTCCTCGACTTCAGTCGACCCGGCGACCGGCGCGGTGTCGCTGCGCGCGCGCATCCCCAATCCCGAGCACACCCTGCTGCCGGGCATGTACGTCACGATCGAGGCCTCGCTGGGCCAGCGCCACAACGTGTTCGTGGTGCCGCAGGCGGCGGTGCTGCGCGACACCGTGGGTGCGTACGTCTACGTGGTCGGCCCCGATGGCAAGGTCGCCCGCCATGACGTCACCACCGCTTCCATGCAGGGTGGCAACTGGGTCGTCACCAGCGGGCTGAAGGCCGGCGAGAAAGTGATTGTCTCGGGCGTGCAGAACGTCAAGGAAGGCGCCCCGGCCAACCCGTCCCCGTGGCAGCCGCCGGCCCCGGCCGGCCAGGCGCCGGTAGCCGCCAAGGCGCCGGCCGCCGCCGCGACCGCGCGCGGCAAGTAACGGAGCGACCTCATGCCGAGTTTCTTCATCGACCGCCCGATCTTCGCCTGGGTGGTGGCCATCCTGATCTCGCTGGGCGGCGTGCTGGCCATCCTCAACCTGGGCGTGGAGTCCTACCCCAACATCGCGCCGCCCTCGGTGACGGTGAGCGCGTCTTACCCGGGCGCCAGCGCCGAGACCACCGAGAAGGCGGTCACCCAGGTGATCGAGCAGCAGCTGACCGGCATCGATCACCTGCTGTACTTCAGCTCCTCTTCCAGCGCCAGCGGCCGCGCCAACATCACGCTGACCTTCGAGAGCGGCACCGACCCGGACATCGCCCAGGTGCAGGTGCAGAACAAGGTCTCGCTGGCCACGCCGCGCCTGCCCTCGGAAGTGACCCAGCAGGGCGTGGTGGTGGCCAAGGCCAACTCCGGCTTCCTGATGGTGGTGGCGCTCAAGTCGGACAACCCGAACATCGACCGCGACCGGCTGAGCGACATCGTCGGCACGCAGGTGCTGGACCAGATCGCCCGCGTGCCGGGCGTGGGCAGCACCAACCAGTTCGGTTCCGAGTACGCCATGCGCATCTGGCTCAACCCGGACAAGCTGCACGGCTACGACCTCTCGGCAACCCAGGTACTGGATGCGATCCGCGCGCAGAACGTGCAGTTCGCCGCCGGCTCGATCGGCGCTGACCCGGCGCTGCCCGGCCAGGGCTTCACCGCCACCGTCTCGACCGAGGGCCGCTTCACCAGTCCGGAGCAGTTCGCAGGCATCATCCTGCGCGCCAACCCTGACGGCACCACCGTCAAGCTCGGCGACGTGGCCCGGATCAGCTTCGGCCCCGGCAGCTACGGCTTCAACACCACGGTGGACGGCAAGCCGATCGGCGCCTTTGCGATCCAGTTGCTGCCCGGCGCCAACGCACTCAACGTGGCCACGGCCGTGCGCAGCAAGATGGACGAACTGGCGCCCAGCTTCCCGCCCGGCGTGACCTGGTTCAGCCCGTACGACAGCACCACCTTCGTGAAGATCTCCATCGACGAGGTGGTTCACACGCTGATCGAGGCGATCATCCTCGTCTTCCTGGTGATGCTGCTGTTCCTGCAGAACATCCGCGCCACCATCATCCCGACGCTGGTGATCCCGGTCGCGCTGCTGGGCACCTTCCTGGGCATGCTGGTGCTGGGCTTCACCATCAACCAGCTGACGCTGTTCGGCATGGTGCTGGCCATCGGCATCGTGGTCGACGACGCGATCGTGGTGATCGAGAACGTCGAGCGCATCATGACCGAGGAAAACCTCTCGCCGAAGGACGCCACGCGCAAGGCGATGGGCCAGATCACCGGCGCGGTGGTGGCCATCACGGTGGTGCTGACGGCGGTGTTCGTGCCCTCGGCCCTGCAGCCGGGCGCCACCGGCATCATCTATCGCCAGTTCGCCCTGACCATCGCCGTGTCGATGGCGTTTTCGGCGTTCCTCGCGCTGTCGTTCACGCCGGCGTTGTGCGCGAGCTTCCTAAAACCTGAGCACCACAAGAGGAAGAACGTCGTCTTCCGCAAGTTCAACCAGTTCTTCGACTGGACCACGCGCACCTACACCGGCCACGTCGGCAGCGCCGTGCGGCACGCGCCGCGCTGGATGTTCGTGTTCGTGCTGGTCGCGGTGCTCGCCGGCTTCCTCTACACCCGCCTGCCCGGCAGCTTCCTGCCCGAGGAAGACCAGGGCTACGCGATGTCGGTGATCCAGCTGCCGCCGGGCGCCACCAAGCAGCGCACCGAAGAGGTGATGGGCGAGATGCTGGAGATCCTGAAGAAGGATCCGGCGGTCGACACCGTGCTGCAGGTCGCCGGCTTCAGCTTCATCGGCTCGGGCGAAAACGCCGGCATGGCCTTCATCAAGCTCAAGGACTGGTCCGAGCGCGACGTGACCGCCGCAGAGTTCATCCAGCGGGCCAACGGGGCGCTGTTCCAGATCCACGATGCGCGCATCTTCGTGGTGAACATCCCTACGGTGCAGGGCCTGGGCCAGTTCGGCGGCTTCGACATGTACCTGCAGGACCGCGCCGGTTTCGGGCGCGACGCGCTGACCCAGGCGCGCAACACGCTGCTGGGCAAGGCCAGCCAGGACCCGGTGCTGACCGGCGTGCGCCCCAACGCGCTGGAGGACGCGCCGCAGCTGCATCTGGACGTCGACCGCGTGCAGGCGCAGTCGATGGGGCTGTCGGTGGGCGACATCTACAACGCCATTGGCCTGATGCTGGCGCCGGTGTACGTCAACGACTTCACCTACGGTGGCCGGGTCAAGCGCGTGATCATGCAGGCCGATGCGCCCTACCGCATGAGCCCGGACGCGCTGCAGCACTTCTTCACCCCGAGCAGCTCGCAAAACACCGCCGCGGGCACGCCGGAGATGATCCCGTTGTCCAACGTGGTGCACGCCGACTGGCAGATGGGCTCACCCTCGCTCAACCGCTACAACGGTTACGCGGCGGTCGAGATCGTCGGCTCGCCCACGCCAGGGCACGCCTCGGGTGAGGCGATGGCCGAGATGGAGAAGATCGTCAACCACGACCTGCCGCAGGGCTACGGCTTCGACTGGACCGGCCAGTCCTACCAGGAAATCCTCTCCGGCAACGCCGCCACGCTGCTGATGGTGCTGTCGATCGTGATCGTGTTTCTGGCGCTGGCCGCGCTCTACGAGAGCTGGTCGATCCCGGTCTCCGTGCTGCTCGTGCTTCCCCTGGGCTTGCTGGGTGCGGTGGTCTTCACGCTGTTGCGCGGGCTGCCCAACGACATCTACTTCAAGGTCGGCCTGATCACGGTGATCGGCCTGGCGGCGAAGAACGCGATCCTGATCGTGGAGTTCGCGGTCGAACAGCAGGCCCACGGCCGTACGCTGCGCGAAGGCGTGATCGAGGCCTCGCGCCTGCGCCTGCGCCCGATCCTGATGACCTCGCTCGCGTTCGTGCTCGGCGTCTTCCCACTGTTCATCTCCAGCGGCGCCGGCGCCAACGCCCGCCACGCGATCGGCACCGGCGTGATCGGCGGCATGCTGTTCGCCACGTTCCTTGGCGTGTTGCTGATTCCGGTGTTCTACGTGGTGGTGCGCCGCCTCCTGGGCGACAAGCTCGATGGCAACGGTCCCGCGCAGCCCGGCATCGGCCACGGCCCGCACACGTTCGACTCCGATCCGCGCCGCGGACACTGATGCCCTGCCCCCCTCCCCCTCAGGGGGGAGGGCTGAGGCAAGGGGTGGGGGCCCGCCTCACGACTGAGAAAGAAAAAGCCCGGGCGATGCCCGGGCTTTTTCTTTGGGAGGCACGCCACAGGCGCCAAGACGCAGCAAAACGCCGAAGAGCGACCAAGCATCTGGCGTCACAGGCACCCCGCGAGCCTCGGCCCCTCACCCCAACCCTCTCCCCGGAGGGGAGAGGGAGCCAAGTGCGAAGCTCCCGCACCCGAACGCGCAAGCCCTCTTGCCTCAGCTCCCGAGCGCCCGCGGTAAAGCGGCGGCAGCTCCTCTAAGAGCAAGCGACTGACCAAGCAAAGCGCGCAGGCGCCTAGCTTTTTAGCCACCCCGGGCTTAGCCGGGCCATTTCTTTGGTTACTTTCTTTGGGCCAGCAAAGAAAGTGACCCGAGCGCTGGCAGGCGATCGGAAGCCCGCCGCAGGCGAGCCAAGTCGCGAAGAGACCACGCAAGAACGACAACCAAAGCGTCCCAATGCGGGAAGCATGCCCGCGAGCCCGCCCCTTCACCCCAACCCTCTCCCCGGAAGGGAGAGGGTGGCAAAAACTCAGCGCAGGCCGGTCTCGTTGCGAGCGATCACGATACGCTGGATCTCGCTGGTGCCCTCGTAGATCTCGGTGATTTTGGCATCGCGGAAATACCGCTCCAGCGGCATCTCCTTCGAATAGCCCATGCCGCCATGGATCTGCACCGCCTGGTGGCTGATCCACATCGCCGCCTCCGACGCGGTGAGCTTGGCGATCGCCGCCTCGGTGCCGAAGCGGCCATCGTTCTTCTCCGCCTCGCCCTTGGCCCACGCCGCACGCAGCGTCAGCAGCGTGGCCGCGTCCAGCTTGCACTTCATGTCGGCGATCTTGGCCTGGGTCATCTGGAACGTGCCGATCGGCGCGCCGAACGCCTTGCGGTCGCGCGACCACTGCAGCGTGGCTTCATAAGCGGCGCGGGCGATGCCCACGGCCTGCGAGGCGATGCCGATACGGCCCGCATCGAGCACGCCCATCGCGATCGCGAAGCCCTTGCCTTCCTGGCCCAGCAGGTTTTCCTTCGGGCATACGTAGTCGTTGAACTCGATCTCGCAAGTGGCCGACGCACGGATGCCCAGCTTCGGCTCGGTCTTGCCGGCCAGAAAACCCTTCTTCTGGGTATCGATGATGAACGCCGACACGCCCTTGGCACCGATGCCCGGCGTGGTGATCGCGAACAGCACGATGTAGCGCGCGACGGGGCCGGAGGTGATCCAGCTCTTCTTGCCGTTGATCACCCAGTCGCCGTCGGCGTTCCTGGTCGCACGCGTGTGCATGGCCGAGGCATCCGAACCGGACTGCGGCTCGGTCAGCGCATAGGCACCGATGGCCTCGCCCGAGGCGATGGCACGCACGTAGGTCTGCTTCTGCTCCTCGGTGCCGTGCTTGAGGATGCCGTTGCAGAACAGCGAGTTGTTGACCGACATGATGGTCGAGGTGGCGGCGTCGGCCGCGGCGATCTCGATCATCGCCAGCACGTAGGCGATCGGGTCCATTCCCGCGCCGCCGTACTCGGTCGGCACCTCGATGCCCATCAGGCCAAGCTGGCCCATTTCCTGGATGTTCTCCAGCGGGAACTGGCCCTTGGCGTCCAGCTCGGCCGCCACCGGCGCGATACGCTTCTGCGCGAAATCGCGGGCGATCGACTGGATCGAGAGCTGGTCTTCGGTGAAACGGAAATCCATGGGCGGCTCCAAGGCTTGGCGAAGCCCGCTAGTTTAACCGACCCTCATGCACGCCCGTAGTGGCCTGCAGCCCACCGGTCTCTGTGCGTCATACGGGCCGGCTGGCTGAAGCTGACACTGCATCGCCGGCGCGCGCTCTTGACGGGCATGCGATCGCCGCCTAGCCTACCCATCTCTGCATCGCGATAAAAGGATGGAAATGGATCTGGCGACCGCCTCAGGCGTCCTGCGCCTGCTGGCCGATCCCACCCGCGTGCGCCTGCTCGCCCTGCTGGAGCGCGAGGAACTGACCGTGGCCGAGCTGGCGCAGGTGCTGCACCTGGCCCAGCCGCGCGTGTCCACGCATCTGGCCAAGCTCAAGGAAGCGGAGCTGGTTCGCGACCGCCGTGCCGGCGTGTCGGCCTATTACCGGGCCAACAACGAAGGTGGCTCGCACCAGCACGCGGTGCTGCACTCGCTGCGCGAGAGCATCGACGACGCCCTGCTCCGCGAGGACGCCGCGCGCCTGCCATCGGTGCTGGCCAGTCGCGCCCGCGCCGAAGGTTGGGCGGACACCGTCGCCGGTGACATGGAACGCCACTACTCCCCTGGGCGCACCTGGGAGACGCTCGCCCGCTCGCTACTGCAGTTGCTGGAAACCGGCGACGTGCTGGACATCGCCTCGGGCGACGGCATCACCGCCGAGCTGTTGGCACCGCATGCCCGATCGATCGTCTGCGTGGACTCGAGCGAGCGCGTGGTCGCCGCGGCCGCGCAGCGCCTGCAGGCTTTCCCGAACGTGGAAGTGCGCGAAGGTGACATGCACGCGCTGGATCTCGGCGAGCGCCGTTTCGACCTGGTGCTGATGTTGCACGCGCTGACCTATGCCGAGCGCCCGGCCCAGGCCGTGGCCGAAGCCGCCCGCCTGCTGCGCAACGGCGGCCGGTTGCTCGCCGTGACGCTGGGCAGGCACGCCCACCGCACCGCGGTCGAGCCGTTCGATCACCGCAACCTTGGCTTCACCGGCGAGGAGCTGTCGCGCCTCGCCACCGACGCCGGCCTGACCGTTTCCAGTTGCGTGCGCCTGAGCCGCGAGCGCAAGGCGCCGCATTTCGAAGTGGTCAGCCTGCTGGCCCGCAAACCGTAAACCGATCCTTCCCCCGCGCGGGGGAAGCTGCCCGAAGGGCGGATGGGGGCAACCGCCTCGCACCCGCACAGTCGAGAAAAACATGACCACCCTGCCCTGGCTCCATCCCGACCGCGTCGCCCCGCTCGAACAGGCCTTGCGCGAGCGCATCCTGATCCTCGACGGCGCGATGGGCACCATGTTGCAAGGCCATGCGCTGGACGAGTCGGGCTTCCGCGGCGAGCGCTTCGCGAACGGCCACGACACCCGGCATGACCATGCCCATCCGGGCGGCTGCGACCTGAAGGGCAACAACGACCTGCTCTCGCTCACCCGCCCGGAGCTGATCCGCGGCGTGCACGAGGCCTACCTCGAAGCAGGCGCCGACCTGGTCGAGACCAACACCTTCAACTCCACCCGCATCAGCCAGGCGGACTATCACCTCCAGCACCTGGCGTACGAGCTCAACCTGGAGGGCGCCCGGCTGGCGCGCGCTGCCTGCGACGCGTACACCGCCAGGACGCCCGGCAAGCCCCGCTTCGCCATCGGCGTGCTGGGACCGACCAGCCGCACCGCCTCCCTGTCGCCGGACGTCAACGACCCGGGTTTCCGCAACGTCACGTTCGAGGAACTGGCCACCGACTACCGCGAATCGGCCGCCGGCCTGATCGACGGCGGGGCGGACATCGTGATGGTGGAAACCATCTTCGACACGCTCAATGCCAAGGCCGCGCTGTTCGCGCTGTCGGAGCTGTTCCGCGAGCGTGGCGCACGCGTCCCGGTGATGATCTCCGGCACAATCACCGACCGCTCCGGCCGCACGCTCTCGGGCCAGACCGCCGAGGCGTTCTACTACTCGATCGCCCACGCCCGCCCCTTGGCGGTAGGCCTCAACTGCGCACTCGGTGCCGCCGACCTGCGCCCGCACGTGCAGACCCTGGCCGACGTGGCCGACTGCTACGTCAGCACGCACCCCAACGCCGGCCTGCCCAACGCCTTTGCCGAATACGACGAAACGCCCGAACAGATGGCCAGCGTGGTGGCGAGCTTCGCTCGCGATGGGTTGCTCAACCTGGTGGGCGGCTGCTGTGGCACCACGCCCGCGCATATCGCGGCGATCGCCGAAGCGGTGCGCGGCTGCGTGCCGCGGCGGTTGCCTATGGCCTCGCGGGAAGCCGCGTGAATATCCGGAGCCCGCTCCCTCTCCCCTCCGGGGAGAGGGTTGGGGTGAGGGGCCACTCTAGCGATGGTCCAGCACCAATGCCCGCTCTTTTAGCCGTTCCCGCAAGCGCCGCCCCCTCACCCCGGCCCTCTCCCCGAAGGGGAGAGGGGGCACAAGAAAAAGCAGAAGCAAACGCATGACCACCATCCGCCACACCCGCCTCTCCGGCCTCGAACCGCTGGTTCTCACGCCGGACCTGCTCTTCGTCAACGTCGGCGAGCGCACCAACGTCACCGGCTCGGCGCAGTTCAAGAAGCTGATCAAGGAAGACCGCTACGAGGAGGCGGTCGAGGTCGCGCGCCAGCAGGTCGCCAACGGCGCGCAGATCATCGACGTCAACATGGACGAGGGCCTGATCGACTCCGAGGCAACGATGGTGCGCTTCCTCAACCTGATTGCCGCCGAGCCGGACATCGCGCGTGTGCCGGTGATGGTCGATTCGTCCAAATGGAGCGTGATCGAAGCCGGCCTGCGCTGCCTGCAGGGCAAGGGCATCGTCAACTCGATCTCGATGAAGGAAGGCGAGGAAGCCTTCCTCGAACAGGCGCGCAAGGTGCGCCAGTACGGCGCCGCCGCGGTGGTGATGGCGTTCGACGAGGAAGGCCAGGCCGATACCTGCGCGCGCAAGGTGGAGATCTGCTCGCGCGCCTACGCCCTGCTCACCGGGCAGCTCGACTTTCCGCCCGAAGACATCATCTTCGACCCGAACATCTTCGCCATCGCCACCGGCATCGAGGAACACAACAACTACGCGGTGGATTTCATCGATGCCACCCGCGAACTGAAACGACGCTTTCCCGCCTGCCACGTTTCCGGCGGCGTGTCGAACGTCTCGTTCTCCTTCCGCGGCAACAACGTGGTGCGGGAGGCGATCCACTCGGTGTTCCTGTACCACGCCATCAAGGCCGGCATGGATATGGGCATCGTCAACGCCGGTGCGTTGGCGATCTACGACGATCTGGATTCCGAGCTGCGCGAGCGGGTCGAGGACGTGGTGCTCAACCGCCGCGCCGACGCCACCGAACGGCTGCTGGAGATCGCCGACCGCTACAAGGCCAGGAAGGGCGAGGTGGTGGTGGAAAGCCTCGCCTGGCGCGCCAGGCCCGTGCGCGAACGGCTCGCCCACGCGCTGGTCCACGGCATCGACCAGTACGTGGTCGAGGACACCGAGGAAGCGCGCCAACAGTGCACGCGCCCGCTGGACGTCATCGAAGGCCCGTTGATGGACGGCATGAACGTCGTCGGCGACCTGTTCGGCGCCGGCAAGATGTTCCTGCCGCAGGTGGTCAAGTCCGCCCGCGTCATGAAGAAGGCCGTGGCCTACCTGCTGCCCTACATCGAAGCGGAGAAGGCACGCACGGGCGACACCGGCAAGAGCAACGGCAAGATCGTGATGGCCACGGTCAAGGGCGACGTGCACGACATCGGCAAGAACATCGTCGGTGTGGTCCTGCGCTGCAACAACTTCGACGTGATCGACCTGGGCGTGATGGTGCCGGCGCAGAAGATCCTGGACACCGCGATTGCCGAAAAGGCCGACATGATCGGCCTGTCCGGCCTGATCACGCCCTCGCTGGAAGAGATGGGCCACGTTGCCCGCGAAATGCAGCGCCAGGGCTTCAGCGTGCCGCTGCTGATCGGCGGTGCCACCACGTCGCGTGCACACACCGCGCTCAAGATCGAGCCGCACTACAAGTCACCGTGCGTGTGGGTTAAGGACGCCTCGCGCGCGGTCGGCGTGGCGCAGTCACTGGTCAGCAAGGACCTGGTCGACGGCTTCATGGCAAAGATCCGCGCCGAGTACGCCGAGGTGCGCGAGCGCCACCGCCACCGCGGCCCCGGCAAGCAGCTGGTGCCATTGGAAAAGGCCCGCTCGCAGCGCTTCACCTGCGACTGGGCGAACTACGACCCGCCGCAGCCGGCCCGCCCGGGCCTTACCGTGTTCGACGACTACGACCTGGCGGAGCTGCGCGAGTACATCGACTGGACGCCGTTTTTCCAGGCATGGGAACTGGCCGGCCATTACCCGGCGATCCTCACCGACGAGGTCGTGGGGTCCCAGGCGACCGAACTGTTCAACGACGCGCAGAAGATGCTCGACCGCATCGTCGCCGGCAAGTGGCTGACCGCGCGCGCCGTCATCGGCTTCTGGCCCGCTGCCAGCGTCGGCGACGACATTGAACTGGACGTGCTCCCTCTCCGCCCGGATGGGGCTGGCCTGAGGGGCCAGGGCTTGCCGGAAACGACGGCCGCGGCGGCTGCGGCAAAGGTCATGCTCCACCACCTGCGCCAGCAGGCCGACAAGCCGGTCGAACGCCCGAACCTCTGCCTGTCCGACTTCATCGCGCCAAGGGAGCACGGCAAGCGTGACTGGATCGGCGGTTTCGCGGTCACCGCGGGCCTGGGCATCGAGCCGCACCTGGAGCGATTCCACGCCGAGCACGACGACTACTCGTCCATCATCCTCAAGGCCCTCGCCGACCGCCTCGCCGAAGCCTTCGCCGAACGCATGCACGAACGCGTGCGCCGCGAGTTCTGGGGCTACGCACCTGACGAAACGCTGGACAACGACGCCCTGATCGCCGAGACGTACCGGGGCATCCGTCCGGCCCCGGGATATCCCGCCTGCCCCGACCACACCGAGAAGACCATCCTGTTCCGCCTGCTCGACGCCCGGGCCAACGCAGGCATCGAGCTCACCGAGGGCTTTTCGATGTACCCGGCCGCGGCCGTCTCGGGCTGGTATTTCTCCCACCCGGGCAGCCAGTATTTCGTGGTCGGCCGCCTGACCCGCGAGCAGGTCGAGGACTACGCCCGGCGCAAGGGCTGGAGCCGCGAGGAGGCCGAGCGCTGGCTCGCGTCCAACCTCGACTACGACCCGGACTAGAGCCTGCCGGGCGCCCCTCGGGCGCGACCGTAGCAGGTCGCGCCGGGGACACGCGGCTAGATCAGCAACTGCGGGCACCCGGCGGGCACCCGGCGCGCCCGTGTCCGCCGGCGGAACGCCCTCAGGCCTGGTCGCCGGCGATGCTGTTCCGGCGGTGGCGCATGTGCACTACCAGGTTGTAGACCGACACGAACACCGGGAAGAAGTTGGAGAGGATTCCGACCGAGTCGTTCTTGCCCACGGTGAAGTACGCAAGCAGCAGTGCGCTGCCGACCACCGACAGCCACCAGAACGACAGCGGCATCACCACCCGCTTGTACTTGCGCGTGTAATACAACTGCACGAACCAGCGGCTGGTGAACATGAAGGTGCCGGCGAAACCGACCAGCTTCCATGGCGTCAGTTGGAAGTGCTGCAGCGCGTGCAGGATGGGAGCGAGAAGTTCCATGGGGTCGGCGCCTGCCTGAAAGGCGGGCATTCTACCGAACGCCACCCGAAGCCGACGTGCCCATTGACCGCGCCCGCGAGGGTCCGTATAGTTGCGCGCTCTCGGGCGATTAGCTCAGCGGTAGAGCACTGCCTTCACACGGCAGGTGTCGCAAGTTCGATCCTTGCATCGCCCACCACGCTGTAGACCATTGATTCCAATGGAAAAAGAGGCTCCCAACAGGGGGCCTTTTTTGTTGCCTGTAGCCGAGGAACGTGCACACTCTAGCCCCCTCGTGCACACCGTTCAATGTGAACGTGTGAAGCGTGCACACTCCCCCAGTGTGAACACCTAGCCCTCAGCCCTTGCCTCACCTTGCGTGAGACCTGCCTAGTTGAGGCAGTAGGTCACTACGTTCCCCTGTCGCTACGCTCCAGCGTCTACCGCTGAGCTAATCGCCCTACGCCTAGGACGCTCATAGAAGCTCTCAGAGAGGCACACGCCCTAGCCCCTAGGACTTGCTGGGGAGAGGACTAGGCTACGCTCACAGCGGCGGATTGTTCCCTTCCATGTGGGGGGAGCAGGGGGGCATGGGGGTACGCTATATACTGAATTGCGGGTAAGAATTTTCTAGGGAAAATTAGCTGGTCCGGCTTACGGCCTGCTTAAGCTGCGGGCTACTCTCGTAAGCTCCCCCGTCAAGCAGACACTTCAAAAGTAGAACGACTGGCGGCTTGTTGGCGGTACTCGGCGGGTGTCAGATCACCGAGCGATTCGTGGGGGCGTTGCTCGTTGTAGTCGAGCATCCACC